>CBFHYP010000016.1:0-57163 GCA_965660095.1 Puniceispirillaceae bacterium (SeqCode)
CGCCCTCACAGGTAATGATAGCCGCAGCCTTTCCATCTGGCTGGTTACAGATAATCAAAGCACCGGCGCACAATCGCTTTTGGGATGGGGGGATAAAAATACTGTAAACGGATATTTTGGGCTTAGCTGGCAGGATGGGAATATCCACATCCAGCTTGGCGACGATAACATCACAACAACTCAAGATACTAGTCTAGATGACAATCATTGGCACCATATCGCTATTCGCTATGCAGGCAGTTTAAACCAAGATAATTTTCAGCTTTTCATTGATGCAGAAGAACAAGCGCTAAACTTCCCTGCTGGCATTACTGCCCTTAACACAGACCAGAATAGCGATAATCTTAGTGGGCTAATCTTAGGGGATAATGAAACCTATAATGCAGATTTTAACGGCGCCATATCTGAGTTAAGATTATATGATATCGCATTGCCAGAGGCGCAAATCGCAAGCCTATTCAAAGGCGAGGATACTGACGCAGAGAATCAGCTAGTTTTAAATTACACTCTATCAGAACGTGATGATGACAATGAAACTATTTTGGATAATTCTGCATCCAGCCTTGATGCCACCTTATCAGACCCTAATTTATTTTCACTGTATCAAGGCAGGCAAAAGCAAACAAAAAACCAACATATCGGGCTATACCCATCAGATAGTGAAGAGCGGTTATTTGCGGCTTATCTGATTAACACCAAACAGTCACATTGCCCTGATACAGTAGACGCCGCAATCTCAGAAAAACTCACCGAGCATATTTTCACAGCAGATGGCAGCCACGCATTTTTTAGCCTTGTTGATAATAGTTCTAGGCTGATTTTCAATGCAGGGGCTGAACATTTAAATTCGGCACTGACACAAAAACCAATTGCAAAAACAGCCACGCTATCTTCACCGCCGCAGCCACCGTCTCACTGCAGAATTGATCCAAATTTGCATTTTGCAGATACCACAGCACAGCAATGCAGCTTTCGCTCAGCCTATGTCAGCATTCGCCCAAATCATCACTATCCTGCATTCTCATCACACAAAAAAGAGAAGCTTTTTATTGCGGGAGCGAATGCCAGCACCCAAGATAATTCCACCCTTTTTGATGATATCCCCTTTGATTATAACGCTGGTCTTAGCGCCACATATGATAGCACAAAGCAATTGCTGGAAATCACTGCAGAAGACAGGCTTATGACAGGTGCAGAATGGCAACGTGTTTTGCGGAATGTAAGCTATCAAAGTGATGCAATAGAAGCAGAAAATCAGAAAGTTCTTACTTTCTCACTTGGTGCGCCTGCGTATTTTCATAGCGACGAGACAATTCGATATATGCGGTTTGTAGACACATCAGACAATGCAAGTTTTGATATCCAAGATGCATTTGATGAAGCAGGGCAAACCGCTTTATGTGAAATGACTGGCTATCTTGCGACCCCTTCAAGCTTTGCAGAACAGGATGCCTTATCGCGCTTAAGCATTTCATTGAATGCGGATAATACGCGCTGGGTAAGGGGCTGGCTTGGCGGCGCAGATAATGGCACAGAGGGCGAATGGACATGGCTAGAAGGTCATTCAAAAAATCAGATTTTCTGGCAAGGAAATGGAAGTGCCGGCACCCCAACAGATAGCAATAATCAAGCAGTAACCCTCACAGAAAGACAAGCGATTAACATCGGATTTGATGACCCAACCCCTGATGCGGACACCCCGCTTAGCCTGCTTTATCCCGCCCTTGATAATAGCTCCATTATCCCGCAATTTAGCTATTGGGCGATGCGCAAGAATGTACGCACATACCCAGATAATCAGTCTGCAGATAATGATTATCTAATGATGAGTGTGGATGCACAACATCGCAGCCTATGGGCAAACACCCCCCCTGATACAGCTTGTCTGGAAAGTGATGAAGATGATGCTGTCTTCACCCCTTGCGGCTATTTTCTGCAATGGGGCGGCATTGACCCTGATACAGAAGCTGTATTGGCAATCCAGCGCCAGCTTAGCTTATCGCAATCACACCATCTATGCCCGTAACCAAAAACAGATAGGCAAGATACGAAAAATCCATTTTTTATCAGTTAAGACTAGTCTTCAGGCATATCTAAGCTATGCTAATAAAGCAGGTTTAGATTGGCAGGCATCATCATGACACACGATACCGATATTATTATCCTTGGGAGCGGCATTGCTGGCATGATGTCAGCTTTGGTATGTGCAGGTCATGGGTATACGGTTAAAATAATTGGCAAGCAAGCAGTTGCAAAAGGCGCCATGCAGCTTGCCCAAAATAGCTATGAAAGTCTATCTGCACTTCATGATACCGATGCACAACCCATTGCAAAGAAGCTTCTAGATGCTGGCTACAGGCTTGAAGGCATTCAGCTTATGCGGCTTGAAGATTCGCATATTATTGCCGCTCTTGAGCATCCTCAAACCCGTTACTACGCCTCCATTTGCAAAAAACAGCTGATGGATGAAATACTTCAGCATTGCGAGGCGCATAAGAATATTCAGCTCTATAATGGGTATGCAACCGCTGGGATGGTAAGCTATGACCGCCCTGTTGGCCAGATCATCACTGAGGATAAAATACTTCATCAAGCTGAATATATTCTTGGCGCAGATGGCCCAACTGGATTATCACGCAAGCTTATCTCCTCTGCTGCACCTGAAATTGAATATTGCGCGATGCGTGCTGAGGTAAAAAGTGCACTATTGCCCGCTTTTTTCTCTGACAGACAATCACGATTAATGCTTGGCGATAAATGCCATCTTGTGAGCTATCCCTTCTCAAATGGGGATAAAATAAATCTGGTATTTTGTGTTGAACAAGACAGGTTAAGCCGAAACTGGCAACAGCATTTCTTTGCTCAAAATCCAGCATTACATAGCTTAATGCAGCCAGATATTCACTGGCAAAACACCTCTATTATGGCACCTTTTTCTGCGGCATTCTGGCGTTATCAGCGGCTTACCCTAATTGGGGATGCCGCCCATATTATGCCGCCACATCTTGCGCAAGGCGCTGGGCAAAGCTTTGAAGATATCGCCATGCTTGACCAGATGCTGGCGAGGTATCCACTTCGTGAGGCGTTAGATGAAATGGCAAAGGCGCGAATGCATCATGCAAGCTCAATTGCCCAGAAAGCAGCATTAACGGGCAAAATCATGCGGCTTGGCGGATTAGGTGCAAGGCTACGAAATCAGATATTAAATCTTGGCGGAGAGGCGTTGCTTGAAGGCTGGATGAAAAATGTCTGGTCTTATCAAACACGCGCCTAACCCTCATCCATCCGCGCCCAAGATGCGTACTTATCACAGGACTGGCTGTCATAGATAACAGCAAATCGAGTAATGAGATGAGAGCCGTGTTAAAACCCCGCATCCCCCTTCGCTCAGCACTTCTTATTTGCTTAGGATTTTGGATTATGGGCACATCACACATCACCCAGATAGCGCAAGCAGCACAGGATGAAGCTGCTGTTCACAACACGGCCTATCAGTTTAATTTTACCTCGATTGATGGGCAGGATTTCAGCCTATCCAACTATCAAGGCAAGGTGTTGTTGATTGTAAATACGGCCTCAAGATGCGGTTTCACCCCGCAATATAAGGGTCTGCAAGCGCTCTATGATAGATATCGTGAAGCAGGGCTTACCGTAATTGGCGTACCATCAGATGATTTTGGTAAACAGGAACTTCGTGATGAGGCTGCTATAAAAGAATTTTGCGAAGTCAATTTCGATATTGATTTCCCGCTCACAGCAAAAACAAATGTAAAGGGCGGGAATGCGCATCCATTTTATAGATGGGCAGCAACCCAAAAAGGCGGGATGAGCAAACCACGGTGGAATTTTCATAAATATGTGGTGGGTAGAGATGGCCATATCACAGAATGGTTTTCATCTATGACCGCCCCAGAATCGTCAAAAATGATTCAGGCCATTGAAGCAGCACTCGCTCAACACCCGTCATAAGTTTGATTAAGACCAGCACTTAATCCAAAAAATCTAGCCATGCGCTACCCAAGATACACAAGGTCTTTTCTTCTATAGCTGTTCTGCTATATACTGCCGGCATAGAAGTATCGGGGCAGGGCAGCATGTCTGAAAGACAGAACACAAATCAGTTCCTTATTGCGGCATTATATAAATTTGTAACAATCCAAGATTGTGCAGAACTACAAGCAATATTACGCGAAAAATGTGACCATTTTGAATTGATGGGCACCTTGCTCATTGCCTATGAAGGGCTTAATGGCACTATCTCAGGCACAGAATATAACATGCGCCAATTCTTAAGCTGGCTAAAAACACTGCCTGAATTTCATGATATTGATATCAAATATGCAAGTGCAGAAACAGTGCCATTTCACCGGATGAAGGTTCGGCTAAAACGTGAAATTGTAACGATGGGGCGCGATGATATTATGCCCTTAGAACAAGCTGGCACTTATGTTGAGCCGCAAGACTGGAATGCGCTGATCTCAGACCCAGATGTGCTTGTAGTAGATACACGAAATGATTATGAAGTCGCCATCGGAAGTTTTGAAGGTGCCGACAACCCAAACACCCAAAGCTTTCGGCAATTCCCTGATTATGCAGAAGCTATCGCCAATCTGCCAGAAGATGAACGTCCTTCTAAAATTGCCATGTATTGCACAGGCGGCATCAGATGCGAGAAATCAACGGCCTTGATGAAACAGATGGGGTTTGATGAAGTATACCATCTCAAAGGGGGGATTCTACGGTATTTAGAAGAAATTGATAAAACAGAATCTAAATGGCAAGGTGAATGTTTTGTATTTGATAGCCGGGTTTCTGTTGATCATGATTTGAATACCGGAAGCTATCAGCTTTGCCATGCCTGTAAAATGCCGCTATCTGAAGAAGAGTTACAGTCTGAACAGTATCAACCAAGCATTAGCTGTCCGCACTGCTACCACACAACAACTGAAAAACAAAAGCAACGTTTTGCAGAAAGACGATTGCAGATACAACTTGCAGAACAGCGCGGCGAGCAACATATTGGCCAGCGCAGAATTCCACCCCAAAAAGGCTAAAGATTAAGCCGCTGACCTTATCTGTTTAATTGCTTTGGCATACCCCTCTGGGTGGCCAAAAATAGCTGAGCCTGCAACAAGATTTGTTGCACCTGCTGTGATAACAGGCCCTGCTGTTTCTGCTGTAATCCCGCCATCAACCTGAATTTGAATATCGCGACCATCAATCAAATTAGCAGTTTGTTTGATTTTATCGACCATCGCTGGAATAAAGGATTGGCCGCCAAAGCCTGGATTGACTGTCATGATAAGAACAAGGTCTATTTTTTCAAGCACATAACGCAGATGTTCTATTGGTGTATGCGGGTTTAATGCAACCCCTGCACTGCATCCAAGCGCTTTAATCGCCCCGATGGTTCTATCTAAATGGCGGCACGCTTCGGCATGCACCGTGATATGTTGAACCCCTGCTTTAGCAAAATCAGCAAGCAGGTGGTCAGGTTCATGCACCATTAAATGCGCATCAAAAAATCCCTCGCATTGTTTGCGAAGCGCACTGATAATCGGCGCCCCAAAAGAAAGATTGGGTACAAACTGACCATCCATCACATCAAGATGTATCCAGTCAGCCCCTGCCGCTTGCACGGCGGTCACTTCATCCCCTAATGCAGCAAAATTAGATGCCAGTACAGATGGGGCGATAGTGATAGAAGATGGATGTGTCATGGTCTAGCTTTATTCGATAATTCAATGGGTATATATGATGTAAATCTATCAGAAAGCCGGCTCACATAGCAATTTTAGAATCTAGCTAAGGCACAATATCTTTTCAGCTAGATAACATCCTTAGCTTTGAAATACGGCAGATTATCTTGGGAGGAGCAGCCCATAACACTCAAACGTTCGATAATTTGAAGCGCACGTTGATATTTACGTTCTAGCTCTTCTTCTGAAGTATTTTCAAACAACTCCCCACATAGCAGAATGCCGTGGTTAGATTGAAGGGCGCGCACACGTCTGCCATGCATTAACCCATCAACAAGAATAGCGTGATTAAATTCATCAGACTTTACGATTTGAATTTTTTCACTCACCAGATAATGCCTAATCGCTGCTTCCCCTTGCAAGGTGAACGCCCAAAATTCTGAATCAGAATTAGACGGCTTCCCACTGACAAGTTCAAACGCCTTACAAAACGCTAAAAACAGGAGTTCTTCTTTCTCAGCCCCTGTCCAAGCTGTTCTGCCAAGGGTTCGCCAGATATCTTTATTCATCTCGTCAAAGACAGCAGGGATACGCTCAAAGAATAATCTGTGCAGGCCGATATCATTCACAGAATCTTCCATCTTCTGTTCTTTATGAATATCTATTGCGCTATAAGACCCGCAGACAGGACAGCCTGTATCTGAGAATTTATCTTTAAGATAAATATGCGAACATCTAAGCCCTGTATCTAATTTATTATCACATAGATAATAGCTTTGTTGTTCATCAACAGGTTGCTGGGCAATCCATTGGAACCTGTTTTTATACCGCAAATACGAGCCTCGGTGTGACCATAGGCTCCATTGTAAATGTTCAACAGGGCCAAAGGTGGACCAGTTTGAGCTTACATCAATTACCACACAGCTATCTTTATTTTCAGCAGCCCTTAGCCCGCGGCCAACAGACTGACCCCATAATACTTTGGATAAGGTAGGGCGCATATGCACGATGATATTACAATGCGGGTTATCCCATCCCTCAGCAAGCACCCCAACCGATACAACCGCTTCCACCTCGCCATTTGCGTGGCTAGCAAGCATTTGCATGCGCTCTTTAATCGGCGTGCTAGCTGTGATTAAGCACACCGAAACCCCTAAATCTTCAATCGCTTCCACTGTGGTTTCAGCAACTGTAACATCTGGGCAAAACCATGCTGAGATAGGCTGAGGTGTAACCTTTTCTCGCTCTTCTAGATAAATCGTGCAGGCATGGCTAATCATTGAAGATTTGATAATTGCAGGGGCTAATTTTGCCACTGGAAAATCACCTGAGCTAATATCAATCGCATTCAGCTCAAGATCATGGATGAAATGCGGGCGATAACGTGGCCGCACAAGAATGCCTTCATCAAACAGCTTATTCATATCCGCACCATCAATAATGGCATCAAACGCTAGGCTTAGCTGATCACGTTGGTCTGCGGTGCGGCGTTCTGGTGATGCGGTCAGGCCAAGAAGATGGGCATCATCACGCCCACGCTCATTAAAACATTCTAAAATGCGTTTATAGCCAGTACCGTTAGGCGATACCCGGTGCGCTTCATCAATGATGATTAATTTTGCTTGTTCAACAGCTTCATCTAAAATATCGCGGGCGCGTGTGCTGGTGGAAAGCAACACATCATAATCAGAAAAGGCACGTTCTGAATGATTAAGTTCTAATTTTCGTACCTTATGTTCTTTAGCAAGAGCGCGTTCAAGCTGTTCTAACAGAACCAGCCTGTGGCACAGCACAATGACTTTTTCACCTTGATAAAACTGTTTAATAATCTCACTTGCCAAAACAGTTTTGCCAGCACCTGTGGGTGCTTTAACGATGAAACGACGATGTGCTTTTAGAATATCAGGAAATTCGTCAATTATTTCCTGTTGCCACCGTCTAAGATGAATTGAAGACATACCAGTTCAAACGCCATTACCATTAACAAGAGCGATAGTATAAACAGAATTTTCAAATTAATCTCTAGCCATTTTCGAAAAAAAAGCTTTTTTCTGCAGCTTTTTTAAAAAAGCGCGTATTTAAGAGACGAATATTTGGCTTTAGGCGTCTTCAGCAAGCTTCTGAATGGTTTCAACCAAAGTCTTGTTGATAGAACGATTGCCGGTATTTTGCCGGTTAAGATGACGTCTTTGCCCTGCAAGCCTGATACCATCCAGCTTTTCCATTTCAGCGAAGAATGCTGATACATGCTGCTCCCAACCTTCACCTGCAATAAGCTGCGGGCTAAGGGCGATAACAAGCTCTCCCCCTTTTGCAGGTCCGCCATCATTATTATCCATCTGGCCAGCTTCATAGGAGAAATTGTCCCCTGTAACCCCTGCACATAACAGCTCAACCATGGTTGCAATTGCAGAACCTTTATACCCCCCAAAGGGAAGCAACACCCCCTTCAGCACTTCATTCGGGTCTGTTGACGGATTACCTTTCGCATCTAAGCCTGTTTCGGGGGGAAGGTCATGGCCATCCCTTGCAGCTATTTGTACATCCCCTTTTGCAAGGCGTGATGTGGCCATATCAAACACATAAGGTGATTTGCCAGGATTTGGAAATGCAAAAGATAACGGGTTTGTGCCAAAGAAAGCTTGCTTTGCGCCAGCAGGTGCAACAGATGGCTTAAACGCGGTGCAGGCAATACCGACTAGCCCACGTTCAGCAAGAAATTCTGTTTCAGGCCATAGGGCTGCAAAATGAAAGCTATTGATAATACTCATTACCGCGATGCCGGTTTTTTCTGCTGCATCTGCTAATTCAGGTAACCCTGCTTGAAGTGCAAGCGGCGCATAGCCATATCCCCCATCCACCTTTACAATTGCAGGAAGAGGTTTGGTGATTTCAGGCTTGGCGTCTGCGGTAACTTTGCCAGACCGAATGGAGTTCACATATCCAGGAAGCCGGAACATCCCGTGCGAGGTCGAGCCATCCCGTTCTGCGCGCATCACCGTATCTGAAATAGCGGCTGCGTTTTCTGCATTACAGCCATTCGCGATTAATAGCTTGTAAGAGAGGGCATAAATTTCATCTAGGCTCATCTCGATATGCTGTGGTGACGTCATCCTCAATTCCTTTATATGCTTTGCATGAAGCAGCTTTTAACATTTTAAATATGTCATATGCTGTGCGATGGAAGCTGACTTGTCTAGTCTTTAATCAAAGGTGTGAGGGCTGAAAAAATTTAGTCATTATCCTGAAGCCCTGCCCCTGCACCATGTAATCTGGATTGTTCTGTTTCTGGTACATATGAGCGATATGCAAATTCAGACAAACTTTTCCAGCCTGCCTCTTCAATCTGTATTCTGTCTTGTTTTTGTAGATGAAGGGGGGGCACATCCTGCGGGATGAATGAAAGTTTAAAATCGCCATATCGTTTTTCACGCCCGATTATTTGTGATGGCCGCAAGCAAGCTGTATCTTTCTCAGATATCTGCACATGGCCCACATATTGGCTCTCTATCCAGTGTAATTGCCCTGCAAAAAAATATGGGAGAAAGGGCAAACTCAACTCTAATGAATAATCAGTTGGATGAGAAATAAGCCAATCACACATTGCGCTACTATAAATCAGCATCTCTTCAGCAGTACACCGCACTGCAAGTAAATCACCTGAAACAGATAATTTTTGGTGATCAAATGGAACCCGGTTTTGGCTGTGATGTGCGCTGAAGCGCATAAGCAATTCGGCTATTTCGGTAACTGTTTGGGGCACAAGGTTACTTGCGCATACAACCCCCCAGCCAATATCTTCCGCAACATCATGGCTAAACCCACATCCAAGCAATGCTTTTCGGGTGGTATGCAGTATTTCATTCTCTGAAAAATGCATCACATGCTCACTTCTACCATACTTTGAGGGGAGGGTTAATGAAGGGGTGCAAACAGCCAGTCATCATTTCCATCTTCTGCAATCTGCTTAGCTGTTGGCGCACCTTGGAATAAGGTTACGCGAGTCCATCTGTCTGATTTTGGGTCGAAATGTGATGCACCAAAGAAAGACAATTTACACCGAAGCAAATCTATTGGACGGCAATGAACATCTACTAAATTGTCCCTTATCTCGCCATAGCGGAAATGCGAGATGGTCTGCACCCGCCTTATCATATAGCGCGTATGGGGATAACGGAGCATAAACGCAGCAATCGAAAGGGTTGCTGGCTCATCATCGATACAGCGTATTAATTCTTGGGTATAGCGCACCAGATGAAACGGCATTTCCCTATCTGCCCCTTCTTCTTCAAACCGCTTACCTAGTCGCGGCTCAAGCTTAGCCTCTGACACATACCAAAATTGTGCTTCAGAATTTGTATCCTCAAGATTGATATCCAAAGCCCAGCTATAATTTTCAACGATCAATTCCCGAAGCTGTGAGAGTTGCATTGAGGGCTCTAATTTTGGCTGAAACGGGTTTGAGAGACAATGCGCTAGGCCATCAATTTCCTCTGGGCAAATTTCTATTATGATGGACACCATTAATTCCTGCATATCTTCAGAACAGGATAAGGTACGGGCATATGCATCTTCTAGCGGGTATTTTTCTGCTAGATGCGTTTGATTTATATCCGCAATAAATTGTGCTAATTCACCGGCTAATACGGTATTACGTTCTGTCTGTTCTACATCTTCAACGTGCCAGCGCTGAATATGGTCTGTTGCGCGATGCAATAGGCTATAAAACATCTTCATTTGCTTAGCAGATGGATGGATGATAGAACGCGCACGTTGTAACGCTACCTCACGGGCTAAAATCCAGCTATGAATAAGACATGGATGGTTGACTAAAAACGGTGCCATCCCCAGACCTGTTGAATTACCAATGCCTAAGTTTCGCTTCGTTGCTTGGTCTAATGTAATCGCATCAGGGTTTTTTTGTTTTGCGCACCATTCTGCAAGCAGAAATGAGTATTCGCGTATTAAAAAGACGGTGAGCATTTCCGCTTGAAATGGCGGTTCAAACAGACCAATTTCAGCAATTTTTTTGCGGTCAGCAATCCCAAATTTGCCATTCCCATATACAGCTGTGGTACGCATTAAATACCCAATCTGCGAGATTATCTTTCTATCTGGCACCTCCCCTTTGGCAAGAGACGTGGTAACATGATCAAACAGCCGGACCGATTTATTTGCCCGCGATAGGGTAAGTATTTTTTCATGATACCGCCCAGCTTCTTGTGCGGTCACATGGGTTGCTAATGCTGCTATTTCTTGGCGGTCAGGCACCCCTAAATAAAGGCAAAAGCTTGCATCCCATTTGGTAGCAATAACCCTATCTGTTCGCTCAGTGGGGTCTAGCGCTCTGCTATAAGCGATAAGCGATAAATCTAACCCTTTTAGCTGCAATGAAAGCACCATATGACCATAGCCATTTTCATCAAGCTGTTGGCTGGTAATTTTTAGCTGTGGGCGTTCAGCGCATAACGCACGCATCAAAATACGCATAAAGCTTAGCCGATGCGGAAAAAATGACCCAAGGCGTTTTAGCCGCATCACCTCAGATGGCGCACGAAGGGCTATTGGCTGCGATATAGTATCGGCCGCATAATCCTGCATAGTTTTAGATTTTTTATGCGATGCCTGATTTGCCATCCTAAAATACCCTTAACAATTTAGGCCATGTCTTGTTGTGCTGTGAAATTATGCTCATAAAAACGAAGCCAATTCAGCCCCATTAACCCATCTATCTCATCCCTTGAAAAACCTATATCAGACAAGCCAGCTGCAAGATTTGGGAAATCCCTTATTGTTTTGAACCATAAAGGTTGCTCTGGAAAGCCTGGATTATCTGCACTGCCTTCGCCAAAATCTGTTTGCCGTGACCACCGCCCATTGCGCATCCATTCCACCACCGAATCAGGCTGGTTTTGACATAAATCTGAGCCAATGCCTAAATACTCAACCCCATATCTGTTTGCGGCTTCTGCAATCATTTCACAAAAGCTTGCCATGGTGCAGCCGCTGCCCCCCTTCAAATGATGCGGGTAGAGCGAAAAACCTAGCATTCCAGAATTTTGCGTTAATGCACGAAGTACCTCATCTGATTTATTGCGCCGTGCAGGGTGCCACCAATCAGGGTTCGCATGGGTAATTGATATTGGTCTTGAAGATACTTCAATAGCTTCTAGGGTAGAACGTTCCGCAGAATGGCTCATATCAATGACCAACCCTACCCTGTTCATTTCTAAGATGGCTTGTTTGCCAAATCGGGTTAGCCCTGGATCCTCTAACTCATAACAGCCTGTCGCCAATAAGGATTGGTTATTATAGCTAAGCTGCATAAAACGTGCCCCAAGCTGATGCACAATTTCAATTAATCCAATATCATCTTCTATGGGTGAGCAATTTTGAAACCCGTAAAAAATCGCTGTCCTGCCAGTTTCAGCAGCATGATAGACATCTTTTGCGGTACGGCCATGCATAAGCCTATCTGGATGAGCTTCGATATGCCTATTCCAGCTGATCATATTCTCAACGGTTTGCCGAAAATTCTCATGATAGCAAATCGTAACATGCACCGCAGATAAGCCTGCCTGCGCCATTTCATCAAACAAAGCAGGACTGTAATTTGCATATTGCAGATTATCGATCAAAATAGGTGTTCTCATACCTTCTTCCTAGTCTTGTGAGGCGCAATATTCAGCAAGCCATCTTGCAGCAGAAATCACCCCCTCATCATTCCCAAACCGACCCACAATCTGAACCCCAAGCGGCAAACCATCTGGCCCCTTTAGCGCAATCCCTGTCAGCTTTGGGATGCTTAACGCTGGCAAGCCGCAAAAGCTGGTAAATTTCGAGCAGGCAGGATTACCAGTGCCTCGTTCAAAAAGAGGGGCTTGTGAGGTTGCAGACGGAAGGAGCATATATGTATTCTGCCCAAGCTTTTTATCGAAAAACGCAATCGCCAGCTCGCGTATATTCAGTGCAGCATGATAATCAGCGGACCCAATTTTTGCGCCGCGTTTTACCGTTTCTTGGGTGAAACCACTTGCAAGAGATGGGTTTTTTTCTATTAAAGGTCCAATATTCTGTGCATATTCAACATCATACACAACGCTATGGGCATTGTTATAGGATTGAATATTGCTAGCAAGCGCGTCTGTGTGCATATGCTCAGCACAGATAGATGCAAGCTGGATAAGCGGGGAAAGCGCATAAGGTTCAATCTGGTCTGAAAGCAGCTTTTCATCCCAGATAAACTGCGGCGCTTGCTTCGGGCTGGTCGTTGCTGCTTTCATAAGATGACCATTTTGCTTCGGCATAAGCACATCCCCTAGCAAAGCAATATCTTCTAAATAGCGCGCAAAAATACCCACATGGTCAAGCGTTTGAGAGGTTTGCAACACCCCTTCTCTGCTAATCGCATCAAAGCTTGGTTTAAAGCCAAAAACACCACAATAAGATGCTGGCCGAATAACAGACCCCCCTGTTTGTGAGCCAAGCGCAACAGGCATATGTCCTGCTGCCACACCCGCAGCAGACCCAGAAGATGAGCCGCCAGGGGAATAAAGATGGTGATGCGGATTACGGGTCTCACAATGCTGTAAATAGGCAAATTCTGTTGTTCTTGTTTTGCCTAATATCAACGCGCCAGCTTGTCTAAGAAGCTGAATGATTTTGGCATCCTGCTTCGCTATTCTATCTTGATATAACAGGCTTCCCCACCGACAAGGCAGCCCGCCGCAATCTATAATATCCTTAATACCAACAGGCACGCCGCTTAATGCTAGCCCTGTTTGAGCTGTCTGCGCCTGCCCCTTAAGGGCATCTTTGTCCACTATCTCCCATGCTTTAATCTGCGCATCGGTCTCATCAATAGCGGATAGATGACTGTGCACAATTTCCGTTGCGCTAAGCTTTCCTAAAGTGAACTTATAGGCGATTTCAACCGCACTTAATGCAGCGACTTGCATTTCCAGCCCCTTTATCTTCTTGGCTAACTGTCTAACGCGTATCAGGGGTGATTAATAGATCACTACAGATCGAATTGATTCGCCCTGATGCATTAAATCAAACCCCTTATTGATATCCTCAAGCTTCAGCGTATGGGTAATCATCGGGTCAATTTCGATTTTGCCTTCAAGATACCAATCTACAATTTTTGGCACATCTGTGCGCCCCCTTGCACCACCAAAAGCAGTACCACGCCATGACCTGCCGGTGACAAGTTGGAACGGCCTGGTTGAGATTTCCTGACCTGCGCCTGCAACACCAATAATAATGGATTCGCCCCAGCCTTTATGCGCGCATTCTAATGCGGTTCGCATCACCTCGACATTGCCGATACATTCAAAAGAATAATCCGCGCCGCCGCCTGTCAGCTCAATCAGGTGGGCTGTAAGATCGCCAGTTACATGGGCAGGATTCACAAAATCAGTCATCCCGAACTTCCGACCCCATTCAGCGCGGTCATCATTTAAATCAACACCCACAATTTGGCTTGCCCCTATCATCCGCAGCCCTTGGATAACATTTAGCCCAATACCGCCAAGCCCAAACACAACCGCTCTGCAGCCAGCTTCAGCCTTTGCCGTGTTAATCACAGCACCAATGCCTGTAGTTACCCCGCATCCGATATAGCAAATCTTGTCAAAAGGGGCTGATGTGTTCACTTTTGCCACCGCAATTTCTGGCAATACGGTGAAATTTGAAAAGGTTGATGTTCCCATATAATGAAACACTGGTTTACCCTCAAAGGTAAAGCGAGAGCTTCCATCAGGCATTACCCCTTGACCTTGGGTTGTTCTAATGGCTTGGCATAAATTTGTTTTTGGATGCAAACAATAATCACATTCGCGGCATTCAGGGGTGTAAAGCGGAATGATGTGATCGCCCTCTTTAACAGAAGTGACGCCAGCCCCAACCTCGCGGACAATACCAGCACCTTCATGCCCCAATATGGCGGGGAATAATCCTTCAGGGTCTGCACCAGAACGGGTAAATTCATCTGTGTGGCAAATTCCTGTTGCCATGATTTCAACAAGCACCTCACCTGCGCGAGGGCCATCAAGATCAACTTCAACAATTTCTAGCGGTTTACCTGCTTCAAGTGCAATTGCAGCGCGTGATTTCATCCTCTTCTCCTTATCCCTCCAAATGGTAAAGCTTATTGCTAACATGCAGTAGATTTACTGACCATTTGTTAAGCTAATCATCTTTTTAAGAGAATGGCTATGATTTTTCACACTGAAATAGCGATTAAAAGGGGCAGAATTTACCGCATGCAATAAAGGGATTATTGCGCCAATCTTTCTTCCCATATCGATGGGGCTGACCATCATCGGTAAAGACAGCGCCGCCAGCGCCGCGCAATACCGCCTCACCAGCTGCCGTATCCCATTCCATCGTCGGGCCAAATCTGGGGTAGATATCAGCAACCCCCATTGCCAGAATTCCAAATTTCACAGATGAGCCTACAGAAACCGAATCTTCAATTTGATATGTTTGCAAAAAAGCAGCAGTTTCAGCATCTTTGTGTGAGCGGCTAGCAACCGCAACCGGATAGCACTCCATCCTGTCTGCAACAGGGGTTTCAACGGATAGGGTATACCGCATTTGTGCTGTGTAAAGATAACTTGCTTGTCCTGCAACACCCCAAAATAGCAAATCCCGCATAGGGGCATAGACAATACCGCCAACAGCTTCTCCATCTGCTATCAGGCCAATATTTACGGTAAAATTACCTTGACTATCTGGGCGGATAAATTCTTTAGTGCCATCTAGGGGATCAACCAGAAAATACATATCAGACGGCGCCATCGCATGGCTAGCTTCAGCCTCTTCAGATATCACCGGAATATCTGGATAGTGCTGTTCAAGTGCAGCAAGTAAAATATCGTTTGATGCTTTATCTGCTGCGGTAACAGGTGAATTATCAGCCTTAATCTCAACCCCTAGCTCACCTGATTTTACAGCTAATATTGCATCCCCAGCTTTCAGCACCGCAGGCAGAAGCGCGTTTAAGGACACGCCTGATACCTGCAATTCTGGCAGATTTTCTAGCTGAATTTTATTAAGGCTTTTGCTGCCAGACATTTATTTTGCCGCCAAATATTTATTTTGCAGTAGGCATTACAAATTCTGCACCCTTGGCAATTGAATCTGGCCATCTCTGCATCACTGATTTTTGCTTGGTGTAGAATTGGATTGCCTCATTACCAAAGGCATGTAAATCACCAAACAGGCTTTGCTTCCAGCCGCCAAAACCATGCCAAGCCATTGGCACAGGAATAGGCACATTTACACCAACCATACCCACCTGAATCTGGCTTGCAAATTCACGTGCCGTATTGCCATCAGAGGTAAAGACAGAAACACCATTGCCGTAACGATGATTATTGATCAGCTCAACCCCCTCAGCAGAGTTCTCCACACGCACGCATGATAGGACAGGGCCGAAAATTTCTTCTTGATAGATGCTCATCTCAGGGGTGACATGATCAAACAAGCTGCCCCCCATAAAATAACCCTGATTATGACCTGGAACCGTTAAATCGCGTCCATCCACAACTAGCTCTGCACCCTCAGATACACCTTTTTCGATCATAGAGGTAATACGTTCATGCGCAGCTTGGGTAACGATAGGCCCCATTTCTGCGTCTAGCTCCATGCCGTTCTTGACCTTAAGCTCACGCGTACGCATCGCTAATTGAGGCACGATTTTATCCCCAACATCACCTACGAGCACTGCCACTGAAATCGCCATACATCTTTCACCAGCAGAACCATAAGCAGAGCCAATAAGGGCATCAACAGTCTTATCCAAATCTGCATCAGGCATCACCATCATATGGTTTTTAGCGCCGCCCAAAGCTTGCACACGTTTACCGTAATGTGCGCCCTTCTCATAAATATAATGTGCAATCGGGGTCGAACCAACAAATGATACAGCTGAAATGGCGGTATTTTCCAAAATCGCGTCAACAGCTTCCTTATCGCCCTGAATGACGCTGAACACGCCTGTCGGCAAGCCAGCTTCAGCAAGCAAATCAGCCATCATCAGTGAGGCTGTTGGGTCTGTTGGGCTTGGCTTTAGGATAAAACAATTCCCTGCAGCAATCGCCAGAGGATACATCCACATTGGCACCATCACAGGGAAGTTAAACGGGGTAATCCCTGCAACAATTCCAAGCGGCTGACGGAAGGTCCAATTATCAATCCCTGTAGATGCTTGTTGTGAATATTCACCTTTGAGCAGTGCAGGTATACCACATGCAAATTCAAGCACTTCGATACCGCGCTCAACCTCGCCGCACGCATCGGTAAAAACCTTTCCATGTTCGGTGGTAATCGCTTCTGCAAGCTTTTCTTTATCGCGCCTTACAAGCTCTAGAAATTTAAACATTACCCGCGCACGTCTTACCGGCGGAGTTGAAGCCCAAGCGCCAAATGCAGCCTTTGCCGCATCAACCGCAGCCTGCACATCGCCAGCTACCCCCATCACCACTTCTGCTTTCTTCTCGCCTAAGGCAGGATTAAAAACATCTTGTGTGCGGCTTGAGCTACCAGCAGTTTTTTCACCACCAATATAATGGGTTACGGTATAAGACATGATTTGCCACTCCTATCAGATAAGATACTGAAAAATGTAATTCCAACTGCCCATACTCTAGCGTTGTGTCGCTAAATTATGCAAGCACCAAGAAAGCCTGATTGATAACTTTAAAGCACAATTTTATTGCTGCTCATGCAACCAGTTTTAATGCAAAGGGATTTGGCCTTGCTATCTGTGCTGTGAATTTGCATCATCAACCCAGTACATACCCACTCAGATATTATATAAGGATAATGAGATGAAATATTTGCACACCATGATACGCGTTCATGATGTAGATGCCGCATTAGATTTTTTCTGTAACAAGCTTGGCATGATTGAGACAAGACGAACTGAAAATGAAGCTGGGCGTTTTACCTTAATCTTCCTCTCAACAGATGAAGATTTAGAACAAACTAAGCGGGAACGCGCGCCTGAATTGGAATTGACCTATAATTGGGATACAGAAGAATATACCGGCGGACGCAATTTTGGCCATCTTGCCTATACTGTGAAGAATATCTATGAGACCTGCCAGAAGCTAATGGATATGGGCGTTACCATTAACCGGCCACCGCGTGAAGGCAGGATGGCGTTTGTTAAATCCCCTGATGGTATTTCGCTTGAATTGCTTCAAGAAGGCGGCGCATTAGAGCCTGCTGAGCCATGGCTATCGATGCCAAATACAGGAAGCTGGTAGCACTGAATCTTAGCTTGTCTCACCCCCATCTAAGGAAAGCGCTTGCCCGGTAATCCCGCCAGCTTCATCTGATGCAAGATAAGCGACCAAACCACTCACTTCAGATGCAGAAAACAGCCTGTTCTGAGGTGAGAATTTCGCTAGAATGTCAGCTGCTTGTTCAGGGCTTAAATCTGTTTTAGCGCTAATTTGGGCTATTGATTCTGCGGTCATTTCAGTGTCCAAATAACCTGGGCACACCGCATTTACAGTGATATTTGTTTTGGCAAGTTCCTGTGCTGCCGACCTTACAATCCCAAGCACACCATGTTTGCTAGCGCTATAGGCTGTAATGTAGGGATAGCCCTTTTTTGCAGTCATTGACGATATCGCAATAAGCCGTCCCCAATCTTGGCCTGATCTCTTCAACCGGATTACCGCTTCACGCAAGGTTAAAAACACCCCTGTTAGATTAACATCGATATGCTGGTTAAACATCTCAAGGGTTGTTTTATCAATAGGTGCGCTTTTCGCAATGCCAGCATTTGCAATCACAATTGAAGCTGGGCTGCCATCTGCTTCAACCTGATTAAAGAAATGTGATATGCTCTGTTCATCTGTGACATCTGCTACATGCGCATGGATAGAGGGGTGGTGTGATGCAACCTGCTGGATTGCTTTTTCCCGCCTGCCGCAGATAAAAACCTGATGCCCTAATACAGCAAAATCTTTTGCCATCTGCGCGCCAACACCTGAGCTTCCGCCTGAAATTACAATTTTTTTCATCACCACATGCCTCGTTACCGCTTCTTTTATGCGCCTCATTATAAGCTTAGCATGTTTTTAGATTGCACCAAGTACTGGCTATAATTTGAACGCAGAAAAATGACGGTATCGCAGGCGCAATACATTTTCTATGGTAAGGAATATGACGAGCGGAAGCACCATCTGCATGAATGCTGCTGCCCCTAATGCCTGCCGCCCTGCACCTGATGCAAGCACGACTGCCTCTGTTGTTAGGGTGATGAACCTGCCATGCCCTGCAAAAATGGTCGGCAAATATAATGCCGCACTAACCGCAAATCCGATGGCAAAAGAAATCCCGATAGGAATGCCTAAACAGGGTAATTTCACAGTGAATAGCCGGCGTATTCTGCTATGTCCTAAGACCGCGGCACAATCTTCATAGCGGCTATCAAATCGCCGCCATTGCTCAGATAAAGAGAGCATAATATAGGGAAAGACAAACAAGCAATGCGCCCATAATATCGCGATGAAACTGCCATCAAGATATAAGCTTATCAGCAATAATTGTAGACCAAATAGGAATGAGGTTTGCGGGATTATCAACGGCAGATAAACCAATCTTTCAAAATGCGGGACACTTTTATTCCTCTGCCCTGTCTCTAGCCATAAAATCGCTGCACCTAGGCTTAGTGCGGATGCAGAAATACCTAAATACAGGCTATTCAGCCCTGCTTTCAGAAATAAATCTGCATTGATGGTCCAGCCTTTCACCCCCCAGATTTGAGGCAAAAATGAGGGGAAACGCCACACTTCTGCAAAGGCCCACATGAAGGCTGAACACAGCCCTAAAAATGACACACATAAAGGTAGGGCAATAATAAATAGCAACAAATTCGAAAACGAAAGCCATTTTATTTGATGCAAAGAAGCACGCTTGGGGGATAAACGAAACCCTGACCTGATAATGGCCTTTACCGCCCCTGATAATCCAACAGAACACCCTGCCCATAAACATACAGCAAGGATAATGGCTCCGACTAACACTAAAGAGGCTGCTGCCCCCACAAGCCGCATATCTAAATTAGGGTCTTGAAAAAAAGTAAGAATAATCACGCCCAAAGGGGGCGGCGTATTTGGGGCAAGGATAATCGCCATATCAATAACAGACATGGAAAATACCAAGACGATTAAAACGGCAAGCCGAAGATGTTTTGATAATATTGGATGAATAACAAGAAACCAGCTTGCAAATCGTCCATACCCATGCACATGCGCTATCGATAGATATGCGTTGGTCTTAATCTGGCTTAATGCAGAAAGCCCCATCAGCACGAAAAAAGGCATTTCTTTTGCGACTAACCCAAGCATTAGCATTAGCCCAAATTCATCTGGTACAATATTCAGATTTGGCGGACGAAGCCAGCCTGTAAGTTCTGGTGAGATTAACCTGAAAATCCACCCGCTAGGCTGAAATAAAAACATTAGCCCAATTGCAACAGTGACATGCGGCACAGAAAGCAAGGGGGAGACAGCGCGAAGAAGCCAGCTATTTGCTTCCCGCCCAAACACTATTGCCAAAAAAACCATTGCCAATAGATAGGAGATAAAACTCGCGCCAAAACCCGCACCAAAAGACAGTTTTAACGCGTTCAAAAAACCTGGATAATTGAATAAATCGATAAAAGGCTGCACCGTTATAGTTGTTCGCCCAATCACGGGGAAATAGCCAAATGCGGGAAGTATAATCCCCACCAAACCTGCACAAACAGGTAAGCCAAGACTTAGCAGAATAACTATTCTAATGGTCAGCCGCATATACACAAATTCAAAAAACCAATACAAAAAACAATATTAGCGGCTATATCTTTTTTGCCATTCTGCCTCAATTAAACCCATCCAATCCGGGTGTGGCTCAGCTAATGTGGTCGCTAATTCAGCCTCTGTAAGACTAGCAATACCGCGCGGCAAATTATCAAATTCTGCGCGTTGGCGAGCATCTAGCTTATCCATAGACAACACCGTTGGGTCGCCCCAAATCTTTGCATCAGCTTTGCGTAATTGTGCTTCAAAGGACAGCAGAAAATCAGCCGTTAGCTGTGCTGCTTCAGGCGCAGATGCATTAAAAGGTATCGCTACAAAATGCACATTTGCAAGTGTACCCGCATCATGAATGTAGGTTCTAACCGTGTCTGATACGATATTTTGTGAGATGGCGTTTGAGAATTCTGCAGGGTTGAATGCAAATGCAATCGTGATCTCACCATCCCCTAACAGCCTGACCATTTCGGTATAATTGGCAGGATAGTTTTTGCCATCACGCCATAAATAGGGGGTAACCTCATCTAGCCATTTGAATAATGGCTCAAGATGGGTATTTGCATCTGCATCAGGGGCTTTGGCAAATACAGAGCGGTCTGATGCTGTTTCAAGCAATATTTGTTTCAAAAAGCTTGTGCCTGTAAAATCTGGGGGAAGCGGATAGCTGAAACGGCCAGGATTATTCTTTATCCATTCTCTCAAAGCTTCAGCAGAACGCGGCGGCGTATCCAAAAATGCTGTATCATAAGCGAATACCAACTGCGCACGACCCCAAGGCGATTCCCGCCCCAGTGTTGGCAGCGCAAAATCATTGATGACCGCAGGAAGCTGCTTAGGGTCGGTGAGTGCAAAGGAAGGCAGGCTAAATGCCCATGCATCATCCCGTAGCAAGCCTTGCCTGCTCATCGTGGCAAAATTCTCACCATTTACCCAAATTAAATCAACAGAACCACCTTGTGTTTTACTGGCTGCTTTTTCAGCTAAAATCCGAGAGACAGCTTCTGCTGTATCAGTCAATTTAATATGCACAAGCTCAATGCCATATAATGCCTTCAGCCTATCGCCAGCCCAGCTAATATAGCTATTAATCGCAGGCGAGCCGCCCCATGCGTTGAAATATACGGTTTGGCCTTTGGCCTTTTCTGCCATCACATCGCTATCAAAAGCATGTACCGAAAATGAGGCCATAAGCGTCAAAAACAAGCCTGAAAGCCCTAGCACCACATAATGGCTGGCGCGCTTGAAAAATACGCGCAAGGCGCGCTGTTGAGTAAAGCTATGAGCAAATGACATATGTTTTTCCCGCATTATTTTTCCCCGCATGGTTAACGAGTCCCCTTAAATGAATAAAGGGACACATTTTATTCAGTGTTTTCACCCCTAACATAAGCAATAAAGATTAAGATAGAGTTAATCCAATCAGAAGATAATTTTTCTGCTTTAAATCGGGCTAGAGATGAAGCAATTGCTTGCTGTTTTAGTAATAGATGCGCATAGAATAGTTTTAACCATACGAACATTATAGGCCTAGAATTGATGCTATCAATATCACATGTCAGCCTTTCTTTTGGGGCAGAATATTTATGTCAGGATTTAAGCTTTTCGCTCAACCCGTCTGAGATTGGGCTATTAATGGCGCCAAGTGGGGCAGGAAAATCAACCTTATTGAAATGGATTGCAGGGCTGGAAATATCCAAACTAAACGCCTCTGGTAATGTAATGCTAAACGGAAATACCCTGAACCATGTCCGAGCAGAAAAAAGACAAATCGGGGTGTTATTTCAACACCCCCTGCTGTTCCCACATTTAAATGTAGCAGACAATATCAGCTTTGGCATGCAACCTATCAGCCCTGCAGAGAATCAGCCAGAAAATCGCGCAGAAAAAATAGCAAACCTGTTAGAGGCGGCTGGCATGGCAGGGTTTGAGAAGCGAGACCCTGAAACGCTATCAGGGGGACAACAAGCAAGGATTGCCATGCTTCGTTCTGTGGCGGCTGCCCCTAAAGCATTATTGCTTGATGAGCCTTTCTCGTCGCTTGATGATGTGCAAAGAACGCGGATATTACAGCTTCTATCGCATCATATCCAAACCTTGAACATCCCCGTTTTACTGGTAAGCCATGACCCAAGAGACGAATATCTTGATACAGCTGTGCCTGTAAAAAAGCTCAGCATGGCCTCCGCATAAACTAAAGAATTACCAGACAAACCTTTTAGTTCCGCAATGCCCCTTTGCCCTCTAGCATATGGGCTATCCGAAGGGCTGTCGGCTCGGTTTGTGCTAGCGTGAGGAAGGCACGTCTTTCTCTGTCATATAGCATTTGCTCGCTTGCTTCTGGGGATTGGCCTTCATCTGCTACAATGATGGTCGCAATGGTCATGGCGACCTGTTTATCATGGGCAAAGAAATATCCTTTTGAAATGCCGTCATCCATAAATGCAGACATTTTTTCAAGCAGACTATACCCGCCAAGCTTAACCTGTGGTTCTGCTGGCGGGGTGTATCTATCTTGCATCTGTTGAAGTGCTGCAATTGCTTTTGGCAGTAATCTGTCCCTATTCATCACCGCATCATCACGCTGCGGTAAATAATATTGATAGCGTTCAGCAAGTTGAGGTGAGGTGCCAGTTTGACCATAGCCAATTTGCATCCATGTTTGCCATGCCGCTTCATCCCAATCACCGGTTTTATCATACCAGCGCAAATAGCTTTCCTTAACCCCGCCGCCCGATGGCACAACCCCAACACCAGCTTCGACAAGCCCGAGGGTACAATTGGTATGCACAATTAATTTATCGCAATGCATTAACACTTCAAAACCGCCGCCCGCAGCAAGCCCAGAAGCAGCACCTATTACAGGCACATTCGTGTATTTCAAGCGCTTCACTGCCTTCTGGAACCGTGCCAAGAAAGCATCCATTTCGGTAAAATCTTGACCCTTTATCAGGCTTTGGAAATGATTAAGGTCAACCCCTGCAGAAAAATGCTGTGCATCATTATGGATAATAATACCATTTCCTGGGTTCTCGGCCGCCCACAACACCATCTCCATGGATAAGTCGTTCAGGGCATTTGCTTTGCTGTGGAATTCAACAAGTTTAATATCGCCTTCAAGCTGATAGACTGAAGCGGCATGATTGCGCATGACACATTGTGAATAATGCCGCATCATTGAAAAACGCATCACCCCATCTGGCAGGCTAACAGGCTGATATCCCTTATCTGCCACATCCACAAACAGCCCATTATCCACCTTGTAATACGGTGTATGGCGTTGTGCTAGCGTATCCGGCACCGCAATATTGGCGTCTGCTGCCATTGCTTTTAGCCTATCTAGGCCAATTGCATCTATCATCTCAAACGGGCCACGAAGCCAATTGAAGCCAAGCTTCATCGCATCATCAATATCCTGAGGTGATGCGGTGATTTCAGGGACTAGCCCTGCCGCATAACATAAAATTCCAGCAAGCACTTCGCGTGCAAATTGGCCTGCTTTTGAAGGGTCATTCAAAATTGGCTCTAGCGGTTCTTCTTGGCGTGCTGTTGCATCCGCAGAAGCATTAACCGCATCTGGAAATTCCAAGCTAGCAGACCGCCATGATGTGCCGTCGGTGCCGCCTTCAACAATGCGCACAAGCCTGCTGCCGTCTTCATCATCACGATAAAAACCGCACCCAGATTTATTTCCAATCTCGTTGATAGCAATCATTCGGCTTACCAACTCAGGGTCACCTCCGACCGCATGAAACGCATCACCTTGCGGTAAAATAGAGCGAAGTGAGCTTGCCACATCACTCATCAAATCAATACCGATAAGATCATATAGACCAAAAATACCTGTTTTTGGAATTCCAAATGGCCGCCCCATATAGGCATCTGCCACATCAATGGGTATCTGTGCTTGAAGCGCTTTATGTAGCCCATATTGCAGGGCGAACACCCCAACCCTATTGCCTAAAAATCCAGGTGTATCTGCGCAACGCACCACACCCTTGCCCAAAACCTCATCATTAAACCATGCTAGGCGTTCGATTACCTTCTGATCTGTATGCTCGCCTCTGACAAGCTCTAACAGGCGCATGAAACGAACAGGATTGAAGTAGTGGGTAATCGCAAAGCGCGAAGAAAAATCAACTGGCATATCTTCGATTAAAAGAGAGATCGGAATAGTGGATGTGTTTGATGTGACCACACATTCTGACGTAATCACCTGATGTAGACGCTGATAAAGACGTTTTTTCACATCTAACTGTTCGATAACAGCCTCAACAATCCAATCGCATTCAGCTAATTTATCAAAATCATCTTCCATATTGCCAGTGACAATCCGCTTCGCAGCAGATTTATGCATTAATTGAGGCGGCTCTGAGCTTAGAAGCTTATCAATGGCACGTTCTGCAGGGCTTTGGCTTTCCCCTGCTTTTGCGGGCAAATCTAACAGCAGAACAGAATATCCTGCATTGGCTATTTGGGCAGCAATCCCTGCACCCATGGTACCTGCGCCAATCACGGCAATTGAAGAGAAGGGCTGTTGTTGGGTAGTCATTTAGATACTCTCAAATCAAAAAAATTTTAGAAATACGCTTGAGTGATGCCAGTGCCATTACGGCGCTAGAAATGCTAGCATCGGCTTATTGACCTCGTCAGGATGTTCGGACGGCAACATATGTGCTGCTTTATCAATCACGACTACCTGCTTATTTGGAATAGCCTCAGCCATTTTTAAACCAAACTTAACAGGGGTCATCTTATCTGCCCCAGCTAATAACACCAACACAGGCATCTTGAGCGAGGCCGCTGCCTCCATTCCCTTTTGGTATTGATTACAGGCATTTAAATCTGCATGCAAAGCGGCTATATCATTTGCAGCCATCAGCCGGCGGCCAAATCCAAGATGGGAAAAACCAGGCTGGCTATTATCATGTTTATGGGCGCGTGTGCCATGCCCCCAGCCTGTCATCATCGCAATCGCTTTATCTAATTTATGCTCAGATGAGGACACTAAATAATCATTTACTGGAATAGCAGCAGCACATGCTATCAAGACTAGCTTCTCAACACGGCTCGGCGCTTTAGAGGCAATTTCTAAGGCAATTAATCCGCCTTGGGAATGACCTACAAGATGCAGTTTTTCAATGTCTAACGCATCCATTAATTCCAGCACCCAATCCGCCATTTCTTCAATGGTTTCCAATGCTGTGCCATCGGAAAGCCCATGGGCTGGAAAGTCTGGTGCAATTACATTAAACCCGTCATAAGCAAAATAGCGCGATTGCAAAATCCACGTTAAATGGTTCTGACCACTACCATGTAAAAACATCACATAAGGGGCATCTGGCTGGTGTGTCTTTCCCCCTGTTGCAAGATGGATATTTTGGTCACGAAGGCTTATTTTCATTATTCTGCCGCCTTTATTTTTTCTAGCCGTGATGCTGCTTTAAAGCCAATTTCAAAATCAGCAATAATATCATCATAATCTTCTAACCCCACAGATAGTCTGATCATATCATCACTTAATCCGCCAGACTTCATTGCTTCTGCATCAATGTGAGAATGAGTCGTGCTTGCAGGGTGAATAACAAGTGTTTTAGCATCCCCAACATTCGCAAGGTGAGAGGATAGCTGAACAGATTCAATGAAACTGCGTCCAGCATCACGCCCGCCCTTAACCCCAAAGGTAATCACCGAGCCAGCACCCTTTGGCAGTAATTTCTGAGCAAGTGCATGGTCAGGATGTGATGGCAAATCAGGATGGCGCACCCATGCGACCTGTTCATGTTGGCTAAGGTAATCCAATAATTTATGGGTATTTTCCATATGACGTTGCATCCGCAAGCCAAGAGTCTCCATCCCTTGAATAATGTGAAATGCGTTGGTTGGCGACAGGCATGGACCAAAATTATACATCGCCTCTGCCCTGAATTTAGCGGTGAAGGCAGCAGGGCCATATTCCTCATGGAAATTAATACCATCCATCGCATAATGAGGCGCTGAAAGGGTTGGGAATTTGTCATTCTGTCCCCAATCAAACTTGCCGCCATCCACAACCCCGCCGCCGATTGCAACCCCATGACCACCAATCCATTTGGTTAAGGAATGAATGATGATATCCACCCCATATTCTATCGGCTTAATCAGCCAAGGGGTATTGAAGGTTGCGTCCACCATCAAGGGTATCCCTGCATCATGCGCAATGGCCGCGACCTTTTCAACATCCAGAATATCAAGCCCTGGGTTGCCAATAATCTCGCCAAAAATAAGCTTTGTGTTTGGCTGAATAGCATCACGCATTGCATCAAGATCAGAAGCTGAAACAAAGCTTGTTTCAATGCCAAAGCGTGGCAAGGTATATTTTAAAAGATTTACATTGGCGCCATAAAGCTGAGCAGAAGCAACAATATGATCCCCTTGCGAGCACAAGGTCAGCAAAGCAGATGTTAGTGCCGCCATCCCTGAAGAAGTCGCTGTTGCTGCCGTCGCGCCTTCTAAGGCTGCAAGACGTTGTTCTAAGACCGCAACGGTTGGATTAGAAATGCGTGAATATAAATGCCCGCCAATCTCCATATTATATAATGCAGAGGCGTGGCGTGTATCTTTAAACATATAAGATGTTGTTTGATGAATAGGCACCGCACGCGAGCCATGTTCAGCATCTGGCCAATGACCTGCATGCAGGCTTAGCGTATTAAACTTATACTCATCGCTCATTATTTTCTCCTGACCTAACGGCTTTATCTTTCAGCTTTTTGCTTGTAGCAAAATTCGCCTTAAAACCAAGTATAATTCGTAATTATTTTAGCTGTGTGTTGCCCTTATGTGATGCAATATCGCACGCTGAATTAAATTGCTGGATAAGACTATCCCATTCAGATTGAGCTGTTTTGAAAGCTTGTTCTCGTACCGGACCAAAGCCTCGAATATCCTCCGGCAGACTAGCAAGCTTTACAGCAATGTCATAATTTTCTGCATTCAGTCTGGCTGAGATATCCACCAGCATCTCTTGATAATGCTGCCGCCACTGTCTTTCCAGTTTGCGCTCAGCACTATAGCTAAAGATATCAAACGGGGTTTCACGCAGGAATTTCAGCTGTGCTAGCACCCGCATTGCTTTCAGCATCCACCCGCCATATTCTTTTTTCACAGGACGCCCGGTTTGCGCGTCAATCTTGGAGAAAAGGGGTGGTGCTAAATGCAAAGAAAGCTTGAAATCGCCGGTAAATTTATCAGACATTAAACGTGCAAACTGCCCATCTGTGAACAGTCTTGCAACCTCATATTCATCTTTGATAGCCATCATTTTATACAGATATTTGCTCGCCGCTAGCGTCAGGCGTTTATCGTCTGCGCTATCCTTTTGCGAAATTTCTTTCATGAGCTTTGCATAGCGTTCTGCATAATCTGCATTTTGATAGGCAGTTAGCCGCTTTATTCTATCTGCGATAATTGCCTCTTCACTATTTGGCAGGGCAGGTTGCGGCAAAATGGGTCGGCCTAAAATCTGGCTTAGCTGTTTTGGGTCTGCAACAGATAATCTGCCCCATGCAAACGCCTCCAAACTTTTCTGAACAGCCACGCCATTTAAGGTAATCGCTTGTTCTATCGCTTCAGCACGCAACGGGATTAAACCGTGTTGATAGGCCGCACCAAGCATAATTAAATTAGCTGAAATCGCATCGCCTGTAAGCTCTAACGCAAGGGCGGTCGCATCCACAAATAAGCTATGCCCTTCTATGACAGTATTCTGCAATCTTTGCATAACGTGGGCATGCGGGAATTGCTGGTCTGGATGGCGGGTAAAATCACCTGTTGGCATTTGATTTAAATTTGCGACAATATAACCATCACCCCGCATCAGCTTAAGCTGGCCACTATCTGCACCGACCAAACTATCACAGCCAAGCAGCACATCAGCACCGCCAGGACCAATCCGAATAGCACTAATATCTTCTGCTGACGGCCCTAAACGGATATGACTTGTTACCGCCCCGCCTTTTTGCGCAAGCCCTGCCATATCAATGACACCGCAGCCTTTCCTATCCAGATGGGCAGCCATGCCAAGTAATGCGCCAATAGTCACAACCCCTGTACCGCCCACACCAGTAAGTAAAATGCTCACCACCTGATCATCTGCAAATTGCATAGCAGCTGGAGGTAATTCTATTGCCCCAAGCCCTTTGGCTTCAGGCTTTTTAAGCTCACCACCTGATACAGTAACAAAACTAGGGCAAAACCCATTTACACAGGAAAAATCCTTGTTGCAGGCAGATTGGTCAATCTGGCGTTTGCGTCCTAATTCTGTTTCAAGGGGTAAGATAGCGACACAATTTGATTGCACCCCGCAATCCCCGCACCCCTCGCACACTTCAGGGTTAATCATCACCCGCCTATTGGGGTCTTCCATCAACCCTCTTTTACGCCGGCGTCGTTTTTCAGTCGCGCAAGTCTGATCATAAATAAGTGCTGTGACGCCCTCTATCTTCGCGAGTTCTTGCTGCACTTTTTGTAATTCTAAGCGGTGGTAGAATTGTGTTTCAGTGGGATAGTCTGAAGTGTTATGTCTGCTTAAATCATCTGTTACAAGGGCTAGTTTTTGAATGCCTGATGCCATTAATAAATCAGCAATTTCAACAGGCGTAATATCCCCTTCATGGGTTTGCCCACCGGTCATGGCAACAGCATCATTATATAAAATTTTATAGGTGATATTTACATTTGCTGCGACTGCGCCTCTTATCGCCATCAGCCCTGAATGGTTAAAGGTGCCATCGCCCATATTCTGAAAGACATGTTTGCGGGTTGAAAAACAAGCCTCGCCAATCCAGTTCGCACCCTCACCCCCCATATGGGTATTGCCTTCGGTGTTTCTTTCCATGAATTGAACCATCCAATGACAGCCAATCCCTGCATAGCCGCGTGCATCTTCTGGCAATTTGGTTGAACTATTATGCGGGCATCCTGCACAAAAATAAGGGGTTCTTGCCAATCCAAGCTGTTCAAATTGGCGGGTCTGGCTACCCCGCAAATATTCTGCCTGCTTCAAAATAGGTTTTGGAAGGGCGTCTGATTTCAGCAAATGATCTGTTATAATCAGCGCAATTTGCACCGCATCTATAGAACCTTCTTCGGTAAGAAGCCTGTTTCCATCTGCATCTTTTTTGCCGATAATCTGCGGATGTTTTGTCGCTGGATATAGAATAGATTTTATCTGATCTTCAATCAGCCCTCTTTTCTCTTCCACCACCAACACATGTTCTAAGCTGGTTGCAAATTCGCTTAAACCCGTTGGCTCAACAGGCCAGCTCATTCCAATTTTATAGAGTGCCAGGCCTAATTTTTCACCCCATTGTTTATCTATTCCAAGATCAGAAAGCGCCTGAAGCACATCCATATAAGCCTTGCCCGTACTGATAATCCCAAAACGAGGCTTCTGCCCGCCATCCCAAATCACCTGATCGAGATGATTGGCGCGTGCATAGGCATGTGCTGCCTTAATTTTATGGCTATGCAGGCGTCTTTCCTGTTCGTGCCGATGGTCATTTCGCCTGATATTTAGCCCATCTTCTGGAAGGTCTACGTCATTCGGAAGGGCATACCCAAAATCTTCAATTGATAGCCTCACCGAGGCTGAACTTTCGATATTATCTTTGACGCATTTTAGCCCCACCCACAAACCAGAAAAACGTGACATCGCCCAGCCATGCAAGCCAAACTGAACCATTTCCCGCAAATTCACAGGGTTCAATACGGGGATCATCACATCCATCATCGCATATTCAGATTGATGACATACAGTTGAGCTTTCCCCTGTATGGTCATCCCCCATCAGCACAAGCACACCGCCATTTTTATCTGTGCCTGCTAGATTGCCATGCCTGAATACATCCCCTGTTCTATCCACCCCTGGCCCTTTGCCATACCAGATTGCAAACACACCATCTGTGCTGTTTTCTCCATGCAGGGCTGTTTGCTGGGACCCCCACACAGCCGTCGCCGCTAAATCTTCATTTAAGGCTGGATTAAAGACGATTTGATGCTGTTGAAGGGCTTCTTTAGCTTGCGCAAATTGAAGGTCAATCCCCCCTAAGGGCGAGCCCCTATATCCGGTGACATAGCCTGCGGTATTTAGCCCCCGCGCCTTATCAAGCTGAGACTGCATTAAGCACATCCGCACCACAGCTTGCGTGCCATTTACAAACACATCATCTGTATCAAGGTCATATTTATCGGCAAGACTTACATTAAGCAGCCTGTCATGTGGGTGCTCAAGTAAAGCTTTCTTATCGTCTGATGCGCCATCCATGACCAGTTTTCCTATCTTGAGATGATGATGCTGTTCTTCTGATATTTTATTTATCTTGCCATATTTAGTGTTAAAACCCAAAATATGAACAAGGCATTACGCAAAAAAATTCATCAGTTGAAAAAATGACTGCTTATATCACCATAATAGCGATCGCAATCGAGCGCTTATTTAAGACAGCCCATATCGGCTTTAGCGCAACAAATGATAAATATTAGCGGCAAAAGGGAGAGGATATGAGTGATATTCTGCAGCTTCAGCAAACCGGCCATATCGCCAAATTAACCCTAAATAGGCCACAGGCCGGAAATTCACTATCGTTAGAGATGCTAGCGCGTTTAACAGAGGCATTTGAGAAAATTGCTGATGATAGCGAGATAAAAGCTGTTCAGCTATTGGCAAATGGCACTATTTTTTGTGCTGGCCATGATCTGAAAGAAATGACGGCAGCACGCGCACAAGCAGATAAAGGAAAAGCATTTTTCACCGAAACCATGACTGCCTGCTCACGCCTCATGCAACACATCGTGCATTGCCCGAAGCCTGTGATTGCTGTGGTGCAAGGCATCGCAACTGCGGCAGGCTGTCAGCTGGTTGCAAGCTGTGATTTAGCTATCGCCGCAGAAGAGGCAAGATTTGCAACACCTGGGGTGCATATTGGTTTGTTTTGTTCAACCCCAATGGTCGCATTATCAAGAAACCTAAGCAGAAAACATGCGATGCAAATGCTGTTAACAGGCGAGATGGTTACAGCAGAACAGGCCGAAAAATGGGGGTTAGTTAACACAACCGCAAAGGCTGAAAAGCTGCATGCGCTGGCAGATGCGTGGGCTGAAAAAATCGCTAGCAAGCCAGCCTCAACCGTCCGCATTGGCAAATCAGCCTTTTATCAACAAGCTGAAATGGACATGGCAGAAGCCTATCAATTCGCAACCCAAGTGATGATTGATAATATGATGGAAAAAGACGCAGAAGAAGGTATTTCTGCATTCCTTGAAAAGCGAACTGCTAGCTGGCACAGTTAAGCCAAGAAGAGCGGATAAGAAAGGCTATCATGCAGGATTATTCTCTGTTGCTTGACGATGATGTTCAGCGCTATATCGCCAAAAGTGAACAGGCATTCCCTGCATTGCCCGAAAATGTATCCCTTACAGAATGGCGGGATGGATATTTAGCCTTATGCCAGCATTTCGAAGCCCCAATCCCTGCTGGACTAACTATTGAAGACAGGCAAATAGAACAGATTTCTTGCCGTGTGTACACGCCCTCAAATGCGCATCCGAAAGCTGTGATTGTGTTTTTTCATGGCGGAGGTTTTGTGCTTGGGAATCTGGATAGTCACCATTCTATTTGCGCGGATATTAGCCATCAAAGCAATATTGAGCTGATAGCAGTGAATTACCGGCTTGCCCCTGAACACCGCCACCCTGCGCAAATTGAAGATTGTTTAGCTGTAACCACGCATATTTGCGCAAATATGGCAGATAGGAATATCCTTTTAATGGGTGATAGTGCAGGTGCATGGCTTGCCGCCATGCTGAGTGATAGATTACGCGCCAAGATATCTGGACAAATCCTTATCTACCCCACCCTTTCAGGGGATTTATCATGGCCAAGTTACCGTAATCATGCCCATGCGCCAGGACTAACCACAGCAGATATCAAACAATATAGCGCCTTATTATTCGGCGAAGATGCTAATGAGCAAGATATGGATGGGCCGTTGCGCAAAACTGATTTCAGCAAACTGCCTGAGACCATCATTTTTAGCGCAATGTGCGATCCGCTGCATGATGACGGCCCTGCTTATGCAGCAAAGCTGAACGCGGCTGGAAGCACCGCTATCTGCTATTCTCAAGACGGGCTAATCCATGGCTATCTAAGGGGCAGATACCATGCTGATAAGATTGCCCAAGCGTTTGATGATATTATCTGCGCTGTTAAACAGCTAGCTTCTTAGCCGATAGCCTGTCTTGAAAATCCAGCCAACAATTGCCACACAAATTAGACTAAATAATGCAATTGCAGCCAGGCTGTAATGCACGGCTACATCTGCTGTATCGAAAAACGCCCATCTAAATCCAGAAACCAAATACACCACAGGATTAAACAAAGTGATGGTTTGCCATAGCGGCGGCAACATCGAGATAGAATAAAAACTCCCCCCCAAAAATACCAACGGCGTGATGATTAGAGAAGGAACCAAATTTAACTGCTCAAAATTTCTAGCCCAAATACCGATAATGAATCCAAGCAAGCTGAAAGTAATACAGGTCAACACTAAAAACGCCATCATCCACACTGGATGCGCTATTGAAACATCAACAAATAAGGTTGCTGTTGCTAGAATAATTAGCCCTATCATGAAGGATTTCGTAGCCGCAGCACCGACATAGCCAATAACAATCTCCAAAAATGAAATTGGTGCAGATAGCGGCTCATAAATGGTGCCAATGAATTTTGGAAAATAAATCCCAAAAGACGCATTACTTGTGCTTTGCAGCAATACGGTAAGCATAATCAGCCCAGGTACAATAAACGCGCCATATTCAACATTATCAATATCCTGCATCCGTGAGCCGATGGCCGTTCCGAACACTACAAAATACAACGCTGTGGAGATCACAGGCGAGACAATAGACTGAATGAGGGTTCTGAATGTCCTGCTCATCTCAAACACATAGATAGCGCGGATAGCTTGAATATTCATACTCTCTTCTCCTCTACTAAAGAGACAAAAATATCCTCTAATGAGCTTTGTGAGGTTTCTAAATCGCGTAACCGCACCCCTGTTTCGGATAGTTTTTGCAACAATGCAGTTATACCAGTGCGTTCAGCATTAATATCGTAGCTATAGCTTAAACTCATGCCATCATCGCTGACTTCTAAGTGATACTTATCTAGTGCGGGGGGAATCTTTGAGATGGGCTCATGCAAGGTAATACGCATCTGCTTTGTTCCAAGCTGTTTCATTAGCCTGTCTTTATCTTCCACCAGCAATATCTGTCCAGATGATATCACCCCGACCCTATCTGCGATGGCTTCTGCTTCTTCGATATAATGGGTGGTCAGTACAATCGTCACGCCATCACGTTTTAAATCAGACACGATTTGCCACATATCTTTGCGTAATTCGACATCTACCCCTGCGGTTGGCTCATCTAAAAACAGCACTTGGGGTTGGTGACTAAGAGCTTTGGCAATTAACACCCGCCGCTTCATTCCTCCCGATAATTCTTTTATCGTACTGTTGCGTTTATCCCATAATGATAGCGTGGTTAGGATATTTTCTACATACGCTGCATCCGCACGATAGCCAAATAGCCCACGCGAAAAATTCACCGTATTCAGGACTGTTTCAAACGGCTCAAGCGCAACCTCTTGCGGAACAAGACCAATTAGCTGCCTAGCGGCACGGTAATCATCAACAATATCAAAACCGTCAATTTTCACAGTGCCACTGCTAGGGGTAACAAGACCACAAATCACCGATATCAAACTTGTCTTACCTGCACCATTAGGGCCCAAAAGCGCAATGATTTCCCCCGCTTCAATATCAAGAGATACATTGTTAAGAGCTTGATAGCCGCCTGCATAGATTTTCGACAGTCCTGAAATGGAAATAATTCCACCCATTCATATCTCCTTTGATTTGGCTATAATATCAGCTCAAAAGGGGCGCTGGATTTAGTCCATACCCATACTTAGCTTTTGTTTTCCAGTGACGATAATAATTCCAGAGCTGCCTTACTGAATTGTGACTGCTCTGGCTCATTTTCAAGTTCGATAGCCATTTTTTTACCCAGCTCAACCCCAAATTGGTCAAAGCTGTTAATTTCCCATAAAAATCCTGAAAGTATCGTGACATGTTCATAGATACTAAGCAATCTGCCAATCGCAAATGGCGTGCTTTTATCCCATGAAATCATCACCGATGGCCGATTGCCTGCAAAATGACGATGCGGTGAATCTGAATTTTGATTACCGATTGCAAGTGCTTCTGCTTGTGCGATTGCATTAATCACAAGCTTGCGGTGACTATCTTGCCACCCCTTCCCTGCGCCATGGCTAAGGCTGTTCCGCGGGATTAAAATATCAATCGGGTTGGCTTCTAGCCCTTGGTGCAACCATTGAAAAAAACTATGCTGTGCGTTTGTGCCCGGCTCGCCCCAAATCAGCGGCGCTGCGGGCTGAGATAAGACCGTGCCATCCAAACGAACAGATTTACCATTGGATTCCATTTCTAGCTGTTGCGCCCATGCCGCAAAACGGCAAAGACGCTGGTCATATGCCATTAGCCCATAGGAGCGGGCATCTCTGAAATGGCGTTGCCAATATCTGATAAGTGCCAAATTTAGGGCAAGATTTTCAGACCAATCCGCGTTGTAAACATGGGTGTCGGCGTGATGCGCGCCATCCAATAATTCACTAAAAATATCTACCCCACAGCCAAGCATTACACTTAAACCAACAGCAGACCACATCGAATATCGCCCGCCAACACCATCAGCAAAATCGAAAATCATTTGCCTGTCCACACCCCAGCTAGCAGCTTTATCAGGTGCCGCAGTCACCCCAACTAGGGCTGTTTTAGGCTCTACCCCATGCTGGATTAGCCAGTCTTTAGCTAGTCTGGCATTCGCCATAGTCTCAGCTGTGGTAAAGGTTTTTGACGTGATGATGAATAAGGTTTCATTCGGGCGGCATTGCGCCAAAATATCATACAGATGAGAAGGGTCGACATTTCCAACAAAATGCAATTCAGGGCCCTTGGCAATCGGCGCAATATACGGCGCTAATGCATGAGATAGCATGGCAGGACCAAGATCAGAGCCGCCAATACCAATATTCACAACCGATTTAATCTGGCCTTCAGTGCGAATTTTTTCAACAAACCCAGAAAGCTGTTTCCATTCTTGGGTCTGTTTCCTGTCTGGATGGCGTAAATTCAGATGCTCAACTGCTCTATTTTCGGTTTGGTTAATCGCCTCGCCAGCATAGAGCGCATTGATTTTTGCCCGTATATCGCATGCATCTGCAAGCAAATATAAATCAGCTAAAATTTTAGGGGTGAGATGCTGACGGGTAATATCAACCCATAAATCTTGCCATTTTAAGACAAGCTTCTCACGTCCTTCCAGCGCCATTACTTCAGACAGATGGGTTTTATCCATCAGCGCAGAAGCTGATTTAAGCCGTGCTAGAATCTGCTGTTTATCAGAAGCTGGATGTGCCATTTTCTTAGCGCCTTTCCTCTGCTAATTGTGATGCTTCAGATGCAAGCTTACTAATCGCTTTAAAGTCACCAGAGGCAAGTAAATCAGCAGGGGTTATCCATGAGCCGCCAACACATCTGACATGAGGTAAGGCAAGCCAATCTGATGCATTATTTTGATTAATACCGCCTGTTGGACAAAAACTTAAATCAGCAAGCGGGCTATGAACTGATTTCAAAAAATGAATTCCGCCAGCTGCAGATGCAGGAAAAAACTTCATCTCTGTATAGCCATATTCTGCTAGCCGCATCATCTCAGACAAAGTTTGCGCGCCGAAAAGCATTGGCAAGCTTGCATCCTTACATGCACCGATTAGCTTATCGGTGCTGCCAGGGCTTACGCCAAAAACACCGCCTGCATTAACCACATCTTGCACCTGTTCAGCCGTGGTAATCGTGCCAGCACCAACACACATCTCCGGCACAGCAGAAGCAATTTTTTCAATCGCCTTAATCCCTGCAGGAGTGCGCAATGTGACCTCAGCTGTTTTGATGCCGCCCGCTAATAATGCTTCAGCCAAACCTACTGCATGGTCTGCATTTTCAATAATAATTACAGGGATTACGGGACCAGAAGTCATGATATCTGTGATGTTCATACTAATCTCTTCGGTGTTTCAATTTCGATAATAATCTATGCCCTCAAGCAATGCGCTATGAAAGAAACCTATTCTGCTTGTGCAAAGGTTGAAATAGGGTTTAATCCAGCCCCTCTTTCTGCATTTTGGGCATTTTGTCTTACGCTTGTGAAAAGCTCTCTTCCAAATCCATTTTGGCGAAGCGCAATATTTGCAACAGGACGTTCTGATAAATCTGCATCTACGTTTAATTCCCCTGTTTCTGCATCAAGGGTTATTACATCACCATTTTGAATTTTTGCAATAGCACCTCCTGATGCCGCCTCTGGCCAGATATGGATAGCCGCCGGCACTGACCCTGATGCCCCTGACATCCGCCCATCTGTTACTAACGCTACCTTAAAACCCTTATCCTGAAGAATAGAGAGGAGTGGTGTTAGGCTATGCAATTCTGGCATTCCGCATGCTTGAGGGCCTTGCCCGCGCAATACAACAATAACATCTTTTTCAAGCTGTCCTGCTGCAAAAGCTGATTTAACTTCCTGTTCTGAATCAAATACAGCAGCAGGGGCCGTCACCTTATGACGTTCAGGCGCAACTGCAGAGATTTTAATCACGCCTCTGCCCAGATTACCATCAAGCATTTTCAACCCGCCATTCTTCGCAAATGGCGCACCGGTTGAGGTAACAATATTAGTATCTGCTGATTGTGTTGGGCCTGCCCGCCAATTGAGCTGATTATCAGCAAGCACCGGTTCAACAAGGCTGTCTTTAAGACTGTCAGAAAATACACACCCAGCACTTCCATCTAGTAGACCCGCATCAAGTAATTCATGCATGATAAGCCCAAGACCACCTGCCGCATGGAACTGATTTACATCAGCAGACCCATTTGGATAGACCCTGCAGAGGAGCGGAATGATATCCGATAAATCGGCAAAATCTTGCCAAGAAAGCTCAATTCCTGCCGCCGCTGCCATTGCCGGCAAATGAAGGGTATGGTTGGTTGAACCGCCAGTTGCCAACAGCCCAATAATACCATTTACAAATGAGCGCTCATCAAGGACTTCATAAAGTGGTTTTGGGGTTTTGGACATGCGCGAAATAGAAATAACCTGTTTCATGGTGGCGCTAATCAGCGCATGGCGCAAATCGCTATGCGGATGGATAAATGCCGAGTTTGGCATATGAAGCCCCATGATTTCCATCAGCATTTGGTTGGAATTTGCCGTACCATAAAAGGTACAGGTTCCAGCGCCATGATAGGCTGCTTTTTCGGCATCTAATAAAGCGTCTCTGCCCACCTCACCTCTGGCAAATGCTTTACGGATTTGTGCCTTTTGATCATTGGGCAAACCAGATTCCATTGGTCCTGCAGGCACAAAAATACTTGGCAAATGACCATAACTTAATGCGCCCATCACAAGACCGGGAACAATTTTATCACACACGCCCAAAAATAACGCGCCATCATATACATTATGGGACAGCCCTACCGCAGTCGCCATCGCAATTACATCACGGCTGAATAAGGATAATTCCATCCCTGGTCTGCCTTGGGTTACGCCATCACACATTGCAGGGACACCACCCGCCACCTGTGCAGTTGCCCCAAAGCTACGCGCAGCAGCACGCAATAATGCTGGATATTGCTCAAAAGGCTGATGCGCTGAAAGCATATCATTATACGAGGTAATAATGCCGATATTGGGCTTTTTCTGCCCTGAAAGCCCTAAGATATCAGCTTGGTCTTCCCCTGCTGCTGCTGCCACATGCGCCATGTTTGAGCATGAAACTTGATTTCTGTCAGAATCTGCATCTGCGGCCATTTGCTTCATTTGCGCAAGATAGGCGGCTCTGCTTTTCATCGAGCGTTTTCTTATTCTATCTGTTACCGCCTGTAGGGTAGAATGAAGTGCCATCGGTATCTGTTCCAGTATTTTAATTTAGAGTTAAGGTTACGGTATAATAGCGGCGAGCGCTATGCTTCTTCGCTAGATGCAACAGGGTCTATCCATAGTGTATTACCCTCACTGCCTGTTGTATTTTCAGGGGCAAAATGATCTGCAGGACCAAATGTGGCTGGGCGATACAATACTGGCGAGCGTTGTGTTGCAAGTTCAATCACAGGGTCAATAAAAGACCATGCTGCCAGCACCTCATCATGCCGCATAAACAAGGTTTGGTTTCCCCGTGCTGTATCCATCAATAGCCGCTCATATGCATCTGGAAGGCGTGCTGAAAATGTATCATCAAAAGACAAATTCAGCTCTGATGGGAATAGACGCATACCCCCAGGGCCTGGCGCTTTTGAGATAAGCTGGAGCTTTAAACCCTCTTCAGGCTGTAGTCTGATGATAAGCCTGTTTGGCAGGTCTTCTGTGTGCTCTGTGCCGGCAGGGCTGAAAATATCATGCGGCTTTGGCTTGAAGGTAATCACAATCTCTGAAGCGCGTAAGGCCATTTTTTTGCCTGTGCGGATGTAAAATGGCACACCTGCCCAACGCCAATTTTCAATCCCCATACGCAAAGCCACATAGGTTTCTGTGTCTGAGCTTTGTCCTAATTCACTCTCATAATCTTGGTACTGACCTGTGACAATATCATCTTCTTTTAACGGACGAAGTGCCTGCAATACACGCAATTTCTCATCTCTGACCTGATCGGCTGTGAAATGAGATGGCGGTTCCATCGCCACCAGACAGACCAGCTGAAGAATATGGTTCTGCACCATGTCACGCAACGCGCCAGATTTATCATAATAAGACGCACGATTACCAACACCCACTGTTTCAGCAACAGTAATTTGTACATGGTCAATCGCCTTATTGCTCCACTGGCTTTCAAAGATTACATTTGCAAAACGCAATGCCATCAAATTTTGTACAGTCTCTTTACCCAAATAATGGTCAATGCGGTAAATTTGATGCTCATCAAACACATCACGAAGCTGCAGATTAATCTCTTCAGATGAGGCTCTATCATTGCCAAGTGGCTTTTCAACAACAAGCCTGCTTTGCGGCAACACTAAATCAAGCTTATCCAGAAGCGCACATGCTGCACCAAACAAGGAAGGTGCAATTGCCAAATAGAAAATAACTGGCCTGTCTTGCGCCAGTTTTTGGACGACTGCCTGATGCAACGCCGCGCTACCATCGCCTGATACGATATCAACTGCAAACAGACTAATCAGCGATGCAAACGCCTCCCAGTCTTTTTCACTTGCCATGCCTTGCGTGAAGGCATCTTCACAATAGGGGCGTAATTGGACTAAGAAATCTTCTAAGGTGGTTGGGGTTCGCGCTACCGCCATTAACCTAAAGCCAGCATTTACCTGACCGTCAAGGAAACGCCAAAACAACGCAGGAAAAATCTTCCTTAACGCTAAGTCCCCTGTACCCCCAAAAATAACATAATCACTGTCCGGTACCAGTGCAGTTTGCGGAATATTCTCGCTCATGCTTTCACCCGCTCAAATCCTAGATTTCGATAATAAGTAAATTGAATTGATTTATAATCTATCTAGGTTCAAAAGTCTTGTGTTTTTCTTACATATCTTGATTTTTGAGGGTGATAGGCTGACCATGCGGGGTATTAAGATAGGCATCTTCCCAACGTGATGTCATCTCGCTAAGCAGCTCTGGGGTAACAAGCTTTTGACTTTCCAGCAGCGATATTAGGGCTGAAAACCAGCACTGATAATAGCTATCACTGTCATCATGATGATGTGTTTGGCGCTTTAATTCAGCGCCAAGCATAGCTGAAAACGCAGCCCATTTGAAAATATCAGCTTCATTAAGGGCAACGGTAAGGGCAAAAAGCTGGCCATGCCACGGTTTTGAAAATGGCTTATGCTCTGCTTGAAGCGCTTCTTCTTGTCCCATCAGACAGCCACAAGATAGCTTTGCCATAAATCAAGGCAAACTTCGTCATTTTGAGATGCATGTGCAAACAAATCTGGGGCAGAAAAGCACACCGTATACAGTGGCTCAGGGCTTTCCCCTAAGAAATGGGCATTACTATCTGGTAGAATATGCGCGCCATGCCATTTTGTAATCACACCGGTTTTACCTGCCGCATAGGCTGGCAGGCGGGTATGCCCATTTTCAAGCTTGGCTGTTTGTGCTGGAATTTTTGTTCTAACTTTTTGGCCGATCTCAAAGGCAGGCGGCTTTAAGAGTGTGCGAGAAGTGGGGCCACCTGTATGCAACATGCGCAACACGCTTTCAGCGGTAAATGCTTTTTGATGTGGTGGCTGGCTTTTTCGTGCCGCGCCTTGCTCAAGCTCGTCTGCTTCCACAAGCCCGTGTTTCACAAGCAAATTAGCAAGACCAGATAGCCATTTATCATAATACGAAAAACGCCGATAATCTTCTGGCGGCAAGCATTCTCGGGCATGTCGAGAAGCATCTAAATTCCACTTCCCATACGCAGCACTTGCAATCGTTATCGCCAAAGCGCGCCCATGCCAGTCTTTGGTGAACACTTTATCTTCTGAGCCCGCCGCAGAAAAATCATAAAAAGGGCTGTCTTGTGCCCCGCCCATATCATGCGGATAGCCCCGATTGAACGACATCATCTTATCTGCCTTGATAGGCTTTTTATCTTGGTTTTTTGGTCTCATCAGTATCTTTAGCCTCAGGCAGGCCAGCGCCAACCATCGCATTTCGAGTAACCCATTTAGCAGCCTCTTGCCAGGTAAGTCCCTGCACCGCTTCAGGCATTTCAGGCAGCACAAGATACCTGATTTCAGCCGTAGAATCCCACACCCTTATCTGCTTTTCATTTGGAATGGTAAGTCCAAATTCAGCCAAAACTGCACGCGGCTCAGACACTGCACGGCTTCGATAGGCATCTGACTTATACCATGATGGTGGTATCCCCAACAAAGGCCAAGGATAGCAACTACATAAGGTGCATACCACCAAATTGTGCGTTTTAGGGGTGTTCTCGACAACAACAATATGCTCGCCTTGCCTGCCAATAAACCCTAATTCAGCTAATAGATTATCTGTATCATGAAGCAATCTGTCTTTGATTTCAGCATCACACCAAGCGCGAGCCACAAGTTCTGCCCCACGTTGTGGACCTATCTTATTCTGATATGTGTCTAAAATAGCATCAATCGCTTCAGCGCGCACAAGCCCTTTATCAAGTAAAATACGCTCAAGCGCTTTCAGCTTTAGCTCACCTTCTTCTGGCAGCAATTGATGAGGGTGTTCATGGTGTTCGTGGTGTTCATGTGGCATATCTCTAGCCTGCCACAACCTGCCAGCCTCTAGCAAGAAAGAAGGAAAAGGGGGGGAGGTGCGGACGATGAATTGATAACACCAATTCTACTTGTCTAGGGTTGCGTCACAAGCTAGGCTTTTAGTATGGGAAAAACGTATGATGAAATTGCCCTTTGGCATGAAAAATTAGTGCAATCTGGTGTTGACGACGCCTTGATTGAGCAAACACGGCAGGTCAATGCAGAGCTGTGCGAAAAGCTGATGGCGGTCAGACCAAAAGTAGAAACCGCCTCGATGAAGGCGCTTTATAGCTATTTTGCAAACGGCCAAAACTGCGACGATGAAAGCCTGTTATGAGCCTGTATCATTCTATTTCTCAGATCAAAAATAACTATGCTACAGATCAGAAATCTGCCCATGAATATACCGAGCAAGTCTGTAAAGCACTTGAGACGAGAGGCAGAAATCTGCATGCGGTTAAAACAATTGAAGCTGAATTCGTACATCGTCAAATTGAGCAATGCTTTGCAAGTGAGGCACCTGGCAAAAGCCTGCTATCTGCTGTACCGCTTGCGCATAAAGAATTATATGGCCGCAAGCCAGAGGATGAGAAAGGCTGGCCATTTGAAGCTGGCTCACGCGCACATCAAGGGGAGCGCGCCACGCAAAACGCCCATGTCATCAATTTGCTTGACCAACATGGCGCTTTGGATTGCGGGCGGCTTGTTACCGTTGAATATGCGCTTGGCGTTACCGGGCATAACGAGCATGCAGGCACACCTAAAAACCCGTTTAATCATGCCTATATTTGCGGGGGCTCATCATCAGGCTCAGCAGCTTGTGTTGCGGGGGGTATAATCCCTGCCTCTCTTGGTAGTGATACAGGCGGGTCTATCCGCCTGCCAGCTGCAGCTTGCGGACTTGTGGGGATAAAACCAACCCATGGGCTTGTATCGCGTAGCGGTGTTCATCCCTTATCTGATTCGCTTGATACAGTTGGCCCGCTTAGCCGTTCTGTGCTAGATAGCGCGCTTATTTTATCTGCAATCGCTGGCTATGATGAGAAGGATAGCTCCAGCCTAGAAGTTCATATCCCGCAATACCACCACCAGCTAGATAGTGCTATTGCGGGGGTAAAAATTGGCCTTGAGGTAGGATATTTTCTATCTGGTGCAGATACAGAAATTGCAGATAATGTAACTTCAGCCTTTGAGGCGGCAGAGCAATTTGGCGCAAAGCTTATAGATTTTGACTGCGCTGATATTGCACATACTAATCCGCTAAATATTTTACTTATCAGCACAGAGGCAGCGGATATCCACCTCGAAAAATTACCGGATATCCATGATGAGCTTAATCCGCAAACCTTAATGCGGATTCTAACAGGCCTGTATACCACAGCAGAAACCCATCATCGCCTATTGCAGATGCGGGCAGGTATCGCAGCAGAACTAATAGATAAATTGTTTCAAGATGTTGATGTGTTTATCACCCCTGTCTGGCCATTTGCACTGCCAACCATCGAAGATAGTGATGTGGGGGCAAAGCCTGAAGCGGCAGGATTGATGCAACGTATTGGGCATAATACCCGCCCGATAAATTTTTTAGGGCTTCCTGCTGTGGTTATCCCTATCGGTTTAGATAAGAATGGGTTGCCCTTATCTATCCAACTTGTTGGCAAGCCTTTTGCTGAGAAGTTATTATTGCGAGTCGCTTTTCATTTTGAGCGACATTTTGCATTTTGGCAAAACCGCACCCTTTAGGAATTAACAAGATTCTGTAATTTAGAAATGGCAACATCGCTTGTTTCTTCTAGGCTAATCGTGCCTTTAAGCCGCCCGGATTTGTTCAAAAGGAAAATAGTTGCCGTATGATCAAAGGTGGTGCTTCCTTCCCCTGTGACAACTTCTTGGCGATAAATTCCCCAATCTTTTACAAGCTGTAAAACCTGTTCTTCATCGCCTGTTAGCCCGATAATATCATCTGCAAAAAAGCCGAGGTAATTTTGTAGCAATGACGCTGTGTCTCTTTTGGGGTCAATGGTAATAAATACAATTTGAAGCTGTTCTGCAGAAAATCCTGCTTCTTCTCGCCATAGGCTTACATCAGACAAGGTAGTTGGGCAGATATCAGGGCAATGGGTAAAGCCAAAAAATACGGCTGTCGACTTACCGTCAAAAATCGTCTCATCTACTGGCACATCATGCTGGTTTATCAGCTGAAACGGTGCGCCAATTTCAAACCCGCTTTCATCTATTTGCTGGCGCGCGAAATATTCAGAAACCCCAAAACTAAGCCCAAGCACCGCAATAAAACCAACGGCTATCAGTGTTTTCAATTTGAACATATCAATCCAACTGCAGTATAGTGAAGAAGTTAAATAGGCTTTACCCGTTTGTTCTTTTGGAGCCCACACACTTAACTAGGATGAAGCGTAAATGAGTGCAATATCTAATTCTGTCACACCTAGCCATTCGCATTATGACGTCATTATTATTGGCGGTGCAATGATAGGTTCATCCATTTCATGGTTTTTAACTTCCAATCCTGACTTTAAGGGCAGTTTATTGGTTGTTGAACGTGACCCGAATTACGAATTTGCGTCCACCTCGCGCACAAATTCATGTGTAAGACAACAATTCTCAACCGAAGTTAATATCAGAATATCTCAATTCACTGCCGATTTTGTGAAGAATTTTAAAAGCTATATGGGCGGTGATGAAGAAATCCCTGAGCTGATGTTTGACCAGTTTGGTTATATGTATCTTGCTGATAATCAGGAATTTGCTGACCACCTCATCGCCTGCCAGAAATTGCAAAATAGCTTGGGTGCTGGCACACAGATATTATCTGCTGATGAAATTGCAGCTGCCTATCCATTTTATAATCTAGACGATATTTTAGTGGGTAGTCATAACCTAAAAGATGAGGGCTATTTTGAGGGTAGCACGATTTTTGAATGGTGGCGCAGAATGGCTATCAAGCAAGGGGCTGAATATCTTCATAATGAAGTGATGGCGATTAACACATCACCTAGCGGCAATCAGGTGCAATCTGTCACGTTAAAAACCGGAGAAGTGGTTAGCTGTGGTGCGCTTGTAAATGCGTCTGGTCCCTATGCAAATAAGGTATCCCAACTTGCAGGGATTTCTCTGCCCATAGAACCACGCAAAAGATACACTTGGATTTTTTCAAGCGCTAAACCGCTGAACCGCAAATTGCCATTGACCATTGACCCATCAGGCATGCATATGCGCCAATATGGGGCAAACGGCGCTAATCTATATATGGCTGGCTGTCCGCCACATCCTGACCCTGCTGCCGATTTTGATGATTTCACGGAAGACCCTCATATCTGGGAAGAGCATGTCTGGCCGTTAATCGCCAATCGTATTCCGCAATTTGATGCTCTTCGTGTCGAATCTTCATGGGCTGGCCATTATGCCTATAATGTTTTGGACCATAATGCGGTATTAGGCGCGCATGATGAGCTTAGCAATTTCATTTTTGCAAATGGATTTTCAGGGCATGGGCTTCAGCAATCCCCTGCTGTTGGCAGAGGGATTGCTGAGCTTCTGCTCTATGGTGAATATCGAGCGCTAGATTTATCTGATTTCAGCTTTTCACGTTTTAGCCAGAATAAATTACTTATTGAGCGTGCAGTGATTTAACAGCCCCGATATGCTTAATCAGCTAAAGAATATCCAGCTTTATCAAGGGCATCATATAAAGCACGATAGCCAATTTTTGCATATTCAAGAGGGTTCGCTTTGACTGGGTCTTGTTCAGCTTCAATGATGACCCAGCCTTCATAGCCGACATCATATAGCCTGCGCATCACATCATCATAGTCAATATGACCATCGCCAGGTACGGTAAAGACACCCTCCAGCACACAATCTAAGAAAGATTGGCTGTCCTTATTCACTTGGCTAAGAATATCGGGGCGGATATCTTTGGTATGTACATGGTTAATGCGTTTGCCATATTTTGAAATCACCGAAGCATTATCGCCGCCTGCAAATACCAGATGCCCTGTATCTAACAGTAAGTTTACAGCCTCCCCTGTATGCGCCATCAATTGGTCAATCTCTTCTTCTGTTTCAACGGCTGTGCCCATATGGTGATGGAAGGTCAATGGCACCCCTTGTTCTGCGCAATGTTCAGCAAGGGCTGTAAGACGCCGACCATATGCAGGAATATCAAAATCTTTTAATTTAGGGCGGCTATTGAGCGGTCTTTCTTGCCTGTTCTGCACTGTCTCAAAAGTCTCGCCATACACAATTACCGACGCACCGCAGGCTTTAAATAAGGCAAGCTGATCATGAATTTGAGCAAGCTCACTTTGCAAATCATTCTGGATTAATGTTCCTGAATACCAGCCTGAAACTAAAGCTAAATCATGCGCCTTTAGAACAGCAGAAAGCTCCTCTGCTTGTTTTGGGAATTTACCCCCTGTTTCGGTACCCACAAAGCCAGCTTGTCTGGTTTCAATAAGACAGGTCTCAAGCGTTGTCTCACCGCCTAATTGCGGCAAATCATCATTAGACCATGAAATGGGGGACATCCCTAAACGTAATTTCATCTACAACTTTCCTATAACTGTAATCTTAAGTGCTAAAATTCTTTTCCAATTATCCATTCATGATCAGGGTCATTATGGAATTTCCAAATCCGCTTTGGCCCTGCCATTACATTCAGATAATAACTTTCATAGCCGTGCGGCACCCCCACAGGATGATAACCACGCGGCACCAGCACGACAGACTTATCAGTTGCGGCCATGATTTCATTTAAATCACGCGCATCATCATAGACATGGTGCAAGACATAACCTTGTTCAGGGTTAAGGCGGTGATAATAGGTCTCCTCAAGCAGGGATTCGCGCGGCAAATCATCTTGGTCATGCTTATGCGGCGGGTAGGATGACCAATTCCCAGAAGGGGTAATGACCTCGACCACTAACAGGCTGTCTGCTGGCTCTGTTTCGGGTAGAATATTGCATACAAAACGGGTATTGCTTCCGCTTCCGCGCTTCTCAAGCGGCATCATATCAGGGCTAATGAGCCGCGCTGGATGCTCCCCTGTAATACCAGGCGCGGTGCACACCGCTAACTCACACGCGGTTTCTGCACATACAGACCAGCTGGTTTTAAACGGGATATACACAGCATGCGGGGGTGTTTTATCAAAGGATGATTGACGCGATTGTATCAGCCCAAAATCTTGATGTTCTGTCTTGATAATAGCTGAGCCGGAGAGCAGAACCAAGCATACTTCATCAGATGTTCCAGCAGATTCAACACACATCCCTGTCTGCAATTCATGCACTGCAAAACCAACATATTTCCAGTTAGCTGATTGCGGCGTAATCTTATGCAATTGGGACGAGCCTAGATTTGGCTTCACAAGAAGTTCCGACATGAGCATATCCTATTTGCTGACGTTAGCTGTATTTTGTAATTTGTGCATTACGGCCTGCACGATATTTATCATGAATTTCTTGCATATCAGGGCGGTCTGAGACAGCAGGCACAGCAACATCCCACCAGGTGCCGCCAGCTGCTGTGGATGGACCTGGGTCTGTATTAATAACAATTACATTCACCCCGCCCTTCTCGATGCTGGATACAATATGAGATTCAAGCTCATCTAAACTTTTTGCTAATACCGCATGCGCACCCATTGATGCGGCATGGGCAACAAAATCAATTTGCGGCATTACCTCATGTACTGAATCTTCAAACAGATTGTTAAAGGCAGCCCCCCCTGTTGCGGATTGCAGTCTATTAATACATCCAAAACCGCGATTATCGGTAATCACTAGGGTGAAAGACAGCCCCATCATCACCGCTGTTGCTAATTCAGCATTCAACATCAAATATGACCCGTCCCCTGCAAACACAACAGCTGGGCGTTCAGGGCAAGCCATATTTACACCCAAACCGGCGGCAACTTCATATCCCATACAGCTAAAGCCGTATTCCATATGATAGCCATCAACAGCCCCGGTTTGCCATAATTTATGCAGCTCACCAGGCATTGAACCTGCCGCCCCAACCACAATGGTATGTTCAGGAACAGCCCGGTTTACAGCCCCGATCACTTGGCTATCGCTTGGTAGGGTATTAGCGGTGTGCGCCCCATCTTTTGCGGTAACCACCGCAACTTCATGCGCCCAATTTTGGCGCGCTTCAGCAATTTCATCACGGTAGGATGCGGCGATGTTTGTTGCGCTACATTTCTGCGCAAGCTCAGCAAGGCTTTCTGCTGCATCCCCCACCACACTTAAGCTTCCTGCCTTGGCAGCATCATGAGATTGCACATTGATAGAAATGATTTGCCCTGAAAATAGCGTGTTTGAGCCAGTTGTAAAATCTTGCAATCTGCTGCCCACAACCAACACAACATCTGCTGATGAAATCATCTGATTGGCTGCTGAACTTCCGGTAACGCCAACTGCGCCAAGATAAAGCGGGTCAGCTTCAACCATCACTGATTTACCTGCTTGGGTAGCACAGACAGGAATGTTATAGCGCTCAGCAAATGCTTTTAGCTGTTGTTGCGCATGCGAATATTTAACCCCGCCACCTGCAAGAATAACGGGGCGTTTTGCACTGGCTAACAGTTCAGTTGCGCGCGCCAAACTATCACTATCAGGGCGAATTCTTGGCACTTCCCAGATATGGGGGGTGAAAAACTGTTCAGGATAATCAAATGCTTCAGCCTGTACATCTTGGCATAGGCTTAAAGTAACTGGTCCGCATTGGGCAGGGTCAGTAAGCACAGACATTGCCTTTGGCAGTGCTTTTAAGAGCTGTTCAGGCCGCGTGATGCGATCAAAATAACGGCTTACAGGTTTAAAGCAGTCATTGGCTGAGATGGTGGCGTCTGAGAAATCTTCAACCTGCTGTAGGACAGGGTCAGGCCTGCGATCAGCAAACACATCGCCTGGCAAAAATAATACAGGTAGACGATTTACATGCGCCAGTGCGGCAGCTGTCACCATGTTGGTAGCGCCAGGACCAATAGAAGAAGTCACTGCCATCATTTGGCGACGCGCCTTTTGCTTGGCATAGGCGATAGCAATATGCGCCATGCTTTGCTCATTCTGACCACGATAAGTTGGTAGACTATCTCTGACAGCATAAAGGGCTTCGCCAAGACCAGCAACATTACCATGCCCAAAAATACCCCACACGCCTGCAAATGCAGGTATGACAGACCCGTCAAACTGACGAATAGATTGAGCAGCCATCCATCTGGTAAGCGCTTGGGCCATGGTCAATTTTATCACTGTCATACTGTTATCTTCCTTCTTCATATCTCTTCAATCTGCATATGCTTATGCCATTTGAATTCAGGTGTTTTCAAGCCTTTGTCGTCCAGTTTCAATCGCTAGATATTGAAACAAGGTTACAGTTGCACAAATAGACCTAAACCCTTGAATATCGGTTTCATTCACCAGCAAGCTACTAGGCTGATAAATCGGGCTTACCATTGTGTCTGTCACGGTTAGAACCTGCTGTTTTTCAGCTTTAGCTTTGACAACCAATGAGGTGGATAAATCGCTGTAAGGTGCAAAACTTGACGCCATAAGAACATCTTTCGGGGAAATCATGCCCATCTGATCATGTGCTAGCGGGGCTGACGTTGCCATTTGCTGGTTTTTAATGCCAAGTCTGGTTAGCATGTAGGACAGATAAACATGGGTCGCAAGCGTTCTGCCATTCGCAACAAGCCAAATCATCTCAGCATCGCGCAACATCTCAACCGCATTTTTCAGCCTTTGCGTATCCACATCTTTATCCATTTTTAAAATGGAATTGGCAGCAGCAGCCGTCAGCGTAGATAGACCTTCAGCTTCAGGCAATCCAGCAAGCCCTGAAAGCCTAGATGAATAATTTGGCCATTGTCTCTCTAAACTTTGCTTATGCAGGGATTGTAATTCACTAAAGCCAGAAAACCCCATCTGTTTTGAAAAACGCACAAAGGCAGAGGCATTGATATTGATCCGATTTTCAAGCTCAGAGAGGGTTGAAAGCGCAATCGCTTCTGGATGGGCAAGCATAAAGGATGCAATTTCTTTTTGCCGTTTAGACAGCGTGTTAAATTTAAGCTGGATGCGCTCATTCAACTCATCTAGCTGTTGTGGTACAAAATTGCTGATACTGTCATCCATTTGTATCTATCCCCACATCTTGGCATGAAAACTAGATAGCAAGCTCCTTAGCCAAATCACCAATTTCAGCACCGCCCGCCATAAGCCTTTTAATATCGTCACCTTCAAGGTCTGCTGAGGTGCCTTTACCTATAACTTCACCAAGGGATAGGAAGGTAAATCTATCTGCAATCAATCTGGCATGAATTTCATTATGGGTGATAAGAATGATTGCAATATCACCAAGATTCTGTACCCGTCTAATTGTTTTCAGCACTTCCATTTGCTGTTTTTGGCCAAGAGCTGAGGTTGGCTCATCCAGAATCAGCAATGAAGGTTTAGACATGAGCGCCATTGCAATCACAATACGCTGTTGCTGTCCGCCTGAAAGCTGATGCGGATAGGCTTGCAAAATTCTGTCAGGGTCAGGCAAGCGTACATCTTCAACCACTTGACGCGCTAAGGCCATCGCTTCGTCTTTTGACATATTCTGGTGGATCATCGGCACTTCAGATAGCTGCTTGCCAATACGCATTGCAGGATTTAACGAAGCCATAGGCTCCTGATAAATCATCGCAATTTCCGAGCCCCTTATCTGGCGCAATTCAGCTTCGGACATGGTGGATAAATCACGGCCTTTAAATTTTATAGAGCCGCCAACAACACGTCCATTAACGCCTAAATCCTGCATTACCCCAAGTGCAACAGTAGACTTACCACACCCCGATTCGCCCACAAGACCCATGGCTTCCCCAGGCCTTACTTCGCATGAAAAATCCATCACAGCCGGGATTTCTCTATCACGGGTGAAAAAGGAAATTGAAAGATTGTCAATTTCAAGGATAGGCTGGTTTTCTGTATCTGCCATTTACTTTCTCCTAATCCTTGAGAGATTCTTCACGCAATCCATCAGCAAGCAAATTCAAGCCAAGAACAAGCGACATAAGTGCGATGGCTGGCGGCAATGCTGGGTGCGGATAAATCGATAATAATTTTCTGCCATCATTAATGGTAGAACCCCAATCAGGGCTTTCAGGACTAACCCCAAGACCAAAGAAGCCTAACGTGCCGAGCAAGATGGTGGTATAGCCAATACGCAAACAGAAATCGACGATAAGCGGCCCTCTCGCATTCGGCAAAATTTCCCACAGCATAATATACCAAGGCCCTTCACCCCGGGTTTGTGCAGCAGCCACATAATCGCGGGTCTGAATATCAAGGGTAATCCCGCGCACAATACGGAACACGGTCGGAGAATTAACAAACACCACAGACACGAACACATTCAGCAAATTCGGGTCCATATAAAACACCCCAAGCGGGTCAGCATTAAATGCTAGTCCTGAATATGCCCATAAACCTAGCACTAATGTTAAGCCGCAATAAATATTGCGCTTATTGGCTTGGGTATAAAAACGTGACTGTATCAACAGCAAAAAGAATATAATCGGGAATAAAAACAGCACCGCCGCCATAATAATCGGGATACCTGTAACCCTAATCTCAGGTGTGACCAATAGGTAGAATAGCAAAATAACTGGGAAGGCAAGCACCAAATTAGATAAAAAGCTCAGCCCTGTATCTAGCTTTTTGCCAAAATACCCTGCTGGCAGCCCAAGGGTTATTCCGACCATAAACGCAAACGCGGTTGCAGCAGGGGCTATTGCAAGCACATTCCGTGCGCCCATCACCATACGGCTAAATACGTCACGCGCCAGATTATCCCCGCCTAACAGATAATACAGCCCATCTTGGCCGCGTATTGGCGTGCCAGGCACTTTATTCTTCATGCCTGAAACCTGTGACAATGGGTCGGTTACGATAATCATATCAGCGAAAATTGCGGTGAGCACCCAAAACAGTACAATGCCAAAACCGCACATGCCGATAATCGAATCAAACAGCCGGCCATACAGCCCTAATCTGCGCTTGAAGAAAATCGAAACGCCAAAAATAATCGCCATGCCAATCCACACAGGGGTGAACTGCGCAAACATATATAAGAATATTTCAAACCAAGATAATGGCGGCATCATTCAGCTCCTACTTAATTTATCCTGATCCGTGGGTTTAAGAATACATATCCAATATCAGAGATAAGCTGGGTGATAAGCACCACCATAACCGCCGCTATAGAACAGGATAGTAACAGCTCAACATCGTTATTGCCGGCAGCTTGAACCAAGGTCCAGCCAAAGCCCTTATAATTAAATAAGGTTTCCACAATAACAACGCCTGTAAGCAGCCATGGGAATTGCAACATAATCACAGTAAAAGGGGCAATCAGCGCATTCCGCAAAGCGTGTTTCAACACAATATTACCAAAAGACACGCCTTTTAATCTGGCTGTTCTGATATATTGTGCTGTCATCACCTCTGCCATAGATGCGCGTGTCATCCGCGCAATATACCCCATACCGTACAGTGCCATGGTCATTACAGGTAGGGTGAAATTTGCAAAGGTAACTTCATCCATGGCAGATGTGGCGGTGCCTTTGAACCATTTTAAACCGACTGCTGAGCTTGAGAACACCACAATAAAAATCACACCAGACACATATTCAGGGGTGGCGGTGGTGACAATCGAGAAAGTGGAAAGACTTCGGTCAGTGCGTGAACCTTCACGCATACCCGCAAGCACCCCAACAATAAGCGCCATCGGCACCATCACAATCATCACCCAGAACATTAAAATACCTGTGAGTGATAATCTGCGTTCAATGATAACCCCTACAGGCTCTTTAAAGACGGTGGACATGCCAAAATCGCCTTGCAGCACCCCACAAAAACGCGGGGCAATATCTGCAGGCACTTTTGATGAAATACAGCGTCCAGTGGTAACCCCTTCATCCGTGGTACGGGTCCATCCAGGAACAACCCCTAACCATTCTCCGTAGCGCAATAATACAGGCGCTTTATAGCCGTTTTTTTCAAGCCAGCTTTCAACTTGTGCATCTGTCATCCGGTTATTGGCTTCTGTCTTGGCAAGCTTTTCAAGATTCGGATGCAGGTTTGTTAAGAAAAATACCACAAAGGTGAGACATAATGCCGTCAGCACCATCACACCTAGTCTTTTCACGATGAACCAAAACATGGCTAAATTTCCAGATGAAGTTTAAATGGGTAAAGCGAATAAAGGATTTAAAAAATGGGATATTTAAATCGGTTAAATTTTATTTAGAAAAATACGGCAGAGGCCAGATTTCTCTGGCCTCCACATTGTTATTTCAAAAATGATAATTTAAGCATTAAAGCCCATATATTGTGGCTTAATCTCAAATGTTGGGTGCATGTCAGAATTCACCAAGCTCTTCTTTGCGTGGCGATATAGTGAACGCCAGTAAGGCTGGATGATGACACCCTCATCTTGCATAATCTTCTGAATTTTAGCCATCACGCCGCGGCGTTCATCCGCATTTGCGATAGATAGTGCTTGTGAAAGCAATTCATCAAATTCTGCATTATTGAACGCACATTCGTTCCATGCTTCGCCTGAGCGGTATGCAAGTGCAAGAACCTGAACACCCAGTGGACGCATGTTCCAGTTTGTTGATGAGAATGGGTATTTCGCCCAATCATTCCAGAAAGTAGAACCAGGTAAGATTGTTCTCTTTACCTTGATACCTGCATCACGCAACTGAGCAGCTACTGCATCCGTTGTGTTCCGGCGCCAGTCATCATCGATTGAGATCAGCTCATGTTCAAAATCGCCCATGCCTGCATCATCAAGCATCTTCTTTGCACCAGCACCATCTACAGGCTGTGCTGGAAGCTCAGCATATTCAGGGTGAATTGGACATACATGGTGGTTTTCAGCAGGGATACCCAAGCCAGCAACACCAAGTTCTAAACATACTGAATTATCGACAGCCATAGCAAGTGCACGACGAACAGCAGCATTCGCATATGGCTTCATACCATCTACTTCAGCTTCTTGGTTTGTACGCACAACAATTGTTGCAGCTGTCACAGCTTCTGACTTGTTCCATGTGCCTAAGCTGTCAAACACTTCAACGAAGTCACCTGTTGTTTCATACAACATGTCAATTTCGCCAGCTTCTGCAGCAGCCACAAATGCAGCAGGGTCTGTGCCGTAATCGATATATTCCACGCGGTCTAGGAATGCACCATTGCCAGCATCCCACCAGTTATGGTCTGCATTACGCACAAGCACACCTTTAACGCCAACTTCTAGGCTTTCAGCAACATATGGGCCTGTACCTGGTGAAGTTAGAAGACCCTCTGCAGTATTGTCATATGAGCTATGTACAACAGCCGCAGGATAGTCAGCAGCACCAACGATAATGGTGATATCTGGACGTGGTAGGTTTAGACGAACAGTATGGCTATCTACCTTTTCAATAGCACCTGCAATTGCTTTATTGGTGTCAGGGTCAATCAATGTCGCCATCCGGCCAGCCATTGAGTTACCTTCTACAGACTTATCACACCAGCGCTCGAAATTGTTTACAACATCGTCTGCGGTGAAATCATCGCCATTGTTCCACTTAACGCCCTTACGCACGTTTAGGGTATACACAGTCGCGTCTGAATTTACAGACCAGCTTTCTAGAAGCTTACCTTCTAGTGAGCCGTCATTATTGTACTGCACAAGATATTCTAGCCAGCCTCTTGTGAAGTTAGCAATTTGTGACCAGTCATATGTACGCGGGTCTTTCAGTGCGCGCACTTCTTGCTGAATGCGCAATGTACCGCCCATCTTTGGCGGGTTTGTCCATGTTACAGCAGCTTCAGCAGCGTCTGTACCGATAAGCGCCATTGCAGTTGCAGTTGTTGCGCCAAGTGCTGTTGCACGGGTGATGAATTCACGCCTGGAAAGCTGGCCTGCTTTGCATTCCTCTGCATATTTTGCAACTGCTTGATGAAGCGGCTGCCCGTTGATAGTTTCCTGAGACATGACATCTCCTCCCTGGATTTATTTTACTTTGTTCTTTTTTGCCTTCATTCCGCTATTGCTGGGTATTTTTTATCTCAAAACCCACAAGCCCAGATAAAAGCACGCTCAGTCTAGCATATGGATTAGACTACTCAACCTCAAGTCTTAAAATTTGGTCAAATTGAGAAAAATTTTATCTAAAAACCGACATTTTTAGCATTGAAGCCTGCGGAAATCTGCCAAACACAGGGAAAGACAATATTATCCCAACAAAAGCTAAGCTCATTTTCACAAAAGCGTGATAAAGCTTGGATTAGCCAAAAATCAGGGATGTTAGCGTAGGTGATTCGGCTTGAGATGTATCTGTTCCTGCCTCAAGACACGCCTTTTTCAAGGCCTCTGCCTTCTTGCCCATGCCAGCATCTTGCATCAAAGTTTCGAATTTTTCTATCAGCTCATCATGGCTGAGCGGAAATTCAGGGTCACCCTTAGTATGATTTGCTAATGCAGAATAGCGTGTCCCATCCTTCATGGTTAGGGTAACGCGGCCTAATCTTTTATCTGGGAAAACCGCGTTAAAATCTGCATTTTCGCTCAAGGTAATTTTATCTGCAAGCTGGTGAATATCGGGGCGTGCTAAGGCCGCCTCTGAGATATCATAAATTCCAAATTGCCGTTCTTCCGCCCAGCTTATCAATAACGCTGCCACAGGCCATAATAAGCTATATTGCGCTTCATCTGGGGTTTTTGGGTGGGGCGCAGATAGTCGCAAGGCTTCATGGAAAACCTCCATATGAATGGTTTGAACATTCTCAAGCTCAAGCCTTCCCGGTGGCATTTGCCCCACAATATCCAACACAGCTTGCATAGAAGGTTGCGCCCATCTGCATACCGCCCACGGCTTAAAATACTGCTGTAGTATCAGCCATTCTTGCCCTAAATCAGCAAAGATATCCGCCACATCATCTGAGGCAAGCGTTAGTGCAGGCGCACCTGTAAACCCTGTTTTTGCAAGCGCAGAAGCTGAGATGCCGGCGAGTGCGCCCCAACCAGAGCCATCTTTGAGCATGGTTGTATGGTCAATCACACGCATCATCTGACTTCTTGGGCCATGATATTCAGCAATACCTAATGCGTGCCACACCTCATCATCTGACATTCCCGCTAGCCGTGCTGTGACCCCTGCAACAGCTATTGCGCACCATGCGCCTGATGTATGATAGTCTGCTACAGTTCGGTGCAATGCGATGGCTGCCCTGCACGCAATTTCATAGCCGATGATAAGACAGGTAAGCAGTTCTGGCTCATCAATCTCATCCCCTTTTGCCATTAGTCCTGCTAATATTGCTGGCAATAATGCACAGCCTGCATGCCCTTTTGCTGGCCTAAAGCCGTCATGTGCGTCAATAGAATCAATCAAGGTAGCGCCTGCAAGCGCCGCACCAGATGGGCTTACCTTGGCGCTGTTAAATAAAATAGGAACTGCAGGATACCCCTTGCCAGCCGCCATTTGTGCGGCAGTAAATTCTGTAATCACTTTTGCGGTAGTTGTGGTGCTTCCTGCCGCCGCAACCCCAAGCAAATCGAGCAAGCAAAACCGTGCTTGTGTCACTACCTCAGGCGGGAAATCCCCCAAGCGTGTATGTTGAATAAATGCAATAATCGCCTGTTTTTGGTCTTGCTCACAGCGATAGCTCTGGTCTGGCATCTTTTTAAGACTTTCTTGCTGGGCATCTTATAAGGCAGCTTTGCTAGTTGTTCATTGTTGCACAGATTTAAGCGCTTTGTGCAAGGCTAAAAACCCTTCTGCCACCATTCCCCAAAACCACCTCATCAGAAGCAAAAAAACAGGGTTAATTTTGTAAGGCTTTGGGATTGCAAATCACATCATAAAGATGTAGGAAGAGGGTCACACAAGGTGCATAAATCTGCATCCAAGCGCTTCCAACATCGCATGTGAAGCGGGGGTATGGTGAAATTGGTAAACACGCTGGATTCAAAATCCAGTGCCGCAAGGCTTCTCGGTTCAAGTCCGAGTACCCCCACCATTTTTCCAAAATAAAGCAATGATGATAACAGCAACATAGATAGCGGTTGTAGTCGTGGTGCTAGGGTGCGTTGCAGGCGCGCGCGAAAACAAACTTGTTGAGATTGCCTAGCGGCTAGCGCCATGTACCAGCAATATGTATTTTTCTTA
>CBFHYP010000017.1:0-55006 GCA_965660095.1 Puniceispirillaceae bacterium (SeqCode)
TAGGCAATGACACGTTAAGAGGTAATGATAGTGACAACATCATTGAAGGCGGGGATGGTAATGATACGCTTTATGGTGGCGGGGGAAATGACATCCTAATAGGCGGTGCAGGTGATGATACGTTATGGGGCGGAATGGAGGAAAATATATATTTATTGGAATTAGGTGCAGGTAAAGACACCGTTAAAGATTTTGCCGTAAGCAGGGACACGCTAAGAATTGCCAAGACGAGCAATAATGAAACTAGCCTAAATGATTTTGGAATCACCTTTACCGTTGTAAGTGGGGATACTGTTTTTAGCTATAATGGTGCGGATATTATGGTGCTAGAAGATGTAATAAGTTTCAATGAAAGCACGCATTTTGAAATAGTCTAAACACCACAAACAAAACCGAATAGATGGAGAAGGGGCAAATTTTTGCCCCTTTTTCTTTGTGACAGGTAAATTTTTAGGAAAAAAAAGAATATGGTATGGGGACAAATCGCAGGAAGCCTGATCGGCGGATATGTACGAAATTAGCTATTTCAGGAAATGATATTTTGCCCTATCCTTTTTCATTAAGAGCACAATGTCATGTGAAAGGCAGCTATAGGCAGATGGAATTAGCATCTTATTCAGATGAAAAAATTTTAGAAATTGTTGAGCCTCTTATGCAGAATATGTTGGATGGTTCAACACAGATTAATCACGCCAAACATGTTAAGGATTTCACACAACGCCTAAAAGTTATCGTCACAGACGAAAATCTTTCTAAAATGTGTGAAGATTATCAAGAAAAATTAGGGTTTTTTGACCGAAGAGAGCCAGTGGCGATTTTTAGAAGAGAGCTTTCTGTTGCAGTGACCTGGCGCCTTTGGTTCACTAAATCAACAGACGAATTTGTGTGTGAAGCCATGTTCGTGGAGCGTGATGGTAAATTGCTGTTTGAACATTGCATGATCTTTTAAAGGAATTAACAGGTTTAAGATAAGGGGTATAGAATGTCTGATGGATCTCATCACGGAAGCTGTCATTGCGGGGCAATTCGTTTCACTGTTCAAGCAGATTTAGAGGTGGGCGTGATGTGTGATTGCTCTATTTGCAAGCGCAAATCTGCTGTTATGGCGCTAATTGAACCAGAGCAATTCAAGCTTGAAACAGGCCAAGATAACCTGTCCTGCTACCAGTTCAATACCAAGCTAGCAGAACATTATTTTCGCAAAACATGCGGGATTTACACGCATCATAAACGCAGAACATCCCAAGGGATGGGGGTAAATATAGGATGCCTTGAAGGGATTACCGCAAATGATTTATCAGAAGTAAAACACTTCAAGGGCTCTGAATTAAGCGTAGTTGACGATGCAGATAGCTAAGATGCTTATTTAACATTGGCGGGTTTAAACATTGGCGGGCGTGCATCTACCCAAACGCCATTTTGCTTTCCGCTTTCCGCAACAGCAAAAACAGCCGCCATTGAACGAAGCCCATCCTCAGCAGTTGGATATAACGCAGATGCGATGCTGCCAGATGATTTCTCGGCACTAATGGCGCTGTATAAATCAGCATAGATATTTGCAAATGCAAGGGGCATTCCCTCTGCATGGCCGATTGTCACTCGGCTCGCACTATCAGCCTCTGGCGATAGGCCCGCTTCACCACGCTCAATGATTTGAACCCGTTCATTGAGCGGCATCCAATAAAGCTGATTTGGTTGTTCTTGCGCCCATTTCAGCCCGCCTTTCTCGCCAAACACCTGTAAGGTCAACCCATGTTGCCTGCCTACCGCGATAGAAGATGTCCATAACCTGCCCACAGTGCCGCCATCCATACGGAAATTCACCATCGCATCATCCTCTAGCTCTCTGCTAGCAATACAGGACACGATATCAGCTGAAAGCTGGGTTACCTGCTGGTTGGTCACAAAACTTGCCATATGAAGCGCATGAATACCGCAATCTGCAAATTGTGCTGAAACACCTGCTTGTGCAGGGTCATAGCGCCACCGCACACGCGGATTATCCGCATCTGCTGCATCTGCGTGATGACCATGTGCGAATTCAGCCTTAACCAGCCTGATATTCCCTAAATCACCACGCGCTACCATTGCTCTCATATGGCGTACGAGTGAATATCCAGAATATCCGTAATTGACGGCGCAAATTTTGTTCATTTTTGCGGCAAGTGTGACAATCTCTTCACCTTCTTCCACCGTCATCGTCATCGGTTTTTCACATAAGACGTGAAATCCATTTTCTAAAAATGCTTTTGTAATCTCAAAATGCGTGTCATTTGGGGTTGCAATGGTGACCAAATCAATACGATCTTCGCGGCTGCTTTCCCCGGCAAGCATTTCTTGCCATGTGCCATATGATCTCTCCGCAGATAGACCAAGCTCAAGCCCAAATTGCTTACCCTCATCAGGGCGGTAATCTAACGCGCCTGCAGTGAAATCAAAATTGCCATCAAGTCCTGCGCCAAGCCTATGTGCTGGCCCAATTTGACTTCCTTTACCCCCGCCAACGAGACCCCATCTTAATTTTGCCATATCAAACATAACCTTATCCGCTAAACTTTATGCATACTTGGATATGCGGGGAATAAATCGAAGTCAATCCCCCCCAGTTCATACCCCATAAAATTATGGCTTTGAAAGGAATGAAATAGGGATTAAGACAGCTGCTCCCAGCGTTTATGTTCAGCAGAAATAAAACAGGCATCGACAATTTTGGAAACGGCGAGACCATCTTCAAAAGTTGGCCAATATGGCGTATTATCAGCGATTGCATTTAGGAAATCTTTAGCCTCAATAATGATTTGATCCTGATAGCCTGTACCATGGCCAGCGCCTTGGCAGAATTGCTCATAATCAGGGTGATGAGGTCCTGTGAGGATTTTTGTAAATCCGCGTGTTGCTTCATTGCCCTCTGCCTGGTACAGCCATAAGCAGTTTTGATCTTCTTGGTTGAAACGAATAGCGCCTTTAGTGCCTGTAATTTCATAAATATATCCCATTTTTCGGCCATGTGACACACGGCTAAAAAACAAATGTCCCATAGCGCCATTAGCAAAACGTGCCATCATCTGAGCTTGGTCATCATTGGTAACTGTGCCGCCAGGACGCGTGTGATGCACGGTTTCAATTTCAGCCATCACAGATGTAATTGGACCGCATAAGGCTAATGCTGCATTTATCATATGCGGTGCTAAATCCCCCATTGTGCCGCTAGCTCTGCCCTCACTGCGCCAATTAGCGGGCAGGGAAGGGTCAGCATAAAAATCTTCTGTATGCTCCCCTCGAAACCAGATGATATCGCCAATTTCTCCGTTTTGGATGAGCTGGCGCGCAAATTGTGTCGCAGGTGTGCGGACATAATTGAACCCAACCATATGCATAAGGGTGGATGCTTTTGCGGCTTGCGTCATTTCTTGCGCATCTTGCAGGCTAGCCCCCAAAGGTTTTTCGCAAAATACATGTTTTCCTGCACGGAATGCAGCAAGCGCTATCTGTTTATGGGTGGTTTGTGGGCTAGCAATGATAACGGCATCAATCTGGGGGTGATTGACAATATCTTCCCAATTATCAGTGGCTTCAGCAAAACCATAGGCTTGTTTATATGCTTCTGCAGTTTGAATGGTTTGGGCGCATACCATCTGAAGGACAGGGCGTAAACTGGTATTAAACACTGCGCCAACGGCAGAAAAAGCCACAGCATGTGCCTTTCCCATATAGCCGCCACCAATGATGCCAATTTTAATCACGCTCATTTTTTGCCTCATGTACTTCGATAACATTGCCGTCTGGGTCGTAGAAAAAGATTTGCTCCCAGCCCTCAACCGCCTGATTTCCCCAATCTGAGTAGGGGATATTATTTTCCTCTAACTTCTTTTTGAACGATTTGATATCCTCTGTTCTAAAAGCAATATGCCCCCTTGAGACAGGGTTAACAAATTGCTTTGCATTAAAGCCAGCATGAATATCTTTCTGGGCAAGATGCATTTGAATTGCACCGTCTGAGACAAAGGCGACATCCCCTGCATAGCCTTGCTTTTTCTCAAGTTTGGGAAGCCCGCTAACCTCATTATCAAGGCCTAGGATGTTTTGGTAAAAATCATCTAGCTTGGCAACATTATCAGTTGATAAGTTGATATGGTGAAGGGTGAGTTTCATTGTCTGCTCTAACACAACTAAGGATTATGATGCCATCACTGTGGCATTTTGCGTGCGTTTTGCCAAGTCTGGCAGCAGGTTAAAACATCATATGTGGAGCAGTTGCGCGATAATGCGCAAAAGCCCAGTTATTTGCTCATACTCACGCGAATATTTGCAAATGCAGCAGGGGGCTCAATAAGGCGGGTAACAAAATTCCGTGTCTCACGACCTTTAATCTGTTCCCCATCAACACGCATAGGCCATTTCATCAAGCTATTATTTGATGCATCGACCAGATCAATCACAAATTGTTCGGGCATTCCCATCATATCGCCTAGATTTTCAACACCAATAGTGATTTCTAGCGTTTTACCTAATTCTGAGGTGAGTAATTCATAGCTAGCGGTTTTAAGCACAAGCTTTGCTGGAAGAAGTTCAGGTTCCGGTTCTGGCTGCATCACAACAGGCTCAATAACTGGCGCTTTAAACGCTTCATTGACATAATTTGCAACTGCAAACCCAGCAGAAAGAAGCAAAACCAATAAAAATAACTGTCTAAGCTTAGATGGTTTTTTAGCCTTAACCTTGGTTTTCTTGCTGATTTTTTTGCTTTTGGTTGCTTTAATTGGCGTTTTAGTTGCTTCAAATGTATCCGATACATCCTGCATTTTCCGCTTTAATCTATCGATTGTCTCGGTGATTTGCGGGTCATCAATAATCGGATAATCATGCTGTAATGTTTGGCCATCATGTTGCATCGTTAAGCTCATATTTTGGTTCTTGTGCCGAAACCCGCTTTATACAAGGTTTCTCACAGGTGTTGAACATAGTTTGCTAATGTAGTTAAGTTTAATGATAACTGCAAATATTAGGCCAAGTGAGAATAATGAAATAGGGGCGTATTTACTAAATTATTTATATAACCGTTCTTTTCGGCATAAAAAATGCAGTTACAAGACGCTAGAGCAAAAACGCATCTAAACCCAATTTCTTCCTAGCCGTTATCACGGTTACAACAATTCTTTAGGCAGGTTATGAGAAAAACGCATCACACATATATCGGATGGGTAGGCGCAGTATTCGCTTTCTGTCTGGTATTGTTTTCTCAAAATCCGATGGCGTTAGCAAATGATGAAGGGCAATGTCCTGAACCGCCTGCTGCCTTGCATGTACAATATGCTTTTGATTGGCCTGTGATCGAACAACAAAGACTTGCAAAGCAATTCGCATTACGGTGCGGAACTAGCGCTGATTTAGACAGGCTATTGAAAAAAACAGCACAATCCTTGGCGGATAAAGGGATTAACCTTGTTAGAAGCCAGCTTGTTACCAAAGATGAATTTGGCCAAACACGCATTACCATCAAAACAGCACAAGATGATAACAAGCTAAGAACAGCCATTATGCCTGTCCGCCGGTTATATAAGGATGATAGGTACTTTGCATTAGCAGAGATTGATGGCACACCTGTTGAGGGCAATCAACTAACGCTTCGATATGTGGTGGATGAAACCCGCCTGAAAGAAGTGGATGGCAGTATTTCGATCATTTGGATGCGAGACAATGTTGCTATTCCAAAGCAACAAAAATCAAAATATCGCATTACTGAAAAAGATATCAACGCCAAGATATCAGCAATGCTAGAATTTACCGATGAGCGCGGGGTGGTATATGCCACTAGGATAGTGCCTGCATCTGCTGCGATTGCGATGAAGCGCACCCCGCCAGCACTAAAAAATCTGCGTATCTCAGGGGATGCAATTGTGGGAAAAATCCTACAAGCGGAATATCAATTTTATGACAGAAACCCTGAAGATAAAGAGCAAGGAAGCCAGTTCCAATGGCTCAGAAATGGGTATGAAATCCCTGATGCTAATACAGCAAGCTATATGATCGTCCCACAAGATTTAGGCGCTACTATATCAGTTCGCATTGTGCCTAAAGCAAGTGATGGACAAAGAGGCACCACCTATCTTGCAAGTCTTGAGAAGGCGGTGATGGATGAACTAGTCGCCCTTCGCCCCCAAATTCTTTCTGAAATTAATGCCGATGAAAATAAAGAGGGGGTGTTTAGCCCCGTGCTTACCTCGCCAGAGCCGATAGGGTCAGAGACTGAGAAGAAAATCATCCTATCATCACCTGCCATTCCAAAACCTGCCATTATTAGATTGGCAGCAGGTCTCCACATTGCCAATGGGTCCCCGCGCAGATTCACCGGGATTGAATTCACAGAAAACACCATCTTACAGCCAGAAGTGCTTGATGAAATTGAAGGACGTGTAATTGGCCAAGATATTACCTTAGAGACCATTAAAGCGACCTTAGATGCTGTTAATGAGGCCTATAAGGATGCCGGGTTTGAGCTATCACGTGCGCTTTTACCTGAGCAAACAATTACAGATGGCCAACTGAAAATCCAATTGGTGCAAACAAAAATCGGCAAAATCACCTTTGAAAATGCAAATCGGCTGAAAGAGGGGTTTTTGCGAAAACATCTTCGTCTTGATGAAGGGGATTATATTTCGCTAGCAGAGCTTGAGCGTAATATCAGGCTGTATAATGCTGGTAATAAAAGTAAGCTAACCACTGAATTAGCGCCAGGTGAGAATTTTGGCGAAACAGATGTGTTTGTACAGGTGGCTGAGCCGCGCCCTATCGAGCTTCCGTCTATCTCTGTTAATAACTATGCTAATGAGATGACAGATTGGCGGCAAAATTCTTTCTCCTTTGTGCTGAACAACATATTAGGAAGAGAGGATGAGACAACCTTCAGCTTCTCAGATAGCAAGGGCTCCGCTTCACAAGCATTAGGGTTTGCAATGCCGTTATCAGCTGTTGGCACTAATCTTTCTGCGAATTTATCGCGTTCACAAACAAGTACGGTTGGCGGTAGCGATTCTATTATCGGATATCGAGGTAAATCTTATTCTGCAGCGCTTGGGCTGTCTCACCCGCTAGCTTTTAAGGATGATTATTCGGTTTATGTATCCGCCTCATTAGGCGAATCCTATAATGAGCTTACCCAAGCGATTACAGGCGATGCTCTGTCAAAAAGTACAGGGCGTAAATTTGCAGTTTCCTTGCCAATGAATTTTAATACCGCTAAATCAAGCTATTCATTCTCGCCCACTTGGAGCTTGATTAATACAGAAACCAAAATTCCGCCGCAAACTGTTTGGGTGCAAAAATTAGATGGTGATTTATCAAGCTCACATCTTATCGCACCATGGCTAACAGCTAATTTTAAGGGCAAATTCCTCTATACGCGTTCTAAGAAAATGCTGAACATGCCAGGGGAAATTTTATCTGTTGGTGGTTCCACTTCTGTGCGTGCCTACCAGCCTTCCGAATCATCAGGCTATATGGGCTATTTCTTGTCCGGGGAATTGCGTACGGACCTTGCAAATTGGGACTCTATCGAGATGCCTGAATTTATGCCTAATTTACAACCATATGTATTTATCGACCATATGCTAGCACGGGGGCAATATCAGAAAGATACCCGCGAAGATTATTGGTCTGGGTATGGTTTTGGGGTAACAGTTCCAAGCCTTTTCAAGGGCTTAAGTCTAGATGCTTACATTGCTGAATCTCTTGATGGTGAGGTTCACAAAGCAGAACAGGAAGCATATGACGAACAACGAATTCAATTTTCGGTAAATGCTAATTTTAACTTTCTGCAAGATTAAAATTTACCCCCTAAATCAATGTGTTATTAACAAAATCTAAAGTAGAATGGAGAGAACTGTGATCGAAAATACAAAAGTATTGGGCAGCGGTATGAAATTATCAACGATGCTCCTATCAATTTGGTTTGTTGTGTCGTTAATCGTATTTGCATTGTTGGGTTGGAATTTTCTTCAAGGGACAGTGTATGATTCTGGGGTGAGGAATGGTGCACAAAGCGCATCAGCACAGATTTACACAGATATCATCAACAAGGCTGCAAACGAAGAATGCAATACTGTTTTCGTTCAGTTTGAAGGCCGCCGCGTTGATTTGATTAATGTGATTTGTCTGCAGCGTCTTCAGCAGCAGCTCGGTGAGCAGCCATCAGAAACAATCGCTGACCCGCAGGCAAACCAGGGATAATCTTCTCTGGTTTCATTAAGGGTAGTTAAAAGTCGTGTATAAGTGGCGGCAAAATAGGATATTCCGTGGGGTAGCAGTCTTAACGATTGCTATCCAATTGGTATTTCCGCCGCTGGCTATTGCGCAATCTAACCCACAAATCGTTATAGATGGCAGAACCCAGACAAGCCTATCGGTAAATGGTGCTGTAACAGATGTGAGAACCTCCACTGTTAGCGGCAATACAGGGTTAAATTCCTTCCGTATCTTCAATGTGTTTCAAGGCAATACCGTCAATTTATTTTTGCCTGACCAGACTGACAATCTTGTCAATATGGTTACAGACCAGCAAACCGTTATTGATGGTTTTCTGAATGCGTATAAAGACGGCAATATTGGCGGTAATGTCTATTTCCTAAACCCTTATGGCGTGCTTGTTGGAAATACGGGTGTTATCAATGCTGGCTCGTTACGGTTTAGCACCCCGACCCATGATTTTATGCAATCCATGTTTCCGCAAGGAAATATGCTGTCTGAGCCCACATTAGGGCGTGTCCTTGAAAATGACGTGCCTTTATCCAAAACAGGTGTGATTGACATCAGAGGCGCTGTAAACACCCAAAGCGATATGATGGCTGCGGCTGGAGATATTAATATCTCAGGGCAGGTGAAGTCAGGCACAAGCGCAAAACTTGCTGTGGATGAGTTAGTAAATTTATCTGCCCTTAGCCTGCCAGATGGTCAGCAAGGCATGATAGCCCTTGATGATGTTACCCCTTCGATAAACCTAACTGCAGAAAACAATATCACCATGACAGGTTTGTTATCTGTTGATGGTGCAGATAATGTAGATGCAGGGGTAATTAATATTTTAGCAGGGAAAAATATATCTGTACTCGCAGGTGCAGATATTTCAGCTGATGGCAGCGGTGATAATAGTGATGGCGGCGAGATTATCGTCATGGCTGAAAACCGCTCAGAACTTGCATCTGGCGCAAATCTGTCTGCTAATGCTGGGAATACAGGCGATGGCGGGTTTGTTGAATTTTCTGCGCGCAACATCGTAAGCCTGAATGGCGGTAGCTTATCTGCTGCAGCAAATATAGGGGAGCAGGGCACGGTTCTAATCGACCCTGCTGCAATTGAAGTGAACGCGCATATTCTGCGTGATGCAACTGCACAAGGCGGTAGTGATAATAGCTCAGTTACGTGGAATGCAGGCTCGCTGATATTGCAGGCTGATGATAATATTACCATTGCTTCAAACGTGGTTGTGTCTAGCCGCCGTGTTTCTTCAGCTGGTGATGCGAATGCTCATCGTAATTCATCTTCTATTGCAGCTTCAGGTGATATCACACTGGATTCACAGAAAATTATAATGAATTCTGGTTCCTTATTAACCGCAGAAGGCAATTCTGGATTTGCAGGCGGCACCGTAACTTTTGACGCAGATTCAGGTGAATTAGCACAAATCATTATCGATAATGCGAGCGTTAAAGGTGGGCAAATCATCTTAGATGCTGATGCGGTACAGTCAGATGTTTCTGTGTATGCCAATCCGCTAGGCATTGCTGAGGCAGATATCCAGATAACAGATGGTGCGGTAATCGATGCAAGCGATAATATCAGCATTACGGCAAGCGCTTTACAAGAAGACCCAGGCTATGCTGGCGGGATTGTGGTGCAGTTTGATGCTAGACGAGCGTTAAGTTCGGTTAATATTGATAATTCATCACTTTCTGCGGCGCAGGATATTGCGATTTCAGGCGCTTCTGAAATCCAAACAGATTTATCCAAACAAGGCTGGGCAAATATGGCTAGCCTGCTACCGATTGATGTTGCTGTTGCGGTCACAGAATCCAAGGCAGACATTAATATTCAGGGCACAAGCCAAATTAGCTCTGCTAGTGGTGATGTAACGGTGAATGCTGGGGCAGACACCCGCTCAACCGTGTATGCAAATTCAACCTCTCTTGGGCTTGGGCTGGTAGCGGGTGTTTCTGTTACAGATAATCAGGCAAATCTGAATGTTGGGGACACAGCCTCCCTTTCAGGGGACAATATTGCCCTTCGTTCACGCACGAAAAGCCAAATCACCGCAGTTGGTGATGCATCAGCAGCACCTATTGGCGGCGTTTCGGGCAGTCTTGCAGATGCTGTTGGCATCCTAAACGACAATACTACCACCCGTGTGACAGGTGATGCAACCATCACCGCAACAGGGGATGTGGATGTGCTTGCAGATTCTGAAGTGAGTGCTATCTTTGCGGCACGCGCAACCTCAGATGATAATTTTACACAAACGGTAACAGATAAATTTGATACAGGCATCGATAATACCTCACAGCTAGACCAAGAATTTATGGGGATTAACCTTGCAGATGTGCTGAAATCTGGTGTTGCGGATATTATCTCAGAACTTGCTTCAGCCCTTGCGCCTTCGGATAATGGCTCTGGCGGCAATGAATTTCAAATTGGTGGCGCGCTTGTCTATGCGGATGTGAAAAACAACACCCTTGCTGAAATTATGGTTGATAATGTTTCAGCAGATACCACAGCCCCATCGGTCACTGCGGGCGGGGGCGTGGATGTCGTTGCACAAGGCATTACGCAAACCCAAAGCTTTGCATCTGGACGTACAGATAATCCAACAGTTGGCGGTCAAGCCGGTATCGGTATTCAGCTTGTGGAAAACCGGCTAACGGCGCGAATTGGCGGTGCAGATGCAGCGAATGTCGATATTGATGCTGCAGATTTGAATGTGAAGGCTGAAAGTATCTCCTATTCAGGGGATTTTGATAATGCCAGCAAATTTGGTGTTTTTGCGTCCTCTGGCCTTGGCGGCGGCGGGGGAGATGATGATTCAAACGGTGTAGGCATCGCAGGCGCTATTGCCATCGGTATTAACGAGGTAAACGAAACCCTTGCGATTATTGACGATAATAGCTCACTTGATATTTCAGGGGATGTCAGCTTATCTGCTTTAAGTGAAACCGAAGTAAAAGTCACCGCCGACGGCTCATCAGAAGCCCATCAAGCCGCAGATGAATTATTCGGCCTGATGATGGATGATAATTCAAGCACCGATACCACCGACCCAGATGTGAGCGGTGGTAAGCTAGGGATTGGCGGCTCGCTTGCTGTGGCTACCCATAAAAATACTACCCAAGCAATATTTGGGTCTGGCGCATCTTTCACTGGAAGTGATAATCCAGATAACATCTCAATTACAGCAGAACAAACATCATCCACTGAAGCCGAAGCAAAGGCAGCAGGCGCCGGTTCTATATCGCTTGTGCCACTTGCAGCCGTAACCGTAGCGCGCAATACCGCACGCGCCACCATTCAAGCTGGAAGCGCAATAACTACCCAAGGCAATATCTCTGTCTCGTCACAACAAACAGTGAAAACTAGCGCGGTTGGCAATGGCGAGGCAAAATCGGGCGATGACGGTAAATTTGCATTAGGTATCGCGGCAGGTGTTTCTGTTGGTTTGGATAGCAATAGTGCATCTATCATGCGAGATTTGAGCACTAATGGCGGTGACATTGATGTGTTGGCACAAACCTTCCGTCAAATCGAAGCAGGGGCAAAATCACTATCATCTGCTGGCGGCGATGATGAAGGTGGTGGTGGTGATGGCGGCGATGGCGGCGGTGGCGGCGGAAGCGATAACAGCACGCCAGATAACAGCACAGAAGTTGCCAATAGCACAGAAGACGCATCAGAAGGTCTTTCTGGATTAATGGCAGGCTTTACAGCAGACACGGATGATAATTCATCTAGCTATGATTTCTCCAGCCAAATGTCTATTGACACAGACACGGTGACAGATGGCGCTGATTTAGGTTCTATTGGCGGTGACGGGGATAATGAAAGCAGCTCTAAAATAACCATTGCAGCTGCAATGGGCGTTAATTACGCCGAAACAAGTTCAAGTGCACTTATTGCCGATAATGTGACCCTTAACGCTGGTTCAGGCAATGTTACGATTAGCTCGCTCAGCAATACCGATATGGCGGCGAATGCGGATGCTTCTGTATCAGGCGGTGATTATAATATTGGCGGCGGTGTTGGCCTGAATATTGTTCAAAATGACAATGAAGCGAAAGTTGGTACAGGTGCTACCATAACATCTGGTGACTTCACGGTTCAGGCTGGCATGTTTGAGCAGGTACAGGAAGATAATTCAACAGATGATATAAACACGATTACAGCTGAAGCTGTAGCAGGGGCTGGAACAGGCGAGTTTTCGCTAGCAGGTTCAGTTGGCCTAAATGTGGTGGTGCGTAATAATACATCTGCCATTGTAACCGCAGGCTCAAATGTAAATGCTTCAGGCGATGTGTTGGTAAATGCGGCCTCAAAAAACAAATATAAGACAGATGCAAAAGCCACAGTTGGGATGACCAATACTATCTGGGACGGTATTGATGAAACATTTTCAACCCTTACAGACTTAAAGGTTTGGACAGAAGCCGCTGAAAAGGGCTTTGAAGGCATGCTTGATAATCTACAAGCAAGCTTAGGCAGTGATGATAATAGCTCAGATGGCGATGGTGATGGCGGCGGCGGAGATAACAGCTCAGGCGGCGGCGATGATGGCGGCGGTGAAGGCGGCACAGGTATCGGTGCGGGTATTTCTGTAAATATTATTGTTGCAGAAAACACCAAGGCGATTATCGAAGATAATGCAGTGCTGTCAGGCACAGCAGGCTCTGTGGGCGTAATTGCCTCAGCTGAATCAGCACTAGAGACAAATGCATTTGCAGGTGCAAAACCAGATGAAGCAGGCGGTGAGGCTAAAACCTCATTAGATGCGGCAGTATCTGTTGGAGTGTTATTAAAAGATGTAGATGCTGAATTAGGTTCAGGTTCAGCCTTGTCTGCGTCCGATAATATCACTGTTTCGGCATCCACACAGACCAATACACTTTCCACAGCAAAAGGTGAGGTTTCTGCTGACAGCACTGCAGTTGGCGCATCTGTTGCGGTTGGTGTGGCGCTAGAAAGTGCAGAAGCAAAGCTTGAGCGGAATGTAACAACCACCTCAGGCGGGGTAGCAGTTACTGCGCGTTCTGCAAGCACAGATGTAGCATTAGCTGATGCAGTTGCCGCAGGGACAGTTGTTGATAAATATTCTGAACGGCTTGGTAAATTACCTGATGATTTCACCCAGCAAACCTCACAATTAGGGGATGTGCAAAATGGTCCAACATCCTTAGAAGCGCTAAAGGGCGGCTTTACAGGTGGTGAAGGGGCATCATTTGATTTATCTGGCAGTGATACAGCAACAGGTTCTTCTAGCGGTGGGGAAGCACAACAATCAGGCTCGTTGAATATTGCTGCATCTGTTGCTGTAAACTGGGCTGACCATGCAGCGCGCGCGATTGTGGCAGATGGCGTGCAAATTTCTGCAGGTGATGATGTTTCTGTTACAGCCACTAATGATGCAAATTACCGTACACGCGGTTCTGGGATGTCTGTGTTTGCAGACCAGTCTATTGGCGTTGGGGTAGGGTTGCTGAAAACAGGCCAGCAAACCCATGCGCTAGTTGGCGATAATGTAAATATTGATATCACAGGTGCTTCTGGTAATGTGCTTGTGGCGGCAACAACAACCGAAAATCAGGGCACAGATGAGGATGGGGAAACCTATCGCTCTTATGCATCCTCTGAAGGGATTGCAGGTGCGGGCGGCGGCGAGCTTGGTATTGCAGGCTCTTTAAGCCTGGTGTTCTCCTATGATAGCCAGCAAGCCAAAATCGGTGAGGATGTTGATATCTCAGCACCTGGCAATATCGGCATTACCTCAACAGCAACAAATAAGATTGTGAATAGAGCATGGGCAGTTGCAGTTGCATCTGATGTGACCTGTGATAATCCGGGGAATTGCGGAAGCTCTAGCGGCGATAAAACAGCTGTAGGTGCTTCGATTGCAGTGAATGTTGTGATTGACAATAATTCTGCAATAATGGGTGAAGGAAGCTCTCTAACTGCTGGAGATAATGTAACAATTTCTGCAAAAGACCTTGCCTCTGGTGCGGGTAACTTTACCCTTGATCCGCTTGATAACACGACAAGCTCAGAAGATTATATCACCACAAACTATACAGCCCAGCTTCAGGATTCATCCTATTATGCAGAAGCGATTGCAGGGGGTGCAGCACAAGGCGGCAATGCAGGTTCAGGCTCTTTGGCGGTAACGGTTTCAGTTGGTAAGACAGAAGCGATTGTAGGTGAAGGTGCATCTATTTCAGCGGGTGATGTAAATATCAGCGCTTATAATGAATCTGAAGCGCGTCACCTTGTGGGTGCTGTAGCGCTATCTACCGATAAAAAAGCGATTGGCGCGTCTATTAGTGGTATTTATTTGCGTGAGGATGTGCGCACTATCGTTGGGGATGATGGCGCAACTGATGATGGAGATAATACTACCATCACGGCTTCATCCGGGGATGTTGAGATATCGGCAGAAGCAGATCAAGATACCCTAACCTTTATGGCTGCTGGCGGCATCTCAGGAAATGATTTAGCGCTTGCAGGTGCTTTTGGTTTTAACGTCATGGATACGGATGTCGAAGCACGGGTTGTTGAAGATGCGGTTATTCAGGCTACAGCCGGTTCGGTTGGCGTTACCGCAGACAGCTTTACCAATATCCGGAATTTAGCGATTGCGATATCAGGTTCAGGCGGCAGTAATTCTGCAGGTGGTAGCTTGGCGTTGAATATGTTCTTGACCGATAAGAAAGCGATTGTCGGGGGTGCCGATGCTAGCAATAACAACATTATTATCAATGCAGCAAATGCAGTGAATATTGGGGTTAATGCGAAACAGGAAATTCTAAATGGTATTCTTTCGGCGTCTGTTTCAACCTCAAGCAATGCGCTATCTGGCGCGTTATCGTCGAATATTGTGAAGGGTGAAAGTTATGCGCTTGCTAATCAAGGGGTAGCACTAAACGATAATGCGACTTTGAATGCAGCATCATCAACCCAATCTGTTGATATCACCGCAGAAGATAACACAACCATCACTGACCTTACAGGTACCCTTGCGGCATCTTCTAGTAATTCTGTGGGTATAGCGCTTGGTGCAAATGTATTCTGGAAAGATGTCAAGGCGCTTGCGAACGGTGCTATTACAGCTGACGATAATGTAAGGGTGGTGGCTGATACAGCTCAAAATCTCACTTCTATGGTGGTGGGTATTGCAGGGTCTACTGGCGGTACTACAGGCGCAGGTTCTGTTGGTGTAGGGTTAATTAAATCTACAACCCGCGCTGAAATTGGCGCATTGGCGGATATCAATACAGATGGTTCTGTTCAGCTTCATGCAGGCGATGATACCGATATCTTTATGATGGAGCCTGCGGCAAGTTTCTCAGCAGGGGGAAATTCACTTGCTGGTGCGGTTGGTGCAGCTGTTTTCATTGGGCAGACAAAGGCTCAAATTAAAGACGGTGCAACGATTGTGGCTTTGGGTAATTCTACTGTTCAAGCAGAAACTGAGACCACCCAAACGTCTAGCCCACTTCTTGATGGCATTATGGGCGGTGATGATAATCAGACCCGTGAGACACTTGGCTCATTCAATGAAGATTTCACCTTTGATAATGTGAAAGACCTGTTCCTTACCGAAACACGGGATACAGAAACAACGCGCGGGGTTGCGGTTACGGCTGTTGCTGACCAAGATGTGATTTCTATTGCAGCTTCAGGTGCAGTTTCTTCTAGTTCTGCTATTGCGGTATCCCTTTCAGCAGGTGTTGGGGTAGGGCAGGTTGAGGCCTCCATCGGGGATGCAGATATCAATGTCACCGCAACACCTGGCCATGCAGACCAAGATGTGTTGGTACGGGCTGTGTCTGATACCTATTGGACAGATGTTTCAGGTGCCATCGCTGTGGGAACGGGATCTGCTGGTGTTGGCATTGGCGGCGATATTGTAGTGCAGGTGAAAGATACACGCGCCTTTATCGCAACAGGTGCTGATGTGCGCGCTGCAGATGATGTGATTGTCCATGCCTATAATAGCGACCGTATCATTAATTCAGCTATTTCTGTTGGCGGCGGTTCAAGCGCGGGCGTATCCGGTGCAGCGGCAATTGGGGTAGTGGTAAACACAACCAAAGCCTATGTGGATGGCGCGGTTACATCTGGCGGCAATCTAGATGTTATCGCAGGCGCTAAATCAGAGCATATTCAAATTGCTGGCGGTATTGGTGCAGGCGGAACGGCAGGTATTGGTGCATCATTTGGTATTGGTTTTGTGAAGAATGAAACACAAGCCTATATCGATGAAAATGCAGTTACAAATGCGGCCGACAATACTACTGTTGAGGCAGATACAACTGAAAATGCTGTTTCTGCTGTGATTGCTGGCGGGATTGGCGGCACCGTCGGGGTATCTGTATCTGCGGGTATCAAGGTGCATATGTCTAACACCCAAGCCTTTATCAAGGGTCAGGTGAACCAAGATTCAGCCATCGCAAACGCAGACCAGAATGTAAATGTGGCGGCAACTAATCGCATCAATACAATTGATGTAATTGGCGGAATTGGCGGCGGCGGTACTGTGGGTGTTGGTGTGACCTTGAATGCGCTTGTGGTTCATAACAATGCACAAGCTTGGATAGGCGGCGGCACAAACACACGGGTTAGCGCTGGTGGTGATATTGATGTAACAGCAACCTCTGCAAAAACGACTAAGAATTTCTTACTTGCAGGTGCGGCAGGGGGAACAGTTGCGGTTGGCGGTAATATTGCTGTTCTGCTGGTTGGCGCAGAAGCAGATGATAATACAGCTGGTCAAACAAATAGCAGTGACCATGGCGATATTGCTGCAGCATCAGATGACCGCACCCAAGCTATTCAGCTAGGGGATACGATTAGCCCTGATAATTCATCAGGCGATTATGCTTCAACTGGCTTTGATTTTGCTGAATTAAATAGCGCGATTGATGATAATAATTCAGCGCATGGCCAGCTTGGTAATACGTTCGATGCAAAATCATCTAATCTTTCAAGAAACAAAACCCAAGCCTTTATCGAAAATGGCGCTATTGTGCGTGCTGGCGATGACCTTACGATAGAAGCTGAAGACACAACTGAAACTATTTTTGCGGCGGCGGCTATCAGCGGTGCAGGTGTGGTTGGTGTTGGCGCAACTATTGGGGTGTTATTAGTGAATAACACTGCTGAAGCCTATATCGGAACAAATGCTAATGTGAATGCGGATGGTGAGCTATTAATCCGCTCACGCACCTCTGAGGTGGTTGGTTCAGGTGCTTTATCTGCAGGTGGTGCTGGTGTAGCATCTGTGCAGGGTACGATTATGGCACAAAAGACGACCTCTAAGTCGCGCGCCTATATCGAAAATAACGCCGTGGTAAATGACAACACCTCTGAGGCTTCAGACCAGTCTGTTGCAGTGCTTGCAGAATCAGATACAGACCTTGTGTCCTTCTCAGGTTCTGGTGGTGGTGCGATTGTTGGTGTGGGCATCACTGGCGATGTGATGGTTTTAGAAAAAGAAACGACAGCCTATATTGATGATGGCGCATCTGTGCGCTCCGGCGGTGATATTTCTGTAGATGCCCAAGCAAGCGCAGATATGATCCAGATTGCCATGTCCATTAATGGCGGTGTGGTTGGGGTAACAGGTGCTGCCGGTACGGTTGTTGCAAATAACGTAACCCAAGCCAGAATAGATAATAATGCGGTGGTGTTTGCAGATGACGCTATCCGTGTTCAAGCAACAGATGATACTGAAATAGACGCTGTTGTAATCACAGGTGCAGGCGGCGTGGTTGGTGTGTCTGGTTCTGTGGGCACCTATATTGTCAAAAGTAGAACCGAAGCTTTAATCAGAAATGGCGCGCAAGTTACCGCACGGGCAAATGGCGATGGTATTTCAGCCCTAAGCGGCACTGTTGATAATTCGACCGTCACCGTAACATCAATGGCTGCAAAAGACCAAGAGGGCGATAATTCTAGCGAAACTTTTGAGCAGGTTGATGCAAGCTTTGACAGCACCACGAAAAACGGGCTGCAGGTTGCTGCCGTCACTTATGAGGATATGAATTTTGCACCGATTGGTGTTGCCGGCGGTGCGGTTGGTGTTGCTGGTGTGGTTGCAACAACGGTTACAAATTCGACAACCAGAGCCCAAATTGATGCTGGCGCAGATATTAACTTCACAGATAATGCTAGCCTTGCAGGTGCACATCAATCTGTTGAGCTATTAGCGGCTTCTGAAAGCCAGCTTAATAATGTCAGCGCAGGTATTGGCGGCGGCGCGGTAGGCGTGACGTTTGATATCGACACCCAAGTCTTTAAAAAGACGGTAGAAGCCAAAATGCTTTCAGATGCTAAGGCACGAAGAAATGTTACCGTGCAAGCAGATAGCCGAAACCGTGTCTATCAAACCGCAGCAAGTGCTGCTGTTGGGGGTGTTGGCGTTTCGGGTATTGTAGAAGTGTCTGTTATCAATGATACCGTCACTGCTGAAATTGGCGATAATACAACGGTTACTGCTGGCAATAATGTGCTTGTCGATGCAGCTTCTGATTTGGGTGTGGTGCAGACCGCTGGCAATATTTCAGGCGGCGGTGTTGGTGTAGGTGCATCTATCGGGGTGCTTGTGGCTAAATCAAGAACCACTGCGCGTATTGGTGAAAATGCATCCGTGCATGCAAGCAATAACTTAACAGTGCGCGCAGATTCAAATAATTCAATTAATCAGAATATTATTGGCTTTGGCGGCGGCGGTGTATCTGTTACAGGCTCGATGGGTATTACAGTACTAAAAACCCAAACATTGGCTGAGATTGATGATGGTGCCCAAATCAATCAGCAGGCTGAGGATAATGCATCTACACAAACTGTTGCTGTGTTGGCAAATGATACCCTTACCTCGCAAACCGCAGCAGGGGCAACAGCTATTGGCGGGGTTGGCGCAGGCATGGGCTTGTCTGTTACCGCCTCACGGAACAGTACCATCGCAAAGATTGGGCAAAATACAGATGTGTATGCACGGCGTGATGTTACAGTTGATGCATCAAGCAACAAGAATTTCACTAAAACAGCTGTATCCGCAGCAGGCGGTGGTGCAGGGGTAACTGGTTCTGTCGCAATTACCATTCTTGGCGGCGGCATGTCAGGAGATGCATCAAACAGCCTAAGTGATGATGACAGCAACATGATTGCAGATGCGGAGGCTGAAGCAACCCAAGACAGAAATGCTGGCGATAGTGAAACCCATGAGGGGCGCAACACTTCAGGTAAATCAAATCAGTTTTATGTTGCAAGTTACGACAATGAAAGCTCAAACCTCGCTGAAACCGAAGCCGCTGGCTTGCAAAATGATGTTGAAGGCACGGACGAGCAATCCACACTTGCGATCATTAGTGCAGATGCCGTTATTACCACCGGTAACGATTTAACCATTACAGCAGAAGATAATCTATCCATGACAACTGCTGCTGGTGGGGTGGCCGCAGGCGCAGCGGCAGGTATTGGCGTTACAACAGGTTTCTTATTCAACAATGCAGTGACGAAGGCGCGGGTTGGGGACAGAGCAGTTCTTAATGCAACCGAAGCAACCACAATTAGAGCGCGCAGTAATGAGACCGTAGACAAGTTCGGCATGACTGGCGGCGGCGGCGGTGTATCTGCGCAAGCTACCATTATGGTAAATATGTCGAGAACAAATACCTTTGCCGGCACATATGATGATGTACAGATAAATCAAACTGATAATAGCTCAGCTAGCCAATCTGTTACAATTTTAGCGGAATCAGATACGAATATGGTAGCTGTTTCAGGCTCAGGCGGTGTTGGCGGTGTGGGCGCAGGTGTCTCTGCTGATGCGCTTGTTCTTGAAAAACAAACAATTGCGCGTGTTTCTGAAAATAACCAGATTGATGCGCAAGGCGATATTGCTGTAGATGCCAATGCAAAAACAGATATCCTGCAGCTTGCTCTATCAGTGAATGGCGGGATTGCAGGGCTGACGGGTGTTGCAGGTATTGGTGTGGTTAACAACACCACCCATGCGCATATCATGCCTAATTCTACCTTATTTGCACGCGATTCTATGCGGATAAATGCAACAGACGATACCGAGATTGATGCTGTTGCGATTGCAGGTGCTGTTGGCGCTGTTGGCGGCGGTTCAGGCTCTGTTGGTACTTATGTGTTGAAATCAACAACCTTTGCACAAGTAGGTCAGAATGTTTCGCTAACAGCACTCAGTGATAATAGCTCAGGCAATGCAAATGGTATTTTAGCGCTAAATGGCCAAATCGATAACACAACAACACGCACCGTTGTAAAAGATAGAGTTGGTCAAGATGGTAATCGTGTGACCGATACCTATACCGTAACTGACGCAAGCTTTGGCAGGGATATGGTAACGGGTCTGTCTGTTGCTGCGGTGACCAAAGAAGAGGTTACATTTGCCCCTGTTGGCGTTGCAGGCGGCGGGGCAGTAGGTGTGTCAGGGGTTGTTGCTACCACCATTTCACAAAGCGCAACCAAGGCAAGAATAGGCACAGGCTCCACCATTAATCAAAACAACACAAACGCAGGTTCAAGCCAGGATGTCCAACTGCTTGCGGTGTCTGAAACAGATATGAATAATGTCAGTGCTGCGGTGGGTATTGGCTCATTGGGGTTAGCGTTTGATCTTGATACTCAGCTCTTCAGCAAAACGGTTGAGGCAAGAATGTGGGGCGATGCAAAGGCTGAGCGAGATGTAACGATTAAGGCAGAAAGCACAGACCGTATTTATCAAACAGCTGCTAGTGCTGGTGCTGGTCTAGGGGCAGGGGCAGGGGTTGCGGCTGTATCTGTTATCTCCAATACGGTAATCTCAGAAATTGGTGATAATGTTACTGTGCGTGCTGGGGATGACCTAGCGGTTGATGCAGATCAGAATATCGCAATGGTACAAACCGCAGGGAGCGCTGCAGGCGGTGCTGTCGGTGCTGGTGCAACCGTAGGCGTGTTATATGCTAAAGCCAGCAACACTGCGCAGATTGGTCTTAACGCAGAAGTGAGTGCAAGAGACCAGCTAGAAGTAACAGCAGACACAGATATTGATATCAACCAAAATGTGGTCGGATTTAGTGGTGGTGCGTTAGCTGCTGTCTCAGGTTCTGTTGGCTTTAATATGCTCAAGAACCAGACTAAAGCACGGATTGCAAATAATGCATTGGTAAACCAGCTTGCATCGTATAATGACACTGCATCTCAACGAGTAACCGTACGCGCTAACGAAGATATTATGACCCAAGGGGCTGCTGGTGCGGCGGCTGCTGGCGGCGCAGGCGGGGTCGGTGTTGGTGTAGCTGTTACGGTGAACAGAGGCGGGGTGGAAGCATCAATTGGAAATAACGCCCAAATCTTTGCAAATGACAATATTACGATTGCAGCAGATTCAACCAAAAACATCTCAAATCAGGGGATAGCGGCAGCAGGCGGGGTTGGCCTTGGTGCAGCTGGTTCTGTTGCGCTTACCTTAATTGGTGGCTCAATGTCTGATAATGCAACCGATGCGCTGAATAATGATGGCGGCAATATGGTTGCCGAAACGGGCGGTGAGATTAATCAAGACAGACAAACAAATAGTCAGGATAATTCTTCTGCAGGTGCCCAGCTTGCATCATATACAGGCAATGACGAAGCAAGCGCTAATACCTTAGTTCAATCTCAAACAGCTGATTTCCAAACCGACGTAGAAGGTTCTGGCACAAGCTCAACAAGCGCCAAAATTGGCCATAATGTTGTGGTTAGAACTTCAGCAGATGTTGTTGTTGAAGCTGAAGAAACCATAAGCCTGTCGCAAATTGCTGGCGGTGCTGCTGTGGGTTCTGTCGGGGTAGGCGGGTTTGTTGCTGTGGCTGATTATGCAGGGGATGTTACGGCATCTATTGGCACCAATTCTGTCATCGATAATGCATCATCATTACGGGTGGATGCGACGATTAACTCAGGCGGCACAAAGACCATCGCGCTTCCTGTTGGCGGGCCGATTACCGTTGCTGGCGTAAACTCAACGGTTGTTGGTGCATCCGTCGGTATTGCGGGTCTTACTGCGTCTGTTGCACAAGTCAATATGGCTGAAAATGCATCAGCCTATATTGGTAATGGCACAACCATCACGCTTCAAGACAATACATCTTCTGTAACTATTGATGCGTTGCGTGATGTGGATACTGAGGTGAATGTAGCTGCTGTTGCAGGTGGGGCAATTGCTGCTGGGGTATCCTTTGCAGGGGTGAATGCTACTGGCGATGTGGATGCAGCCCTTCATAATAATGTATCTATCGGCACAAATACTGAGCGGATGGGAAATATCACTGTTCGTTCCCGCAATTTGTCTACACAAAAGGCTTCAGCAACATCAGCAGCAGGTGCATTGGCAGGCTCGGCGGTAGGCGCAATTGTGAATATGGATGATACAGGTCAAACGCTTGCTTCAATTGGCGATAGCGCTTCTGTGTATTCAGATGGTCTGATAAGCATCACAGCAGATGACAAATCAGAAAATGAAGCTGATTCAACGGGTGTGGCAATATCTGGTGGTGTTTCACTTTCTATCATCTCATCTGATATGGATATTGACAGAGACGCGCTTGTTCAGCTTGGCACAGGAAGCAATATTGTAGGCCAAACTGTTACCCTTAATTCCTCTATTGGTCAGACTGGCAGAAACTATGCGGAATCAGATGTGATTGGCGCATCTGGTGGATTGCTTGTTGGGGCAACAGGTTCCTCTAGCTCGGTGTCATCTGATGCAGATTCGCGCATTGTAATTGGTGATAATGCGGTCATAAAAGTAAATCATCTTGATACAAATGGTGCAGAAGCCGCTTCAGGTAACTTAACGATTGCCGCAAATAACTATGCTGAAACACGCAATGAGGTGAATGCGTTTGCACTTGGTGCTGCAGCAATTGGTGCGCATTTAGCTAATACCAATCAATATGGCGGCACCCGCGTTGAAATTGGTGCAGGAACAGATATTGATGCAAAGGCTTCAGCGACTATAAGCTCAACATCCTCAAAACTTGGTTTAACAGATACTGTTGCTGGTGCAGGCGGGCTGTTGGCTGTAAATGGCGGTGAAGCAATTACCAATACAACTGCAAACAATCAGATTATCTTTAATGATGCAGCTAATGCCTCTAGCAGAACTCAATTGGCGGTCGCAGATACACTTACCCTGCAAGCTGCAAATAATGATAATTATGACAGTAAAATTGAAGCTTCAGCAATTGGTGCGGCAGCAGTCACAGGCGGCTTAGCAGGCAGCACAGGGGTTGCAAATGTAGGCATCATTGTGGGGGACTATACCGAAATTGATACCCATAGCCTTTCGATGCTATCTGATAACCGCCTGTCCAAAACAGGTTATAATGACGAGAATTTCAACTTTGCTGGCGGCGGCGGTCTAACCGTAACTTTAGGGTATGCTGAGGCCACGCAAACACAAAATTCTGTTATCCAGTTCAATGAAAATGCTGATGTTTATGTGGTTGGTAATAGCGCATCTGAAGGGGATGCTAGCGTCGTTGCACGAGCTTTGAATAAGATGGATACAGGCGCCAAGGTAAGCACTGGTGGTCTTGTTTCTATTCCGCAATCACTTGCACGCAACACTTCCACAAATAATACAGATGTTATTTTTGAAAATGGGGCTCTTCTTGCTACGCAAAGAGGAGATATAGATGTACGCACTGTTGCGGATGCAGATATTGATACGCGCGCTAAGACTTCGGTGTGGGGGCTTGCAGGCGTTGGGGCATCAGGCAAAGCCTATTCAACATTAAATTCAACTGAAAATGTAACACTTGAAACAGGTTCTACGGTGAGAGCAAATGGCTATTTAAGAGCCTATGCAGGCCTGAACCCACTCCCATCTAGCATTGATGTGTTATCCAAGACCGATGTGTATAATAAAACACTTGTCCCTGTAACAACAGGCAAGGTAGCGACGGCCAATGTTTCGCACAACGCAACCCTAACAGTTGAAGATAATGCGAACCTGCAATCTGCGCGTCACATGTATCTCAGAGCCCATAAAGGCGATATGAATGTAAGAGGCGATGGTTTCCATCAATTCTTAGTCTTTGTGCTATTCCCAATTACGGTAAGTGAAGATTTTGGTAGTGCGTCTGTTTCTGGAACAGGTACTGTTGCGATTAATGGTAATGTTGAAACAGGTGTCTTTAACGAGCAGTTTGTTGGCTTTGGACGCGATTTCGGTACGTTCACTGCAAACACACTTACCGCAGACGCTTATGATGCAACACGTCAGAACTTGTTCTATAACGAGAGCACAGGTCTATGGGACAGACGTTCTGTTGATAACACCTCGGTGATTGAAACAATCCAAATCGCAAAAATGGATTCTGTTCAAGCCAATGCAAATCTGACCTATAAGTCTGATGATGAAGTAAATTGGACATTTGATGTTGGTCGTTCATTGTCACAAGATATTGATGATGAAATCAGCAACTTAATCACCCAGCTTGGCAGAACATTCGATAATTCATCTGTAGGCGGGCGGATAAATTCACAAATTACAGAATTGCAGAATCTGCGCACAGATTATCAAAATGGCGTGATTTCTGTTGATGCTGCGGGCTCAAATTATCAAGATGCGGTTAATGCGCTTCAGGATGAATATGACAATAAATCAAACTGGGTTAATCAGTATAATAATGATAATAGCATCGCTACGGTAAGTGAATATAATCAATGGGTTCAAGACAGAGATGATGCTCTAGAGTTAAAAACGCAGATTGTTAATGATGGTTCAGCGAACTTTACTCCTACCTCATTTGCTATCGCTAAAATCGACCAGAAGCTGGCAGCATTAAACACAGAATTACTTAATCTAGCACCTGCCTCTATCCAGCAGCAGATCAATACGCAGATGCAGTTCTTGCAGGCTAAAAAGTTACAGTTGAATGCAGGGGCTGTGGACGTTATTCAGGTAGGCGAGTTATATGCCGCAACAGGTAATATAGATATTCAGGCAGATAGATTAATCGGTGCTTCGACAGGGGTGATTGAATCTAAAAATAATGTGCTAGTTTCTGTTATCAATAATTCGAACAGCCCAATTGAAACCAGCAATATCTATATCCCTGACGATCCAGGTGGCACGATTTACTTCAATGAGCAAATTGTTCAAACCACATCTGATGTGTCTCGTTTAAACAGCGGCAGCGGAACAGTGGCGTTCAATATGATTTCCGATCCAGGTAATTTTGATGCGACTGTAAATATTGAGAGCACCTATGATGCGCTTGCACATGCAAATGGTCTTGATATCAAATCCCCTGAAATGCTTCTTGCGGGTAATATTGAGAATAGAGGCGGGCTTGTAAGAGTTATCAACAAATATGGCTCAATTTATCAAAATGCTACAATTAATGCGGCAGAGTTAAAGCTTACATCAGGGGGTAACTTGTTTATCCAAGGCAAGGGTGATGGTATTAATAACCTTGGCCCTCATCCAAACGCAGCATTCCAAAATTATGTCGATCCACGAGAGAATTCGCCAGGTCAAGCAGCTGGCCAATCAGGTGAGAACTCTTTAGGGGGATGTGCCACATCTAATCCTGCTGGTGGTTCAAACCAGAATAATTACGGCTGTAATGTTGGAACGGTGAATACCGGCAGCACACCGCAATTTAGTGGCCAAGACGCTGTAATCGCAGGCGGCAAAATCTTTGTGGTTGCGAATACCGTTAATCTCAATGGTCTAATCCAGTCTGGCATTGCCGAAAAATCAGTGAATATCAGCCAGCTAGATGGTTTAACCAATAATAATTTAATGCAAAGATTTGGTGACCAGATAGATACAAATGGTAATGGCTCGCTGGATAGTAATGAATGGACTGATGCGGATGGCGATGGCACTTTCACGCTTGCAGATCTAGCTGGGCAGGGCTCGTTCACGCTTGTTCAAGAAGCAGATAATGGCAGCTTCTCAGGTTCAGGCTATTCACGCGAAGTGCGCGGTTTGTTTGATGCCTATTATGATAGCGATGATGACAGCGTCATTGTGTCGGGTTTTGAAGCCAAAGGGGGCGAGGTCTTTATTGGCGGTAAGCTGATTTCAACTGGCAACGGTCAAATTAACGTGCTTGACGGTTTTGCAAGCATGAATGTTAACAACCAATCTGGCAAAGATTTAAAAGTTACCGGCATCGAGACGGGTGAGGTAGAAGGCAAAATTACCCTTATTGATAATTTTAAAGTAGATTCTAACAATGTGAGTTTAGTGACACGCTATACCAGAATCGGCAATGATATCGTTGTTGAAGAAGGGTATGGCCGTCCTGAAACGAATGTTTCTTCAAGCTATACTGCCTATGCTTACAATGGTGAGGCAGATAGAAGAACCTATTATAATCCTGAGGCGGGCGCGCGCTATTTCTGGCTCAACGGGGAAGAGGTAACGCAAACAAATAACTGGAATTACAGCAAAAAGACAGTTGGTTTCGCAGGCTGGAATTTCTATAATAGTAGCTCTTTCTCCCCTGGTGCAAATGACTTTGCTGCTTCACAAATGTCACCACAACAGCTCGACCAAGCAGATTGGGCGGCGGTAGATACCTCCATCACCGATGATTATCGCATGTCCACACGATATGAGATGACGGGCTACCAGCTAAATGTGCATAACAATAACAAATCATGTAAGAGCTTTATTGTCACATGGTGTACCATCACCATGAACGGGAACAGAGTAGTTGATGGTAATTATTATTATCAGCATGATGTAAAAGCAGATAGACAGGTTGCAATCCGCTTTATCGGAAGTGACACAGGTTCTGTGACGGTTAATTCTAATGCTGGTATCCGCCTAGATGGAAAAATCAACAATGCTGGCGGCACGACTTCGGTCACTGCTAGTGATGATATTGTCGCCACTACTAGCAGAGCGCTGATCAATTCTGGAACATTAAGCCTAAATGCTAATAATATCGGCGATGATAACCGTTCAATCCGCCTTATTCAGGGTGATAATGATATCGTTAATGTGGTTGCAAATGGCGATGTCTATCTGAAATCTCAAGAAGGTAATGTTAACCTTCGTACCTTCACAAACCCAGGTGCTGGCACGGTTAATATCTATGCAGGTGAGAGCATCACAACAGATACAGCTTCTGTTGCACTTCGCGGAACAGATATTACATTGAAGGCGCAATATGGCTCCATTACGGATATTTCAGGAAATGCTGTGAGAATAGATGCGCAGGGTAGCGGTGTATTCAATGCCTATTCCCGCACCGATGCGCTGAAATTCACTGAAGTATCTGGGGATATGAATATTGGCGTTGTTGATGCTATTAGCAATGTTGAGCTGACCACCCTTTCAGGTAGCATTAAAGACGCAAATGAAGAGCAAACAGATGATGTTGCAACACAACAAGCGCTCCTTGATTTATGGAATGAATTACAGCTTACAGGTCAAGCTGCTGAAAATAAGAAAGCCGCACAAATCAATAGTTTTGAAAGCGAGATGACAGAACTCTATAATGACTATTGGGATTTAAGAGATGTGCAGGAAACATCCCCTGGTTCTGGCAGCTATGTTGCTCAAACTTACGATCCGAACTTCACCTATCAAGCGACTGCTGACGAGCGGGCTGCTTTGAATAATGACAGTGTGCGTATTGCCCAGTATGAAGCAATTCAGCAGACACGTTATCAGCAGGGCTATGAAAAATTTGGTGACCCTGCATATGATCCTAATTACAGCCACACCGCAACAACTATCGAAATCGATAATATGACTGCTGGCTATAAGTGGGAGCAACATGAACTTGAAGTACCGCTTCCAGGCCAAGCCTTTAAAGAGGTCACAGATACTACTGCCTTCATTGAAAGCCCGAACATTATTGGGGATAACATTACCTTAACCGTGAATAGCGGCAGTATTGGAATATTTGGCACAACCGATAATTTCTCAATTTCGGATATTACCGGAAATAACCTTGATAACGCTTCAAAAATCAAGCTTGCAGCGGCTGAATCAGATGATGTGTTCTTTGATAACGAAACACAGATATTATCACTTACCCCAAGAGAAGATTTAGATATCAAGGCACGTTTTGCAAATAGTGTGGTGAATATTAACGCACCGCAAGGACATGCCTTTATTGGCGGTGAAAACAATCAATATGGCTTAAACATTAATACCATTGCAGCACGGGATGAGGTCAGACTGAAAATAAATGGTGATATCTTTAATGTAAGAAACGACAATAATGCAGCCCTTAGCTCAGCAAATGCTGTGATTGAATCAGGTGCTGGGCAAATTGGTACCTCTGCAACACCATTTAGAATTGATATTGCAACAGGCTCAAAAGTTACAGCGCGTGCCGCAAACGGTGTTTGGCTTGAAGAAGTTTCAGGCGATATGGCTGTCGGTCAGGTCTATTCGCCGACAACGGTTAATTTGCGCAGCAATACAGGGGCAATTATTGATTTTGAACAAGACCTGATTATGGATGTGAAAGGCCATAATGTTGCGCTATTTGCGGCTAATAATATTGGCGGGCAATATATCGATACAGACAATATGCTAGATGCAAATGATATTCTGCTGAAAAAACAGCGCGCATTGGATGTAGCAACTGTAAATTATGATAACTCAACCTTTGAAGTAAACAGCACAGGCGGCGGTGCATGGCTATATGGCCCACTAGGTCAGTCTATCCGTATGACAGGGGCAAATCTTGCAGGTGAGCTAGATGTGGCCACAGGCGCAGTGCTCAAGGCGCAAGGTAATTTCCAGACTAATGGGAATGATATGACTTTGCGTTCTTATGAAGATATGCAGCTTGATGGTGATGGCGGCATTAACACAAACGGCGCACTATTGCGGGTGATATCTGGTGAAAACCTGTTTATAAATGGCCAGATATCCACACAAGGCGGTAATATTTACGCACAAGCTGCTGATAATATGACCTTTGTTAATGGCACACGCTTAACCACACAAGGCGGGGATTTCACAGCCCTCGCAGACGGCCTGTTAAATCAAAATATCACCATCGAAGATAACGCAACCATCAATACAGCTGCTGGTAATATTAGAATGTCAGCAAGTGATACCATCTATGTAACTGGCCTTACCACAAGCAGTAACCAAAGCTGTGCAGATGGGCAAACTGGATGTGCTGTAACCTTGCTTGCCACCGATATTCAAGATAACGGAAATAGTTTTGATGATATTGAGGTAAACGGTAATGGTGATGTCAGATTACAGGCGCATCAATACATAAATATCAATAAGATAGATTATAATGGCAGCAATCCACTTGAACTAGATATTGCAGGCAAAAATGATGATGCCAGAGGCGTTGCAGCTATGCTAGGTGTGGATGCGGAAGCAGGTATTAATGTCTCAAGATTGGTAATGAATTCTGCGTCTATTGTAGCGCCATTGACCTCAGCTAATGCAGGTGGTTCAGTCTTTACCGTTACAGATGGCCGTATTCGTGATAATCTGTATCTTGATATTGGCGGCGGTCTGTCTCAGCCAACCTTTATAGCACGGGTAGGGCGGCTTGAAGATAATCTACTGCAGCCTGATAATTGGTTGCTAGCTGCAGATGCATCATCAGACTATTTTGCTTCTGCCCCTGCACAGCTAGGCGTTCGTGAAGATGATTACCGGTGTTCAGGCTCACCTAGCTATCTTGGTGATGCAAATGCAATTCTAAGCTTCAATTTCTTCTTCCAGCGTCCAAATGTAAGCTGTAATGGGGTATTGGTGTATTATAACCCTGTATATGAGCTTGCGTCGCCTGTGCGTACCGCAAATGAAGAGGTGCTTACCGTACTTGCAGATTTGAACCGTTCTACCGGTATCATTGCTGCATCCCCGCTTACACAAGTTCTGGGCAGTGGCGGGTTTGTGCTGAATAATGTAGCGTCACGCGCAATGATTTCTCGCTCGCTTGAGATTTCGGGTCAGAACATAATCATTGATGGTAATAGCATTGAAATTGAGGGACGGTCCCTGTTTGAACGTTTAAGTCTTGAGCAAGCACTGATCTCAGGTACTGTTGATGAGGGCGGCGACGGTTTCATTTCAATTCAAGGCGAGGGTCAAATTGGAGCAGATGAAATTCAGCTCTCCCCAACAGCAAATAATGAAGCTGAATCAGATGCAAATCAAGGTGATGAAATTACGGAAGATAGTGCATCAACACAAACAATTGAGGCTATCCCAGCAGCTTTATTAGATGAAAATATTGGTATCGGGGTAACCCCTGCAGCGCTTTCTGTGCTGGAAAATCCAGAAGCAATATCGTCAAGCCTATCATTTTAATGATTTAAATTTTTTTAATGATCTTTTGCACTTGACACTGTGATGGCTCAGTTGTAATTCATGTTAATCAAATGCGCCGCATATTATGCGCGCCACCTTTGGGGGTGTAGCTCAGTTGGTTAGAGCGCCGGCCTGTCACGCCGGAGGCCGCGGGTTCGAGTCCCGTCACTCCCGCCATTTTCGTCGTTAAAAGCCGTTTGCTTTTGACGGCTTTTTTATTGCCTAAATCTTGTTTCCAGAAATTGCGGTCCAAAAATTGTGCTGTAATGCGCAGCCATTGCCCTGCTTGAAGTGGGGGTTGAATGTTGCTAGCCTTTTGAGATATCCGTACTGTAACCTCTAAAAAGGGATGTTTTCAGATGTCAGCATCAGATTATTTTTTCTCACTAAACCGTTTGGAAGAAGGGATTGAACGTCATTTAAGTGACGCCATCACCGCACATATTTTTCCAGCAGAACAATCTATGGCATCTGTGGTAACCATTGCACCGCATGCGAAAGGGAGCATCCATAGCCACCCGCAAGAGCAATGGAGTATTTTAATCGAAGGCAGTGCCACCCGCATTCATGAAGGTGAGCATATTGAGGTTAAAAAGGGTGATTTTTGGGTGGCTCCAGGTGGCTCTGAACATGGCATCATAGGCGGGCCAGAAGGGGCTGTTATTATTGATGTTTTTGCACCGTCACGTCCTGAATATACCAAGCCTGGCGCAGGTTTCGCCTCGCACTCCTAAAGCATATAGGGGCTTTGCATAACAGCATAAGGAGGCGTGATTCTACGCCATTGCATCGATTGATTGCTAAATCCTATTTAAGTTTTTCCTTATTTACATGGTGAATAAGAAAATAAATCTACTGTAAAGTTACAAGATAGAATAATTATGCTTTTCTATCTCCCTTTCCTTTATATTAACGAAAAATATTTCTATATCTCTGTTAGCTGTGTTGTATGCGTTTACAGCGCAAATTTTCAAATTCAAGCTAACGGAGTAGCTATGATGAGGTATTTACATTCAATAAAAAGCAAATTAATTGCAGGGTTGAGCCTTTCAATGGTCTGCATCAGCACTAGTCTGTTTGCTGCAACACCATTAGTAAGCCCGAATTGGTTGGCTGAAAATCTAACTGATGAAAATGTTGTTGTTATCGATTTAAGAAATAAGATCGATGAAGGCTCATATGAAACATTCTTGCAAGGCCATGTGCCAGGTTCTGTGCATTCTGATTATCTCAAGGATGGGTGGCGTGTTGGCAAAGATGATGTTGTCGGATTGCTTCCTAGTGAAGCTGAATTTCAGCAATTAGCGCGCAAACTTGGCGTATCACAAGATAGCCATGTTGTGCTTGTTCCTGCAGGGGTAAGCGCCACTGATTTTGGCTCATCTGCGCGTGCATATTGGACATTTAAAACGTTTGGCCATGATAATGTGTCTATTTTAAATGGCGGGTTTAACGCATGGAAAGCAGCTTATCCTGAGCAGATTGGAACAAGCGTGCCGGAAACACCAAAATTAGGTGATTTTGTCGCAACCTTCAAAGAGCAGGGCTATGTGGATGCAAACGCTATTTCCCAGCGTGTATCAACAGGTTCAGGTGCAATTTTACTAGATGGCCGCACCGATGAGCAGTTCTACGGAACAGCAAAACACCCCAAAGCGCGCACGCATGGCAGAATTCCAGGTGCTGTGCTTCATTCCCAGTCTCTTGCTTATGATGTGTCTTCAAATGCACTAAAGGGCAAAGATGAGCTTGCTGAAATCTATGGTAATTATACAGATGAAGCGATTATCAGCTATTGCAACACTGGCCATTGGGCTGCAACAAACTGGTTCGTGCTTTCAGAAGTTTTAGGCAATAAGCAAACAAAGCTGTATGATGGCTCAATGGTAGAATGGTCATCAGATGACAGCAACCCGCTTGAAACTGGTAAATCCAATCTCGATAGAATCAAAGGTTTGATTTCAAAGATCACTGGGTAATGGGTTTAATACCTGCAAACTAACAGCATCAATATTTCGAGTATAACGAGGCTAAAATGGCAGATACGGTAAACTCCACTATAAGGGTAGGGACAAGCTTAACCATGCTTGGCACTGTATCTGCTTTTTTGCTGTTCTTCATCTTGCTTGATAGCGGGCTAAGGGGGGCAGGGCTGTTCATGCTTGGGATGGCACTTGGTGCTGTTTTTTTGAATTACAGTTACGGTTTTGCCTCTGGATGGCGGCAATTCTTGCTGAACGGTAATGGGCTTCCAATGGCGGCTCATTTCATCCTTATCGGGCTATGTGCTTTACTGTTTATCCCTGCCCAAGCATTAGGCATAAACGCTGTCCTTACCCAAGCGCCTGTGTCTATAAGCCTGGTTTTGGGAGCGTTTATTTTCGGGATTGGGATGCAGCTTGCAAATGGCTGTGGTTCAGGCGTTTTATTTAGCTTTGGCGGCGGCTCATTGCGTATGGTCATCGCGCTTCCATTTTTCATTTTAGGTTCTGTCTTAGGTTCAGTATGGCTTCCTAATGCGCTTGAATGGGGCTCTTTTGACCCGATTTTAATCGCTGATGGATATCATCCATCTATCCGGTTGTTGATAAATCTTGCTTTGATTGGCGGGGCTGTTTTTCTATTTGCAAAATCAGGTCTGAAGCTAGGGTTTAGCTGGCCTGCAAAATTGATAAAAGCGAGTGTCGTTATCGCAATTCTATGCTGGGCGACATTCCTGCTTGCTGGGCATGCATGGGGGGTGACTTTCGGCTTTACCCTGTGGGGCGCAAAAATCGCCCAAGCTGTTGGTGTCCCATTGCAAGAAACCGTTTTTTGGTCGTGGGCTGGCCCTGCTAATGCGCTATCGCATTCTGTGCTAGCAGATACAAGTAGTGTAATGAATATCGGGCTGTTGCTTGGTGCATCTGCCATCGCAATTTATCAGCTTAAATTTGCCAAAGCAGGCTGGCCACCCCTTGCACAAATTGGCGCTGCGGCATCTGGCGGTATGTTGATGGGGGTCGGGGCACGGTTGGGCTTTGGGTGTAATATTGGCGCATTTGTGGGCGGTATTGCATCAGGCTCGTTGCATGGCTGGATTTGGTTTATCGCAGCACTTGCGGGCTCAACTGTTGGGATTTATTTTCGCAGCTTTTCTGGCTTTACCGACAATAGAGCTGAATTTTGGTTAAAGAAAGTCATCGCATGAAAACAGCGTCATCGTCATTTCAAACCGTATTTTTTGCAGCTATTTTAGGTTTTTTCACGCTTCTTATCCTAAGCGATCACCTCACCAGCAAAACCCTTTCTGGCATAAGCTCACCTGCACATGCAGAAAATGCCTGTGCGCCATGTGGCGCTCCGTGTAAAGAATAGGGGCTATTTCTTAGGCGGTTGGCTTGATAGCACAGCATCCACAACGGGATGTGTGCGCAATTCAGCAAGTAATGCGGTCAGCTTAGGCCTGTTTTCACGCAATGCAGTTTTGTCTGTATCCCATCTGTGAACCATATAGAGATAAAAATCAGCTGCGGTCAGCATATCCCCGCAAATATAGGGATTTAGCTGAGTTTCAATATAATCATAAAGTTTATTATTCAATGATTTAGCTGTATCTTTGATATTTGCATACGCCGCTTCATCAGAGCAATATTGATAGGTGTGATGCTGGCGATGATAGGCGGGATAAATAGAGGTGGCGAGCAGGGCTAGGAATTGGTTGAACCTATCCCGTTCTGGGGTGCCACTTGGCGGGGCAATACCATCAAACCTATCTGCAAAATGATAGATTATCGCCAAGGTTTCATACACAGTATCGCCTTCTGGGGTGATTAATACCGGAATACGGCTAAGCGGGTTTAGTTTTTTGAAGCTTTCCGATTTTAGCTCCTCTGCATTTGGAAAGCTTATCTGATATTCTTGTCCAGCTAATTTTAGCATAAATTCGGCAATTAAAGAGCCTGCACCTGACCTGCCATATAGTTGATATCTAGACATAATATTATCCTAAAATATTTAAAATGATTTCTAGTGTGTGATGGCCGCAGACACGCCGCCATCTACAATTAGTTCTGTGCCTGTAATGTAACTTGCCTCATCAGAGGCTAAAAACAGCGTTGCATGTGCAACATCTTCCGCACTACCCATGGCACCCGTCGGGCTTTGTTTATGCCGCATATCCACAAAACCCTGATAATCACCACCTGCATATTTGCGAGCCATACGTTCTACCATTGGCGTGAACATCAGACCTGGCAACACACAATTCATCCGAATATTATCAGCGGCAAGAATGACAGCGCTTGAGCGTGTATATTGCACCATCGCGGCCTTGGCGGCGTTATACGCAATTTGTGGCTTATTCAAATGACGAATAGCAGCAATGGAAGAAATATTCACAATCGCCCCGCCGCCCTGTTTTTTCATCTGCGGGATAACAGCCTTAGAGGCCATCACAGCACTATCAAGATTAAGCGCAAACTGCTTTTGCCATAATGCTTGGTCCACATCTTCTGGCGAAATTCTTTCAGACTGGCCTACATTATTGATTAGAATATCAATTTTTCCGCGGCGTGAAATGATATCTGAAATCCAGCCTTCAATATCTTCTTCATGCGTTGCATCACAATGGCTTAGGGTACAGGTGCCATTTTCATCTTCGATTTGCTTCTTCGTTTGTTTGCCAGATGCAGTATCGATATCACTTCCTTCGATAATGGCGCCTTGGGTTGCGAAAAGTCTGGCAATCTGCTGACCATTTCCGAAAGGTTTTTCCAGTGGCCCACCAATGCCGGTGATTACAGCAACTTTTCCGTTAAGCGAGAGCATTTTATTTCCCCTGACACATTTAGGATTTCATGCTGTAAAGCTAGCGTTAAAAATTTTAACTCGGCAAGTATTTTATCATCTTCTGCAGTAATAGCTTGGCAGGCAAAAATTATGCTTTGCGTTAGTATTTATGCATGTTAAGCCTGTAATCATCTGTAAAACGGTCGAAATAAAAACAAAATCCGTAAAATTAAAGTTTTTCATAATGGGAGAGTAGGATGTCAGTAAATGACGTCATTATGTCAGCTCTGAAGCAGAATCAGGTGGAATTTATTACTACCGTTCCCTGTAAGCAATTAGCTGGTGTAATTGAAAAGATTGAACAGGATAAATCCATTATTCATGTGCCATCTAATCGTGAAGATGAGGGGATGGGCTTATGTGCTGGTGCATTTATGGGGGGGAAGCGCCCATGTATCATTATGCAAAATACAGCGATTGGGGTGACGATTAATGCCCTTGCAACGTTAATCCAATATTATAATATTCCGCTGCCAATGCTTATCAGCTACCGTGGTGAGTTAGGTGAGCCGGTGGCATGTCAGGTGGAAATGGCTGTGCATACCAAAGCACTATTAGCGCAGATGAACATCCCAACCTATCATTTTCATGCACCTGAGGATGCTGAAGAATTGCCACTCATCCTAAATCACAGCTTTATGGCAAGAAAGCCAGTAGCGGTATTAATGGATGCACAATTTTGGGCGAGGGCAAACGGATGATTAGAAGCGATATTTTAAAAGAACTTGTTCCTGTAATCAAAGATCATCTTGTGGTTACAAATATTGGTCTGCCGTCACAAGAAATGCATATGCTAGATGACCAGCCAACGAACTTTTATATGCTTGGTACAATGGGGCTTGCATCTTCTATTGGCTTAGGGCTTGCCCTTGCGCAATCTAAAAAGGTGCTTGCGATTGATGGTGACGGTTCTGTTCTGATGAATTTGGGAACCCTGCCAACAATTGGTAATAATGAAGCATCAAACTATGTGTTGCTGATTATTGATAATGGAAGTTATGGTTCCACTGGCGATCAGGTCACCTATTCTGGCATGAAAACATCTTTAACGGATGTGGCTAAGGCGTGCGGATGTGAGCATGTAATTGAATGTGTAGCGGAAGAAACTGTTCAGGTTGTAACCGACGCACTTGCCGCAGATCATGGCAGTGTAATCATTGCGAAATGTCAGTCCGGAAATATTCCTGTGCCTGTAATCGATAAAGACCCTGTATTTATTAAAGAAAGGTTCATGAGCGCCGTAAAAGCTTAAGAGGAAATTTTCTTTTTTGTGAACAGGAGCTTCAGAATGGCAGAAAACCAAGATAATGACCAGCAAGCACAATTGCTTGCTGTTTTAAAGGCTGCTCTGCCAAACTTTGATGATTACCAACAGCCAATTGTGCGTGCAGATGGGGATATCGTTATCCCGCTTGACCCTGTTTTGAAGAAAAATCGGGCAGCGTTCAAAGGTCTAGCAGATGCTTTTTCTGAGATGATGAAGCATGAGGTCAGACCCAAGAGATCAAGCACTTGGGTTGAGTAAAATTGATTTCTGAATCGTGGTAAAGCAGCGCTTTTTTGTATAGCGCTGCTTTTTTTTTAGGCAGTTGTCCTATCCAGCAGAAAACAGCAAAAACTATACGCACCATATCTTGCATTTTTCTGCCTCTTGGACTAATGAGATACACAAAATAGCGTTCGTGCGACGATATTAGGGGTGAAGGCATGACAGACTATCTAGGTGAATATTTACCAATAGCCGTTTTTATGGCAATTGCGATAGGATTATCTGTTGCATTTATTATTGGCTCATTGATTGTGGGCTCGCAAAAACCCGATATTGAAAAGCTTACAGCTTACGAATGTGGGTTTGATGCATTTGATGATTCTCGTAAGCCGTTTGATGTGCGTTTTTATCTTGTCGCAATCTTATTCATTATTTTTGACCTTGAAATCGCCTTTCTGTTCCCATGGGCTGTAGCGCTCGGGGATATTGGCCTATTTGGTTTTTGGTCAATGATGGTGTTTTTAGGGGTGCTGACAATCGGCTTTATTTATGAGTGGAAAAAAGGAGCTTTGGAATGGGAGTAAATCAGATGGACCCGCAAGCCACATCATTGCAAGCGCATCCGCTTAATAAGCCTATTCCGCCTGGCGCAGACCAAGATGCTATTTTATCTGCGGTTACAGACGAGCTGACAAATAGAGGGTTTGTTATCGCGCAAGCCGATAAATTATTTAATTGGGCGCGTTCAGGCTCATTATGGCCAATGACCTTTGGTCTTGCATGTTGTGCGGTTGAAATGATTCACTCTGCTGCAAGTCGCTATGATTTAGACCGGTATGGGATGCTTTTTCGCCCAAGTCCGCGCCAGTCAGATGTGATGATTGTAGCTGGCACATTAACCAATAAAATGGCGCCTGCATTGCGGCGTGTATATGACCAAATGCCGGAGCCTAGATGGGTGCTATCTATGGGTTCTTGTGCAAATGGAGGGGGGTATTACCATTACTCCTACTCTGTGGTTCGGGGCTGTGACCGGATTGTGCCAGTTGATGTGTATGTACCAGGATGCCCGCCTACCGCAGAAGCACTTGTATATGGATTGCTTCAGCTTCAGAAGAAAATTAAGCGCACATCCACGATTGCCAGAGGCTAGTCTGCCAAGTGCAAATTGCTTTTAAACCGTGTCCTACCCCCGATGAAAAAGGGTGTGGTTGTCAAGATGAGGGTTGATAAGAATGAACGAAGCTGAGCCGCAAGAACAGAATCTTGTTCAAGATGAAATGCTGGCGCATCTTTCTAAACTAATGAAAGATGAAAATGCTTATCACATTACGCCAACAGGCGAGGTGGTGATGTGTTGTGATGTGTCTGATATTACCAAAACACTCAAAACATTGCGTGATGATGAAAATCTTGCCTTTACCCAGCTTACAGATGTCACAGCCGTAGATTATCCAGAACGTGCAGCACGTTTTGAAGTGATTTATCAGTTGCTATCAGTGACCAAAAACAGAAGAATGCGCCTAGCTGTTGCGGTGGATGAGGCAGATATTATTCCCTCTGCTGTACCATTGTTTCTGTCTGCAAATTGGGCAGAGCGTGAGATTTGGGATATGTTTGGTATCTTTTTCTCAGGCCATCCAGATATGCGCAGATTGCTTACAGATTATGGCTTTGAAGGTCATCCATTGCGCAAAGATTTTCCGCTTACAGGCTATGTTGAGGTGAGATATAGCGAAGCGGAACGTAGAGTTGTGTATGAGCCAACCTCACTTGTTCAGGAATTTAGAGATTTCGATTTTCTAAGCCCGTGGGAGGGGATGCAAGCACAAGTATCTCAAGAACAGTCAGATGAAGCCGATAATGGGGCAGGGGAGAAGTAAATGGGTGAGATGCAAATCAGACCACTAACTTTGAATTTTGGCCCGCAGCATCCAGCAGCACACGGGGTGTTGCGGCTTGTGCTTGAAATGGATGGCGAGGTGATTGACCGTGCCGATCCGCATGTGGGCTTGCTTCACCGCGGCACCGAAAAGCTAATTGAACATAAAACATATCTTCAGGCTTTGCCTTATTTTGATAGGCTTGATTATGTATCCCCAATGAACCAAGAACATGCTTGGGCGCTGGCTATCGAAAATGCAATGGGCATTGAAGTGCCGCTTCGTGCGCAATATATCCGCGTATTATATTGTGAGATTGGTAGAATTTTAAATCATATTCTAAATCTAACCACCTTTGCGATTGATGTTGGCGCGATGACCCCATTATTGTGGGGTTTTGAAGAACGGGAAGCGCTGATGGAGTTCTATGAGCGTGCTTCAGGGGCGCGTCTTCATGCTGCATATTTCCGCCCTGGCGGGGTGCATCAGGACCTGCCTGATGGACTAACAGACGATATTTTAGCGTGGGCTAAGAAATTCCCAGATTTTATCAAAGACCTTGAGACGCTGTTAACAAATAACCGTATTTTCAAACAACGTACTGTTGATATTGGCGTGATGAGCACACAAGAAGCCCTTGATTTAGGGATGAGTGGCCCATGTTTGCGTGCCACTGGTCTTGCATGGGATTTGCGTAAAGCACAGCCTTATGAAGTGTATGATGAGCTTGATTTCGACATTCCGGTTGGCACAACAGGCGATTGTTATGCACGTTATCTGGTGCGTATTGAAGAAATGAAACAGTCCTTATCGCTGATTACCCAAGCAATTGAGAAAATGCCGGAAGGCGCTGTTTTAGCTGAAAATAATAAGGTTACACCGCCGCGTCGTGGTGAGATGAAACAGTCGATGGAAGCGCTTATCCATCATTTCAAACTATACACTGAAGGGTTCCATGTACCGGCAGGTGAAAGCTATACGGCTGTGGAAGCACCAAAGGGTGAGTTTGGGGTATATTTGGTAGCAGATGGCACAAATAAGCCTTATCGCGCACGATTGAGAGCGCCGGGCTATTATTTCATGGCGGCTGTCGATTATCTTTGCCGCGGGCATATGTTGGCGGATTCAGTTGCCATTATTGGCTCTTTAGACATTGTATTTGGTGAGATTGACAGATGAGTATCGAAACCCTTATCGCATCAGAACAGCCTGAAAGTTTTGTTTTTTCAGCAGAGAGTGAAAAGCAAATCGCATTTCATCTTGCAAAATACCCTGAAGAGCGCAAACAAAGTGCTGTAATGCCATTGCTTGATATAGCGCAGCGTCAGCATGATAATTGGATACCGATGAAAGCAATTGAAGAAATTGCAAATCGTCTTGATATGCCGCAAATGCGGGTATTAGAGGTAGCAAGCTTTTATACTATGTATAACCTTAAGCCGGTTGGAAAATGGTTCTTGCAAGCATGCGGTACCACACCATGTATGCTTAACGGCTCTGATGAGATGATGCGATGCATTAAAGACAAGCTAGATATCACTTCAGGGCAAACATCAGCTTGCGGTAATTTTTCACTGCTTGAGGTGGAATGTTTAGGCGCATGTGTGAACGCGCCTATCTTGCAGGTAAATGACGATTTTTATGAAGATTTAGACTATCAATCAACTGCCGAGCTTATCGAGCAGTTGCAGAATGGTGTTCAGCCAGAAAAAGGCTCTGTTATCAACCGTCAAGGCTCTGAAGCTGAAACAGGGACAACAACCCTGAAATCAGTGAAAAAAGCTGCAGTAAAAGCAGGGGATTAGTACAGATGCTCGCAGATAAGGATAGAATTTTCACAAACCTGTATGGGTGGAATGATGCCGGCCTTAAAGGCGCACAAAGCCGTGGTGATTGGGATAAGACAGCATCCTTATTAAAATTAGGCCATGACGAGATTATTGAACAGATTAAAGCCTCTGGCTTGAGAGGGCGCGGCGGTGCTGGTTTCCCTACCGGCCTTAAATGGTCTTTCATGCCAAAGGAAGTTGGCGCGCGTCCGCATTATTTGGTGGTCAATGCTGACGAGTCTGAGCCTGGTACATGTAAGGACAGAGATATTATCAGACATGAGCCGCATAAATTGCTTGAAGGCTGTCTTGTGGCAGGTTTTGCAATGCGCGCACATGCGGCCTATATCTATATTCGCGGCGAATTTGTGAATGAAGCAAGACGCCTGCAGGCTGCTATTGATGAAGCATATGAAGCTGGTCTGCTTGGCAAAAATGCTGCAAATTCAGGCTGGGATTTTGATATTTATATGCATAGAGGTGCCGGCGCTTATATTTGCGGTGAAGAAACAGCTTTACTCGAATCCCTTGAAGGCAAAAAAGGCCAGCCGCGCCTAAAACCGCCCTTTCCAGCAGGTGTTGGTTTGTGGGGATGCCCAACAACCATCAACAATGTGGAATCTATTTCTGTGACACCGACGATTCTACGGCGTGGTGCAAGTTGGTTCTCGTCTCTTGGAAAAGAAAATAACACAGGCACAAAGTTATTTTGCATCTCAGGTCATGTAAATAACCCCTGCAATGTTGAAGAAGAGATGGGGATTCCATTAAAAGAATTAATCGAAAAGCATGCTGGCGGGGTTCGCGGCGGCTGGGATAATTTGCTAGCGATTATTCCTGGTGGCTCATCCACCCCCCTTATGCCAAAAGATGTGTGTGAAACCATGACAATGGATTTTGATGCATTGCGGGCTGCAGGTACAGGCCTTGGAACCGCAGGCATCATTGTGATGGATAAAAGCACAGATATTGTGAAGGCGATTGCGCGCCTATCCTATTTTTACAAGCATGAAAGCTGCGGCCAATGCACACCCTGCCGTGAAGGTACAGGCTGGATGTGGCGTATGATGGACCGGATGGTGCGCGGCGAAGCTGAAATCCATGAGATTGAAACCTTAGAACAGGTAACACGCCAGGTTGAGGGGCATACAATTTGCGCATTAGGTGATGCCGCAGCGTGGCCTATCCAAGGGCTGATTAAACATTTCAGACCAGTCATTGAACAGCGCATTGCAGCACATAAAGCGCTTGTTAATGCGGCTGAATAGGGGGAAGCGATGCCAAAACTTTCAGTAAATGGTAGAGACGTTGAAGTTGAAGATGGCGCAACTGTTCTTCAAGCATGCGAAGAAGCTGGCGTAGAAATTCCTCGCTTTTGTTATCATGAAAGACTTTCTATCGCTGGCAATTGCAGAATGTGCCTTGTCGATATGGAACGCGCACCAAAGCCAATTGCATCCTGTGCGATGCCTGCGGCTGAAGGCATGGTTATCAGCACCGAAACAGATCGCGTGAAAAAAGCACGGGAAGGGGTGATGGAATTCTTGCTTGTGAACCATCCCCTTGATTGTCCGATTTGCGATCAGGGCGGTGAATGTGATTTGCAAGACCAAGCGATGGGCTATGGCCATGATTGTTCACGCTATTCAGAAAATAAGCGTGCGGTAAGCGAAAAACATATGGGTCCATTGATTAAAACAGTGATGACCCGCTGTATTCATTGCACCAGATGTGTCCGTTTCTCAACAGAAGTAGCAGGCGTGCCTGAATTAGGGGCGATTGGGCGTGGTGAGAATGTTGAAATTACAACGTATCTTGAAAAAACGCTCGCATCAGAGCTTTCAGCAAATGTCATTGATTTATGTCCTGTTGGTGCATTGACCTCACGTCCATATGCTTTTGCGGCTCGTCCTTGGGAATTGAATAAGGTTGAATCTGTTGATGTAATGGATGCGATGGGCGCAAATATCAGAATAGATGCGCGCGGTGGTCAGGTGATGCGTGTGCTGCCCCGCCTAAATGAAGATGTGAATGAAGAATGGATTGGGGATAAAACCCGCTATGCGATTGATGGTTTGCGTCGCCAGCGTTTAGATAAGCCTTATATCCGTAATGCAGAAGGCAAGTTACAACCTGCGAGCTGGGATGATGCTTTTACTAAACTTACCAAGGTGATGAAAAAGCTAAAAGGGGCTGAGATGGCTGCAATCGCAGGGGATCAGCTTGATGCTGAAACCATGTTTGCGCTGAAAAGCTTATTCTTGAAATCAGACAGCCCCCATATTGACTGTCGTCAGGATGGTGCAAAGATATCTGCAAAGCCGCGTGTATCTTATTTGTTTAATTCTACAATCGCAGGTATTGACGAAGCAGATGCAATTCTAATTATTGGCAGTAATCCGCGTATTGAAGCGCCTGTGCTAAATGCGCGTATCCGCCGCCGTTTCCTAAATTCAAGAGTACCAGTAGCGCATATCGGTGCTGAGGCTGATTTAACCTATCCAGCTGAATATTTAGGGGATAATTTAACCCTGTTAGAAGAGATTGCATCAGGAAAGCACCCGTTTGCAAAACAGATGAAGAAAGCTTCTAGGCCAATGATAATTGTTGGTATGGGGGCAATGCGCCGTCCAGATGCAACCGCAGTGCTGGAGACGTGCCATAGAATTTCTGAACAAGTTGGCGCGGTATCGGCAGATTGGAACGGCTTTAACATGCTTCACCTTGCAGCATCCCGTGTTGCAGGTCTTGATATGGATTTTGTCCCGCAAAAAGGCGGCAAGGATGCTGCAGGCATTTTAAAAGCAGCTGAAAAGGGTGATATTAAGCTGGTGTGGTTGCATGGCGCAGATGAAGTTGATTTCTCAGCGCTTAAAAATTGCTTGACTGTCTATGTTGGTCATCATGGGGATGCTGGCGCTCAGGCAGCTGACATTATTCTGCCCGGTGCGGCATATACAGAAAAAGACGGCTTATATGTGAATTTTGAAGGTCGGGTGCAAATGGGATACCGTGCGGTATTCCCACCAGGTGATGCAAAAGAAGATTGGGCAATCATCCGTGCATTAGCAGAACGTTTGGGCATTACTATCGGTTTTGATACACTTGATGATGTGCATGACGCCCTGCAACAGGCCTACCCAACTTTCGCTGAATTAAATGTGCCTGGCAAAGCGCGTTGGGCAAAATTTGGTCGTGCAGGAGGTATTCAAGATAAGCCTGTAACTGCTGCATTAGCCCATTATCACATGAGCTGTGCTATCTCACGGTCATCTGAAACTATGGCTCAGTGTCATCTTGCTACACATAAGCAGGATGAGACTACCATAGCAGCTGAATAATCGATTTAGCTGGAAGAGGGGAATAGAATGCAAGATGCATGGTATTTAGATTTAGGCTGGATTGTCCTGCAAATTTTAGCAGTGAGTATACCGCTATTGATAGGGGTTGCCTATCTAACGCTAGCTGAAAGACGTGTTATCGGCTTTATGCAACTTAGAAAAGGACCTAATGTAGTTGGTCCTTTCGGGATGTTTCAGCCCTTCGCAGATGCGTTAAAGCTGATGGCGAAGGAAACAATTTTGCCTGCGGGTGCAGATAAGGTTGTGTTCTTAATCGCACCTATGCTGACCTTTGTTTTAGCGCTTGTGGCTTGGGCGGTTATTCCCTTTGGGGATGGTTTGGTTCTTGCCAATATTAACGTAGGGATTTTGTACCTTTTTGCGATTAGCTCCCTTGGGGTTTATGGCGTGATTATGGCTGGCTGGGCAAGTAACTCAAAATATGCATTTTTGGGGGCTTTGCGGTCTGCTGCGCAGATGGTCTCATACGAAGTATCGATGGGTCTGGTTATTATTAATGTGCTGTTATGTGTGGGCTCACTTAACCTATCAAACATTATCGAAGCGCAGCGGGATATGTGGTTCTTTTTGCCATTATTCCCAATGTTCATTGTCTTTTTTATCTCCACATTAGCCGAAACAAACAGAGCGCCTTTTGATTTGCCAGAGGGCGAGTCTGAATTGGTTGCAGGGTATTTTGTTGAATATTCATCCATGAGCTTTGCGCTCTTTTTCTTAGGTGAATATGCAAATATGATTTTGATGTCAGGGATGACCACTGTGTTGTTCTTAGGTGGCTGGCTGCCCCCATTAGATATCGCACCATTTAATTTAATCCCAGGGCCTATTTGGTTCGTGTTGAAAATTTGCTTGGTGCTTTTCGTCTTCTTGTGGGTAAGAGCGACAACACCACGTTACCGCTATGATCAGTTAATGAGATTAGGCTGGAAGATTTTCTTGCCGTTCTCGCTTCTATATGTGGTTGCTACAGCAGGCTTTTTGGTAGCAACAGACAGCTTGCCAACAATAGGCGGATAAGTTTTTAGCGCAGTTTCACTGCAGTTGAGGAAATGTAAAATGAGCACAATGGTTAATGCATTACGGTCGTTTTTACTATTAGAGATGGTAAAGGGGTTATTCCTGACGCTGAAATATTTTTTCAAGCCAAAGGTGACGTTGAACTATCCGTATGAAAAAGGCTATTTATCCCCTCGTTTCAGGGGAGAGCATGCGCTTCGCCGTTACCCAAATGGTGAGGAAAGATGTATTGCGTGTAAATTATGTGAAGCGGTTTGTCCTGCACAAGCAATTACCATTGAAGCTGAGCCAAGAGATGATGGTTCGCGCAGAACAACACGTTACGATATTGATATGACAAAATGCATTTATTGCGGCTTCTGCCAAGAAGCCTGTCCTGTCGATGCGATTGTTGAGGGACCAAATTTTGAATTTGCTACCGAAACCCGTGAAGAGCTGTTTTATGATAAAGATAAATTGCTTGCGAACGGTGATAGGTGGGAGTTCGAAATTGCCCAGAATTTATCAGCTGATGCTAAATGGCGCTGATCAGAACGAATTTGGGGGCTGATTTTTCATGATTTCTACTGGTTTTTTCTATCTATTTGCAGCGATTACTTTGCTAGCCGGCCTGATGGTCGTCTCATCGCGTAATCCTGTTCATTCCGTACTTTTCCTCATTCTTGCCTTCTTCAATGCAGCAGGGTTGTTTATTCTGCTGAATGCCGAATTTTTGGCAATGCTGTTGGTGGTGGTGTATGTTGGCGCGGTTGCGGTGCTGTTTTTGTTCGTTGTAATGATGTTGGATATCAATTTTTCAGAATTACGTGAAGGGTTTCAGAAATATCGCCCATTGGGGTTGGTCATTGCAGGGATATTGCTTGTGGAATTATTTGTTACCTTCTTCTCTATGACAGGTAATTCGCAGAAAACACCCATTTCACCAGATGCGCATAATACCCTAGCCCTTGGGCGTGTCATTTATACAGATTACATTTACCTTTTCCAGCTAGCAGGTTTAATTCTGTTGGTGGCGATGATTGGTGCGATTACCCTTACTTTGCGCAAGCGTGATGGGGTTAAACGCCAGAATATTGGCTCACAAAACGCGCAGAGCAGAGAGGCTACTGTGCGTCTTGCAAAGGTTAAATCTGGTCAAGGAAGCGAGGAAGTCTCATCATGATAGGTGCAGAAATTACATTGGCACATTACCTGAGCGTTGCAGGCCTTTTATTTGTGTTTGGGGTATTTGGGATTTTTCTCAATCGTAAGAATGTGATCACGATTTTAATGTCAATTGAGCTGATACTTCTATCAGTGTCCATTAATTTGGTGGCATTTTCGGCCTATTCTGGTGATTTAACGGGTCAGGTATTCTCCTTGTTCATTCTTACTGTTGCAGCTGCTGAGGCAGCCATAGGACTGGCTATTCTGGTCGTCTATTTCCGTAACCGAGGGTCTATCTCGGTCGAAGATATAAATGTCATGAAGGGCTAGGCTTATGATGTATCAGGCACTTGTTTTTCTGCCGTTGCTGGCAGCGATTGCGGCAGGGCTGTTTTCCCTCAAACAACAGCATGGCGCAGCTATTTTTGTTACGATTGCGTCTGTTTTGACGTCATTTGTGTTGTCTTGTGTCGCATTTGTGGATGTTGCACTTCAGCATAATACAACAACGATTGAGGTTGCGCGTTGGATTGGTTCAGGCGATTTTCAGGCGCATTGGGCACTACGCTTTGATACGCTAACTGCTGTGATGCTGATTGTTGTCACCTCTGTGTCATCATGTGTGCATATTTACTCTGTGGGCTATATGTCACATGATAAATCACGCGCGCGTTTCATGGCCTATCTTAGCCTATTTACCTTTGCAATGTTAATGCTGGTCACAGCCGATAATTTGGTTCAGCTATTTTTTGGCTGGGAAGGGGTAGGGGTTGCCTCATACCTGCTTATCGGATTTTGGTATCATAAGGAATCTGCACATAAAGCGGCAATGAAAGCATTTGTTGTGAATAGGGTGGGTGATTTTGGTTTTGCCCTTGGTATTCTAGCTGTTTTTGCCCTTACAGGTTCTGTTCAGTTTGACGCTATCTTTGATGTAGCGCCATCTTTGTTGAATTCTCAGATTTCTATTTTTGGGGTTGGACTGCCAGCGCTAGAAGTGATTTCAATTTTACTCTTTATTGGCGCTATGGGTAAATCTGCGCAATTGGGGCTTCATACCTGGTTACCTGATGCGATGGAAGGGCCTACGCCTGTATCTGCACTTATTCACGCCGCAACAATGGTGACGGCTGGGGTATTCTTAGTCTGCCGCATGTCACCTGTGATTGAATATGCGCCAATTGCTTTGGATGTCATCACGATTGTAGGTGCATCTACAGCGATTTTTGCAGCAACAGTGGGCATGACACAGTTTGATATTAAGCGTGTTATTGCGTATTCAACCTGCTCACAGCTTGGCTATATGTTCTTTGCCGCTGGCGTATCCGCATATCCTGCTGCAATGTTCCATCTGACCACTCACGCTTTTTTCAAAGCATTGTTGTTCTTAGGGGCAGGTTCGGTCATTCACGCACTGTCTGATGAGCAAGATTTGCGCAATATGGGCGGCATTCGTAAGGCTGTGCCAGTAACATACGCGATGATGTGGATTGGTTCTCTTGCGCTTGCTGGTTTTCCGTTTTTTGCAGGCTTCTATTCAAAGGATATGATTTTAGAGGCTGCATATGCTGCGCATTCAGGGGTTGGAAATTATGCGTTCTGGCTAGGGTGTGTGGCTGCATTCCTAACCGCTTTTTATAGTTGGCGCTTGATTATCTTGGCATTTCATGGCAAGCCGCGCGCATCTGATGAAGTGATGTCACATGTTCATGAATCGCCAAATGTGATGACTTTGCCGCTCGTGCCCCTTGCCATAGGCGCGATTTTCTCAGGCTGGCTAGGATATGAGCTATTTGTTGGTCATCATTATGCAGAGTTTTGGGGGGATGCTATTTTTATCCTGCCAGAACATACAGCCATGGAAGAAGCCCATCATGTACCAACATGGGTGAAGTTACTGCCAATTATACTGGCGCTTTCAGGGGTTGTTTTAGCCTATGTGATGTATCAATTCACAAGTGGTATCCCTGCGATGATCGCAAGCAAACTGTCTGGCTTTTATAAATTCCTGTTTAATAAGTGGTATTTCGACGAGCTATATGACCGTATTTTTGTTTCGCCTGCTGTGCGTATCGGCAAAGCCTTGTGGCTGAGAGGGGATAAGGGCACGATTGATTATTTCGGCCCAGACGGTATGTCAGCATTGGTGCATCGATTGTCACGGTCTCTTGTGCAAATTCAAACAGGTTATGTATATCATTACGCATTTGCCATGATGATCGGGGTGGTCATCTTACTTACATGGTATTACAGCGGTTTCGGGGGACGTTAAGATGCTGTCTGGTTGGCCTTTACTAAGCGTTATTATTTTTCTCCCACTTGTTGGGGTGCTATTTTTGTTGCTCATTCGGGGTGACGAGAAGGATGTTGCTGATAACGCAAAGCAAGTTGCGCTATGGGTATCTGGATTTACCTTTCTGCTGTCTTTGTTCTTGTTATGGGGGTTTGATCCTGTTGCAAGCGGATATCAATTTGAAGAAAAAGCAGAATGGATTAAAGGCACGGGTATTACCTATCATCTAGGTATTGATGGTATTTCTATGCCGTTTATTTTGCTGTCTACGTTTTTGACCCCATTAGCAATTTTAGCAAGCTGGAAAGCCATTACATATCGGGTCCGCGAATATATGATCGCGTTCTTGGTACTTGAAGTTATGATGGTCGGCATGTTTGCCTCGCTAGACATGTTGATGTTCTATCTGTTCTTCGAGGGCGTGCTTATCCCGATGTTCTTAATCATTGGCGTATGGGGTGGGGGCGAGCGTGTATACGCTGCCTTTAAATTCTTCTTATATACGCTTCTTGGTTCAGTATTGATGCTTGTTTGTATGCTATTCATGTATCAGCAAGCAGGCACAACAAACATTGTTGAGCTAGCAAATTTTGAATTTATTCCTGCTGTTCAGTTCTGGCTTTTCTTAGGGTTCTTTGCATCCTTTGCCGTGAAGGTTCCAATGTGGCCAGTCCATACTTGGCTTCCAGATGCGCACGTTCAGGCGCCAACTGCCGGCTCTATGATCCTTGCAGGTGTGTTGTTGAAGATGGGCGGTTATGGGTTCATCCGTTTCTCATTGCCGATGTTCCCTGACGCTTCCATTATTTTTGCACCCTATATTTTTGGGCTATCTGTCGTGGCTGTGATTTACACCTCATTGGTCGCACTTGCCCAGTCAGATATGAAAAAGCTAATCGCTTATTCCTCTGTTGCGCATATGGGGTTTGTGACCATTGGTATTTTTAGCCTGAATGAACAAGGTATTGCTGGTGCGATGTTCCAGATGATCTCACACGGGCTTGTTTCAGCTGCATTATTCTTCTGTGTAGGTGTTGTTTATGACAGGTTGCACACGCGTGAGATTGATGCATATGGCGGGGTTGTGGATGCGATGCCGCGCTATGCAGCCTTTTTCATGTTTATGATGCTTGCTTCTGTTGGTCTTCCTGGCACATCTGGATTTGTGGGCGAGATGCTGGTGCTTGTTGGCGCATGGCAAAGCGCGCATTGGGTGGCTATTTTTGCGGCGACAGGGCTTATCCTTGGTGCGTGCTACATGTTGTGGCTATATCGTAGGGTGGTATTTGGCCGCGCCGAGAAACCTGAAATCCAAGAGCTTTCACCCCTTGAAGGTCGTGAATTTATAATTTTTGTTCCGCTAACAATTCTAGTCTTATGGTTCGGTATCTACCCATCCTCCTTACTTGATGTGATGGAAGGTAGTGTGCTTGATCTGATTGAGACATCTGGAATTGGTTCAGCATTTCAAACTGCACAACGTTAGGAGAGCAGTAAATGGAATTGACCCAACTTACATTTGCGGCAGCATTACCTGAATTTATCTTATGTGGCCTTGCCCTTTTGATGGTTCTGCTTGCAGCGTTTATGGATGCAAGCTCAAACAGCATGCGCAATATCCGCGCCCTCTCGCTGGCTGGCTATGCCCTTGCATTTGGCTCGTTATTCGTTATCCCGCATGGCACCCATGTCATTTTCAATGATTTGTTCGCTATTGGTGAATTAGGCTATTACATGAAAGGGCTTGTACTAATAGGCGGGTTCTTTGCTGCTTGGCTGGTGAGTGATGGTTGGGGTGAGGGCGTTGATAGGCCTGAATACCATCTTCTTGTGGTGCTAGCTGTGCTTGGCATGATGGTAATGATTTCTGCAAATGATCTGATCTCGCTCTATATGGGGCTAGAACTTCAGTCCTTGCCGTTATATGTGGTTGCTGCGATGCGCACAGGCTCTCTTAAATCATCAGAAGCAGGGTTGAAGTATTTTCTTCTAGGCGCGCTTTCTTCAGGCTTATTGCTCTATGGCGCGTCTTTGATCTATGGCTATGTGGGCAGCACAAACTTTGCTGTGATTGCAGAAACACTCTCTGCTGGTGAGATTTCAGCAGGTACAATTATTGGCCTTGTCTTCTTGCTATCAGGTCTAGCGTTCAAAATCTCGGCAGCACCCTTTCATATGTGGACACCAGATGTGTATGAAGGTGCGCCTACCCCTGTAACTGCGTTATTTGCAATTGTTCCTAAAATTGCCTCTATGGGGCTGTTGCTGAATTTGGCCTATGGCGCCTTTGCAGGTGCAACACAGGAATGGAGCCAAGTGATTATTGCGCTTTCTGTTGCGTCAATGATTGTGGGCGCTACAGGCGCGATTATGCAGGTAAATATCAAAAGAATGCTTGCGTATTCTTCTATCGCGCATATGGGCTATGCACTTGCTGGCTTTGCGGCGGGTACAGATGCTGGCTTCTCCGCAGTGGTCATTTATATGACCACCTATTTATTTATGGGCGCAGGCAGCTTTGCCATTATTATGACCATGCGTCGTGATGGTGTTCCGGTTGAAAAAATCAGTGATTTAGCGGGTATGTCTTCAACCCATCCGTTGCTTGCGGCAGGGATGATGATTGTAATGTTCTCTATGGCGGGGATACCACCATTAGCAGGTTTCTTTGGTAAATGGTATGTGTTCCTTGCCGCTATTAATGCAGGTCTAGTGCCGCTAGCTATTATTGGTGTGCTAACTTCTGTTATTGGTGCATTCTATTATCTGCGTATTATCCGCTTGATGTATTTTGAAGAAGCAGAAGCACCGCTTGATAAAGGTATGGAGCGCAATAACAGGCTTATCCTGCTTGCGTGTATTGGGGTTATTATGCTGTTCTTTATGGGTGTTGGCGAGATAAACGAGGCAGCAACATCAATTGCGAGTGCTGCGTCCTATTTTGGCTAAGATGTGGCGCATATCCCATTGCAAGGTAGCTACCTCGTCAAATGATTTAGCGCTTCAAGAAATAAACGCGCGTCCTGAACACGCACATGGCTGTGTGTTTGTGGTGGACCAGCAAACCAAGGGTAGGGGGCGTCAGGGAAAATTCTGGCACTCTGAGCCTGGAGATGGGTTGTACCTTTCCCTTGTGATTAAACCTAGCCTGTCCTCTAAATACTGGCCTTTACTGTCCTTTGTGACCAGCTTGTGTATGTATCGGGCTATATGTGACTGTTTTGAAGGGCTGAGCCAAGTGCTGGCGCTTAAATGGCCAAATGATATTGTTACAGACACACATAAGCTTGCAGGCATTCTGCTTGAGGCGCATCATGATTTTGTGGTGATTGGATGCGGAGTAAATCTTAAAAATGCGCCGAAGCTGGAAAAGTCAGGCTTTGCGCCAGGTGACCTGTCTTTATATCACCCTGGTGCAGAACAGCATAAGGACAAGCTTTTAGGACGTTTTTTACATCATTTTGAAGCTGCTTTATCCCGCTTCGAACATGCCGAGTTTGCATCATTGATACATGCGTGGAAAAAACACTGCTCATTGCTAGGTAAGCAAATTTCTGTACATTATGGGGATAACCAGGTTTCAGGGCTTGCGCGTGATATTGATGCTTCTGGAAGCCTTATATTAATTGATGAATTCGGGGTTAGCCACAAAATTACCTCAGGCGATGTGCACCTCATGGGCAGGACTGATGATACTCACCATTGATTGCGGCAATACGAATATTGTGATGGGGGTGCTAAATGAAAACCCATCTAGCAAAACTGCAGAATTGCTTGCAGAATGGCGCATTGAAACAAAGCCGCTTTGTTCTGCTAAAACCCTATTTGAAAAAGCCACTTTGTCTTTGAGAGAGGCAATGCCTTCCGCTAACATCCAGTTTGAAGGCGCAATTATCGCTAATGTGGTGCCAGAATATCAGCAAATATTAATACAAGTTGCAGAACAGCTTACCCAAACAAAGCCTCTAACCTTGCAAGATAAGCGCACCCTTCTGCCGATTGAGATAGATGTGCTGTCCCCTGAACAAGTGGGGGAAGATAGGCTTGTGAATGTGGTTGGCTTAGGGCGTGATGTTGAACTCCCTGCGATCATTGTTGATTTTGGAACTGCCACCACCTTAGACCTTGTGCTGCCTGCGCGCAACGGGGGAGGGGCTATCTATGCGGGCGGTATTATTGCCCCTGGTGTGCATCGTTCTGTTGAAGCTCTTGTTGCTGCTGCTGCCCAATTAGAGGCTGTTCCTATTGAAGCGTTTGATGAAAACCTGCCAATATTAGGTAGAAATACCGACCAAGCTATGCGTTCTGGTATTTATTGGGGGTATGTAAGCTTAATTAGCGGCTTGATAGATAGGCTTGAGCAGAGCCAGAAATGCGAAATGACGGTTATTGGCACAGGCGGGCTTGCACCGATTTTCGCGCCGCACCTTCCAAAAATGTCGAAAATTGATAGGCATCTGACCTCGCGTGGCCTATATCATATATATCAGTTCAATAGATAAATGTTTTAAGTATGAAAACCCAGCCTAAACTATCTCCCTCCTTATCTGATCGTTTTACCCCTGATGAGCTTGTCTTTGTACCATTGGGCGGTTCTAGCGAGATTGGGATGAATGTAAATCTGTATCAGTACCAAGGCAGATGGCTGATGGTTGATTGCGGCATAAGCTTTCCAGATGAAACCATGCCAGGTATTGATTTATTGCTGCCAGACCTTGAATATATCTCAGAGCGTGCTGACCAGCTAGATGCGCTTATCCTCACCCACGCACATGAAGATCACTTTGGGGCTATTCCCTATTTGTGGGAGCAAATTAAAGTACCTGTTTACGGCACAGCCTTTACGATTGCCTTGCTGAAACGGAAGCTTGCTGAATCGCGCGTTGACTTTAAGATTCCGATGCATGTGCTTGAATATAATGTAAACTATCAGTTCTCATCTTTTAATGTTGAATGTGTTCAGCTGAACCATTCTATTCCAGACCCTGCCGCATTGGTTATCCGCACAGACAAGGGTGCGATTGTGCATACAGGTGATTGGAAGTTTGATGATACCCCACATCTTGGCCATGACACAGACAAGCAAAGATTAAAAGAGATTGGCGATGAGGGCGTGCTTGCGATGATTGGCGATTCTACCAATGCCATGGTAGAGGGGCGCACCCCATCTGAAGATGTTGCACGCAACGGTTTGATGGAGGTGATCGCAGAAGCGGATAAGACAGTTGCCATCACCTGTTTTGCATCCAACGTTGCCCGTATTGAGACAATTATTTCAGCGGCAAAAGCAAATAACCGTTCTGTATGTGTAGTAGGCAGGGCATTAAACAGAACTATCGCTGCTGCAAAAGAGGTGGGGTATTTAAAAGATTGCCCTGATTTTGTGCCAGAGGGCGAGGTGGGGCTATTGCCGCCTGATAATGTGGTGATTATTTGCACCGGCTCACAAGGCGAGCCTAGGGCGGCATTGGCGCGTATTGCTAGTGGCACTCATGATACGGTGAAATTAGGGCAGGGGGATATGGTAATTTTCTCCTCACGCCAAATTCCGGGTAATGAGGCTTCTATCAGCAAAGTTCAGGATAATCTTATCCGTCAAGGCGTGACTATTATCACCGATGAAGATAGGCCTGTGCATGTATCAGGGCATCCTGCACGGGATGAGATGATCGAGATGTATGGTCTTGTACGGCCGAAAATTGCAATTCCTGTGCATGGTACGGCTAGACACCTGAAAGCGCATGCGGCGCTAGCCAGGTCTTGTCAGGTGTCTCAGCAGCTTATTCCAGAAAATGGCTCAGTCATCAGTTTTGATAATGATAAAGCGCATGAAATAGATAAGGTTGATATAGGCCTGCAAACCCATGAGGGCGGAGAAGTTGTCTCGCTTCAATCTGATTTCTTGAAAAGCCGGCGCAGAATGCTGTGGAATGGGCATGTAACCGTTTCTGTAGTGCTAGATGGGTCTGGGGAGCTTTTAATCGCCCCTTCGATACTACAATCTGGTCTCTGTGATGCAGAAACCCAAATTGATTTTGTCGCAGAGGCATCACTAGCCATAGAAGATGGGTTGGATATGCTGTCTGATGAGGCTATTTTAAAAGACAAGGCAGTTGAAAAAGCAGTGCTTGACGTTATTCGGCCTTTGGCCAGAAATAGATTTAGGCTTCGCCCGATTGTCGATGTTCATATTCTTCGCACCTAATGATGAGTTAAACCCATGATAGGTTCTGTAAATCATATTGCTATTGCTGTGCCGAATTTAGATGCGGCGGCTAGGCAGTGGAAAGCACGTCTAAACGCTTCGGTTTCTGAGCCGCAACGCCTGGAAGAACATGGTGTGACCGTGGTGTTTGTTGATGCAGGAAATACCAAAATCGAGCTATTAGAGCCAATTGACGCAGATTCCCCAATTGCCGCATTTTTGGAAAAGAAACCTGATGGCGGTATGCATCATATATGTTTTGATGTTGAGGATATTCTGGCTACCCGAGATCAGATTATCACAGAAGGTGGGCGTATTTTGGGAAGTGGCGAGCCAAATATTGGCGCGCATGGCAAGCCTGTATTATTTGCACATCCT
>CBFHYP010000018.1:0-53874 GCA_965660095.1 Puniceispirillaceae bacterium (SeqCode)
TGCGTAATCATTAAAAGCTGGCATCCCTAAATATCCGCCTGTTGGCTTGATGCTAAGATTTGGCCAGCCAAAAGAGCAGGGCAAATCTTTTGATGAAAAACTGTTCGATGAGGTGATGACAGCCCATGTAGATATGCTAGTAAGGCGGCAAAAGGAAGCTGGCATTGATGTTGTTAGCGATGGGGAAACATCAAAAATATCTTACGCAACCTATGTGAAAGATCGCTATACAGGTTTTTCTGGGGATAGTCCGCGCAATGCGCCAGCAGACTTAAAGCAATTTCCCGGATTTCTGCAGCGTCTAGCGGATAGTGGCGGCACCCCCACCTATGCAAGGCCGATGTGTACAGGCGAGATTAAGCCGCTTGATAATGGTGAGTTAGATAAAGATATCTCCAATTTGAAAGGGGCAATGGCAGCACATGGGGTGGAGCGCGGCTTTATGAATGCTGCGTCCCCTGGAGTAATATCATTATTTTTGCAGAATGATTATTATCCAAGCCGCCAGCATTATCTAGATGCCCTATCAGAAGTAATGAGGGCAGAATATAAAACGATTATTGATGCAGGTCTTGAGCTTCAGCTTGATTGCCCTGACCTTGCTTTGTCACGGCATATGCTGTTTGCTGAGATGAGCGATGATGAATTTGTTGATATTGCGAATAGCCATGTCGCAGCGCTAAATTACGCGCTAGAGGGTTTGCCGAAAGAAAAGATACGTGTGCATATCTGCTGGGGAAATTATGAAGGGCCCCATATTTGTGATATTTCTATGGATAAAGTCTTTCCTGTTTTGATGAATACGCATGCTGGCTATGTCCTGTTTGAGACCTCTAACCCGCGTCATGCGCATGAATGGACAGTGTTCAAAAATAGAGCAGATGAAGTGCCGAAAGACAAAATTCTTATCCCTGGTGTGCTAGATAGCACCACCAATTTTGTGGAACATCCTGAGGTTGTTAGCCAGCGGCTAGAGCGATTTACTTCAGTGTTTGGTGCAGACCGCGTAATGGCCGGGACAGATTGCGGATTTGGCACTTTTGCTGGTTTTGGCGCTGTTGACCCTGAAATCGCATGGGCAAAGTTAAGTGTATTACGCCAAGGGGCAGATGGCGTGCTGTAACACCAGCACAAACCATCAATCAGAGAGTGAGAAAAGAAAGTGATGGCACAAAATCTTGTCATCTTGCCAGGCATGATGTGTGATGAACGCCTGTTTGCGTATCAGACAAAATGCCTCAAGCAAGAGTGTCGTTTTAGCCTTAATATTCATACACCTTTGCTCATTGGGGCATCATCACTATCACAGCTTGCTTCTAGGTTGCTGGAGGAATTGCCGCCTCGTTTTGCGCTGTGCGGTTTATCTATGGGTGGCATTCTGGCGATGGAAATGGTGGCCCAAGCCCCTAATCGTATCGAGCGACTTGCTTTGATGGATACAAACCCGCTAGCTGAAACATCTGAAGGGGTGGTGCGGCGCAACCGGCAAATTGCAGATGTTAGGACGGGTAAATTAAAGCAGGTGATGGCCGAAGAAATGAAGCCGCATTATCTTGCCGATAGCCCGCATATACAAGACCATCTGAATTTATGTATGGATATGGCGCTCTTGCTTGGCAAAGAAGCCTTTATTGAGCAATCTTTAGCCTTGCGTGACCGGCCAGACCAAACGGAGGTGTTGAAGTCTGTAGCGTGTCCAACATTAATTTTGCATGGCGCAGAAGACCGATTATGCCCAGCCGAACGGCATCATTTGATGCACCAGCTTATCCCCCATGCAACGCTTGTGCAGGTAAAAGGCGCTGGCCATCTGCCGCCCATAGAAAAACCTGAAGAGACCTATAGCCATCTGCTACACTGGCTAGGGATGAGCATATCCTGATTTCCCGTATGATTATTAATGCGTAGGCGGATGTTTAAATGGTATCGCTCTTTACGCTGGAATGCGCTAAAATAAAGAGAGGTCTGTTGATATAAAGTATAGTCACTGCATTAAAGGGTAGAGTTAAATGAGCGAAAATAATATGCAAGCTACAATGATGGTAGGACGCCCCGCTCCGCAATTTATAGCGCATTCTACCAAGGGAATGATCGATTTAGCAGCTTATGAAGGTAGCTGGGTGTTGCTATTTTGCCATCCAGCTGATTTCACCCCAGTGTGCACTACTGAATTTATCAGCTTGGCTAAAAATCAGCATCGGTTTGATGCGCTAGGGGTGGAGCTAATCGGGCTGTCTGTTGATAGTGTCTATAGTCATCTGAGCTGGATTGACTGGATTGAAGAGAATTTTGAGCAGAGAGTCTCCTTTCCAGTTGTGGAAGATAGCTCCATGCAAATTGCCAAAGTCTATGGCATGATTGATCCAACCAGTGTGAACACATCAACTGTCAGGTCATGTGTTTTTATCGATCCCACCCAGACTGTGCAGGCGGTTATTCATTATCCGATGCAGGTTGGCAGGTCTGTGGATGAGCTATTGCGTGTGCAGCAGGCGTTGATGGCTACATTCGAGGCTGAAGCTGCCACACCTGCAAATTGGCTACCTGGTGAAAAAACCATAGATACGCCACTTGACCGTATGCTTGATGAGCCTGCAGGGTGGTTGAAACGAATCCTAAAAGCACAGGCTTCATAACAGAACAGCGTTTTGCTATTTATCGAGGGGAAATGATGCAAAACAAGCCAGAAACATTTTCAGAGAATGAATTTGAGCTCGACCGGCCGATGAGCCGGATGATTTGCATTTATCATGCGCTATCTCACCCTGTGCGTCTAACCATCTGCAAATATTTGCTTGCACGCCCGCGTTCTGTGAGTGAAATCTGTGAGCTTCTTGGGCTTAAACAATATATGGTCTCACAGCAATTGGCTGTCTTGCGTAATTCAGATGTTGTAGAAACAGAGCGCGTGTCCCGAAATATTATTTATTCGTTGCGAAGCGATGCTGTAAGGCGCATTTTGCGCGTCAGCCTGCGAAATGCAGAGATTGAAGAAGGGCCAAGTGATGGGCAAACATCAAGGCGTGCAAGCGGATTTGCACAAGTCAAATGAAGCAGCCTAACCTCCACCTAGCCTTGCTTAGACTAAAAAGACTACGCCGCGGTTTGATATATAGCTTGAAAATTTGTCTGGTTTTCTGCAGCCTGTTTATTAACTCATCTGCTATCTCAGCAGAACAAAATACGCGCCTAGAATTACTGTTCATCACCTCTGAATATTGTCCTTTCTGTAAGGCGTGGGAGCGTGATGTTGGCCACATCTATGACAACACACCGTATGGCAGAAAAGCCAAGCTACGACGCGTTGACCTTCAGGATGCACCCTCGGTTCTGCCAGCAGGATCAGCAAATGTGTTTGGCACCCCTACATTTCTGATTGTGAAAAACAACCACGAGATAGGCCGCATCGAAGGCTATCGGTCAAGTGAGATGTTTTTCTGGGCTCTATCTGAATATATCAGCCCCTAAATATGTATAGCTATCGGCTTAGATACATATAAAAAAACATATATATAGACGGTTATCGTTGCAAAACACCTTAAAATCAGTTCAGAATATGGTATTGGGGAAGAGTGAAACACGGGCTTTAAGGTAGGTTTATCGATTAGCCAACTGACATATGTCTTTTCGTGCATATAACTCTGACTGCTTATTTGACTGAACAGGGTGTAACAATGATTGCTCAAAAAATGACACCAATTTCACGGCGCCATGCCATACAGCTTTTAGGGGCTGCTGCGGCACTGACTGTCGCACCAAAGCTAGCTATAGCGACAGCTGATGCGGTTGCTGGCCGGATATCAGAAGTAACCAAGGGCGGCGCTATTGGTGAGATGGATATCTATTTAGATATGCCTGAAATTGCAGAAAACGGGAATCAGGTAAAGATTGCCTTTGAAATTGACAGCCCGATGACTGAGGCTGAACACGTTAAAGCTGTATATGTCTTTGCCGACGGTAATCCTGAGCCTGATGTGGCTCAGTTTAACTTCACACCGGCAATGGGGGCTTGTAGTGCCACCACCCGGATGCGGTTGTCCAAAACACAAAATGTCACTGTACTTGCTGCGTTGAGCGATGGCTCTTTTGCCAAGGCAGATGGTACTGTCAAAGTGACCATTGGCGGCTGCGGCGGCTAAGGAGGAAGAAAAGATGTCTAAAGTCAAAGCGCGCGTGAAAGTGCCTAAAAAAGCCGAAGTTGGTGAGATTGTTGAGATTAAAACATTGATTTCTCATCCGATGCATAGTGGTCGTGCTGTCGATGGTGACGGCAATGTTGTGCCACGTAAAATCATCCACAGCTTCACTGCAAGTTTTAACGGAAAGCCAGTGTTTAATGTAGATATGAAGCCTTCAATGTCTTCAAATCCATTTTTGATTTTTCCGTTCAAGGTGACTGAGGCCGGAACATTTGATTTCGTCTGGGTTGAAGATGGTGGCCAAGAATACACCGCATCTAAAAAGATAAAAATAGCCTAACCAAAGGCGTGCTGAGCATTATTCAGGACGCCTTTAAATTGCTGGTGCTCACCAAGAATCTTAGTTCTGGAGAGGTGAGTTAGTTATGGAATATGGGGGGAAAAATGACGGAAAAAGATAGACAATCCCTGTCATTGACAAGACGCTCTTTATTAGGGGGAGCTGCTGCGCTTGGCACAACATCTGTGCTAAAAACAGCTGGCGCAACACAAGCAAATCCAGATAATCTGCCGCCAAATGTACCAGAATGGACACCATATTTGGGTTCAGGCGTAGATGCCAATCCCTATGGGATGCCGTCTGAATTTGAAGGCCATGTGGTGCGCCGTAATGTGGAATGGCTAACGGCCAGCACAGAATCTTCAGTGAATTTCACCCCGCTTCATGAGCTTGATGGGTTTGTTACCCCAAACGGGCTTTGTTTTGAGCGCCATCATGGCGGTGTGCCTGAGGTTAATCCAACAGATTACCGTTTGATGATTAATGGTCTGGTGGACAGAGAGCTAATCTTCACCCTTGATGATTTACGTCGGTTCCCGCAAACCAACCGGTTTTACTTCTTAGAATGTGCCGCAAATGGCGGTATGGAATGGCGCGGTGCCCAGCTAAATGGCTGCCAGTTTACCTTTGGTATGGTGCATAATGTGCAATATACAGGGGTGCGCCTATCCGATATCTGCCGTGAGGTTGGGGTCAAGCCAACTGCTAAATGGGTCTTGGCAGAAGGGGGAGATTCTGCGGGTATGAACCGTTCTATCCCGATGGAAAAAATCTTAGATGACTGTATGGTTGCCTATGCCATGAATGGTGAGGCGCTTCGTCCTGAACAAGGATATCCAGCACGTCTTGTTGTGCCAGGTTGGGAAGGTAATATGTGGGTTAAATGGCTGCGTCGTCTTGAATTTGGTGACATGCCATATATGGCTCGTGAGGAAACTTCAAAATATACCGATCTGATGAAAGATGGTAAGGCTCGCATGTTCACCTGGGTGATGGATGCCAAATCTGTGGTTACGTCGCCTTGTCCAGAAAAAGCAATCATGAGCAAAGGCACCCAACTTCTCAAAGGGTTGGCTTGGTCAGGACGGGGCAAGATCACGCGCGTAGATGTGTCCTTTGATGGGGGCCGTAACTGGCAGACATCAGAGCTACATGGGCCTGTCCTTGATAAATCACTAACCCGCTTTACCCTGCCGTTTAACTGGAACGGGGAAGAGATGCTCATTCAGTCCCGTGCGATAGATGAAACAGGCTATGTCCAGCCTACCATCCAGCAGCTACAGGCTGAGCGTGGGGTGAACTCTATTTATCATAATAATTCAATTGCTACCTGGATGGTCAATAAAGACGGGAGTGTGGATAATGTCAGACTTGGCTAGGATTCTGAAAAAAGGCGTGATGGCTAGTGTGGTTGTTGCGCCGCTTATGATGGCGTCTAACGCTGGTGCTGAACAGCGCCCTTTCAACTTGGGTGAAATCGCTACAGCAGAACAGGTTGCTGGCTGGGATATTGATGTCCGCCCCGATGGTTTGGGTGCTCCTATCGGCACCGGTAATGCGTTTGACGGTGAGGAGGTTTACGCAGACAGATGCGCCTCTTGTCATGGTGATTTTGGTGAGGCTGTTGATAATTGGCCTGTTTTGGTTGGCGGTGAAGGCACGCTTGCTGGTCATGATCCCGTTAAGACAACTGGAAGCTACTGGCCTTATGCATCCACGATGTATGATTATATTTACCGTGCTATGCCCTTTGGTGAGGCGCAGTCCCTTACCCATGATGAAACCTACCAGATTGTCGCATATTTACTGTATATGAACGACATTATTGATGATGAGTTTGAGGTGAATCAGGACAATATTGGCACTATTGAAATGCCAAATCGTGACGGCTTTATGTTGCCTGACCCACGTCCTGATGCTCAGCCAGTTGCTGGGGTTGCGTGTATGAAGGATTGTGATGTGCCGACTACAGTTATTGGCAGAGCGCGCGATGTTGATGTTACGCCAGAAGAAGAAAGTTAGGAGAGGTTCGATGAAACAACTAATATTGGTTCTTGCTGCTGTTCTCAGCTTCAGTATCTCTGCCCAGGCAGGGGATGTGGCAATGGGTGAGAAAGTATTCAAAAAATGCAAATCCTGTCACGTTGTTGACAAGGAAAAAAACAAAACCGGCCCTCATCTGGTTGGTTTGTTCGGCCGTGAGGCAGGGTCTGTTGAAAGTTTCAAAAAATATTCCAAAGCGATGAAAGCAAGCGGCATTATTTGGGATGCAGAAACCCTTGATGGGTATCTTGCTAACCCTAAGAAATATCTTAAGGGTACAAAAATGGCATTCGCTGGGCTGAAAAAAGAAAAAGACCGTCAGAACATAATCGCTTATTTGGAATCGATGCAGTAAGGCCAGCTGGCTGGTTCAAATGAATTAAAATCTTGGGGGGCTGTGATGCGCTCACGTCGCGAATTTCTTCAAATGGCCGCTGTGAGCGCGTCTTATTTTACGGCTATGCCAAATTTTGTGCGGGCTGCTGCACAACAGCGCCTGACCCAAGATGATTTGCTGAATTTCAACAGCAAAGGCCAAGTGACATTACTTCATCTGACCGATATGCACGGCCAATTAAAGCCTGTTTATTTCCGTCCCCCATCAGAGAATTACGGTGTTGGCGCATTTGAAGGTATCCCGCCGCATCTGGTAGCAAACCAATTTCTGGATCATTTCGGTATTCCTGCCAATTCTGCATATGCCTATGCCCATACCATGGTTGATTATGAGGCTTTGGCCAGAGCTTATGGCAAGCTAGGCGGGCTAGATAGAACTGCAACGCTGATTAAAGCCATCCGTGCTGACCGTGGCGATGATAAGGTTCTTCTGCTTGATGGTGGTGATACATGGCAGGGGTCTTATACCTCATTAAAAACCCAAGGCGCAGATATGGTTTCGGCAATGAAAGCCCTGAAGCCTGATGCGATGGTCGGGCATTGGGAATTCACCTTTGGCAAGGATCGTGTTGAAGAGTTGATCGATGAGATGGGCTACCCATTTCTAGGTAGCAACTGTTTTGATACAGAATGGGAAGAACGCGTCTTTGACAGCACCGCCTATTTTGAGCGAGGCGGGGTGAAGGTTGCGGTTATTGGCCAGCATTTCCCTTATACGCCAATCGCTAACCCGCGTCATCTGGTGGAAGGCTGGTCTTTCGGTATCCGCCCTGATGAAATTCAGAAAAATGTTGATGAAGCACGCGGTAATGGTGCGGAAATTGTCGTGCTACTATCTCATAACGGCTTTGATGTTGACCAGAAGCTGGCAGCAGATATTTCTGGCATTGATGTGATTTTAACAGGCCACACACATGATGCTGTGCCTGAAGCTGTTCGGATTGGAAAAACCCTTGTGTTGTCCTCTGGCTCACATGGCAAATATCTTGGCAGGATTGATCTGAAAGTTGAAGGCGGGCAGGTAGTTGATGCAAGCTCAACCTTAATTCCGGTATTTTCTGATGTGATTACCCCTGATGCTGAAATGTCTAGCTTGATTGACGAGCTCCGCGCGCCTTATGAGGCGGAATGCAATAGAGTGATTGGCAAGGCGGGGGGGTTGCTCTATCGCCGGGGTAATTTTAACGGTAGTTGGGATGACGTAATCTGTGATGCTATTCGTGAAGAACGGGATGTAGAGATTGCCCTTAGCCCTGGCTTCAGGTGGGGAACAACCTTGCTGCCAGACCAGCCTATCACCATTGATGATATGTATACCCAGACCTCGATGAATTACCCTGCGGTGTACCGTACTGAGATGACCGGTGAGCAGATTAAGACGATGTTAGAAGATGTCTGTGATAATTTGTTTAATCCTGACCCGTATTATCAGCAGGGCGGTGATATGGTGCGCGTTGGCGGTCTTTCATATGAATGTGCGCCTAAGGCAGCGATGGGTAAGCGGATTCAGAATATGGTTCACACAGATACTGGCGCGCCGATAGATGCAAACAGGCGCTATGTCGTTGGCGGCTGGGCGTCTGTTAACCCAGATACAAAAGGGCCTGCCATCTATGATTTGCTGGAAAATTATATTACCCGCAAGAAAAACATCTCACCGTCTGGCACTAGCCATGTCACGGTAAAAGGCATGTCATAAAACCGTTTATTTTTTTCTCCTCCCTAGAAAAAAAGGGCAGCCAACGGGCTGCCCTTTTCTGTTCTGTGCCTGACAGTCTTATGAGAACATGTCAGAGGTAATACCCTTGTACCAACCTTCTGATTCTTCGTAAGTTGCTTTACGCACATCAGCAGATTCGCCGCCCTGTGAGATAAACTTATCCACAACGTCGATTTTTTCTTCACCAGCTTTATAGCTTGCGCCAACCTTAACACCGTCATTTGTGGCGATAAGTGACCAGCATGTATTTGCAAAGCGTGGTTCAAACACCCGGCTGCCCGTAAGCTCACCACGAATGGCGTTCGCTGCAACTTTAGCTTGGCTGTTTGCTGAGAAGCCAGATTTTGGCATTGAAGATGCGACAGACGCATCCCCCAACACATAGATGTTCGGGTCTGCCTTGGATGCCATTGTTGCTGGCGTAATTGGTGCCCAGTCGCCATCGGTAACGCCAGCTGTTTGTGCGATTGTTCCTGCGCGTTGGCCAGGTACTACACAAGCTGCATCTGCCTTGAATGTGTCTAGGTCTGTCTCAAACTCCATGGTTTCGGCGTTGATGTTTTTCAAGCCGCCATGTGTGTCCGGGTCAAGCCATTCGACCATGCCTGGATAATGCTTTTCCCAGCCAGCTGTAAACAAGCCTTGCTTTGAAAATTTCGCTTTTGGATCCAAAATAATAATCTTAGCAGTTGGGTTATTTTGTTTGAACATATGCGCTATCATCGACACACGCTCATATGGGCCAGGTGGGCAACGATATGGATTTGGCGGAGGCACCATGATAAAAGTTCCGCCTTGTTTCATATTCATCACCTGATTGCGCAATAACTGTACTTGCGTGCCAGATGTCCATGCATGCGGCATACGGCTTTGTACTTCTGGTGAATAGCCAGGAACGCTGTCATATTTCAGAGAAATACCAGGCGATAAGATAAGCTTGTCATACGCAATTGAACCGCCAGAGGCCAATTTAAGAACCTTAGCAGCATTATCCACAGATGAGGCCCATTCATGAACCACATTCACCCCATGATTTACAGCCAAGCCATAGTAATTATGGCCGATAGAGCCGTAATTTCTAAACCCGCCTAGATAGAGGTTTGAAAAGAAGCAAGTATAGTAACGCTTTGATGCTTCAACCAATGTTACATCCACAGCGCCATTGCTGTCTTTTGCGATATAGCGAGCAGCTGTCGCGCCGCCTGCACCACCGCCCACAACCACAACGCGTGGCCGCGCACCAAAGGCTATTGAAGGTGCAGCAAGAAGTGCTGAACCCGCAGCCAGGCCGGCGGTAAATTGTCTACGTGAAAATTTAGTCATGTTCCCTCCCATTGATTAACAAGCACCTAAATCACTAATTTATCCCTGATTTTAGGAAACATTTAAATAATCATAAAGAAAAAGAATCATACATATGAATTTATGCATGTTTAGATGACTTGTTTTCAGCAGGTTAATCTGCAGAAAGGGCGGCAAAATACACAGCTAGGGAGGCAATTTGCGCATCGTCTAGTCTGCCGGCAATAAGCTGCATTACTTTATTTTCAAGTTCTTTATTGCGGTAGGAATGCATGATATAGGCGAACCCTTCAGCGTCGAGTCCGATAATATTAGGAATGCCTTTATCTGCGCCATCTGCGCTGTGACAGGTGACGCATTCTCCGGCCAGATATTCGCCATAAGCGCTATCCGCGCCCTTCAGCAAATCTTCTGCGTGGCTGAGTGTTGAAACATTCAGCATTCCCAATAAAAGCATAATAGCTGCAAACAGTCTTCTCAGAGCCATAATCTCCCCCCAAATCTTGGTAATACTCTATAACAGCAACCTGAAATGTCAATCAGCCATCCATGTCTTATGCATGATTTGCTATGTGTGTGAAGTGAGGTGGTTTCGGGAGAAATGTAAATAGGTTAATTCGCCGTCTGGTATCTCTTTGCCTTTACATCTTTGGAAAATAATTAATTCGAGTTTTTTAAACTTCTTACTAAGTCTCTTATTTCTGCAGTTTTTGACAAACCAACAATTACGTTCTCTAGCACATTTTCTACATCAATAGACTTTGTTTCCTCAACTATAGAAAAAATCAATTTATCAAAAAACGCTTCATCGCCGGTTAGTCGAACCCAGAAGTCTTTCCCCACCTCAACGGAATAATTGTGTTTATCTCTTAACGATTTGTAATGTTGACTTAATTCCCTTTCATTTCCGTATAATACACCTATAAACAGATCATTAAGTTCAATTGAAAGACGGTTCGTTTTAGCAAGTTGCCTAATTGCATTAAAATGATTGTGGATAGTGTCGACATCATCTGCGTTTATAGTATTGGGTCCTAATTTCACCTGAGCATATTTTTTCCGACCATCAATTTGGTCATCAAATTCAATGTCTAAGCCTGATATCACGCTTGGATAAGCATCTGATAAAACATCGGATATAAAATACTGCATATGCGTCCCGAATGATGTTGTAATGGACGTTTGTAAAGCTCTTGGAAGAACCAACGCTTCTGCAACACCTCTCTCTGATAACTCTCCTTTGAGAAAAACTGAAAGATATGGTGTTAGAAATGGATTAACCTTAAACTCTTTATAACTCACTAGCTTTTGTGTGTTTTTTATATGACTATTAACAACAGCTCCAACAAACCACTTGCCTGCTGAATCAAGAATTTTTTGGTTGCTGTCATTTTTCATTGCTTGCTCCTTGATTGAAAGGGTAGCACTAACTAAAAATAAGACAAAATTGTTTTCAGAAAACTTACATTCATGAATTTAATATCAAAACAAATCCTTGCAGATGTTCTCGGTGTTTCAAAAAGAAACATTGAGCAAAGAATCAATAAAGGGGTGCTCAAAATTACAAATAAAATCACCTCGGGTAAGGAACATTTCAACCTTGACGATTTGTATGCGGATTTTCCCGAACTTGAATTTTTTAAACAAACAAAAAACGGTTATCTAGAAAACGCTGAGCAGTGTGCCAAAACATATAAAGCGATTGAATTGTTCGCAGGTGCAGGAGGATTAGCGCTAGGTCTAGAAAAGGCAGGATTTGAAACGCTATTGCACAATGAAATAGATAAAGACGCATGCTCAACTCTTCAAAATAACAGGCCAAATTGGAATGTTATTAATGATGATGTAAAAAACATAAAATTCACAAAATATAACGGAAAAATAGATCTTTTGTCTGGCGGCTTTCCATGTCAGGCATTTTCGTATGCAGGTAAAAAACTGGGTTTTGATGACATTAGAGGTACTTTATTTTTTGAATTTGCTAGAGCCGTCAAAGAAATAGAGCCAAAAGTATTACTAGCCGAAAATGTACGTGGTCTATCGGCACATGATTCCGGCCGGACTCTAAAAACTATAAAAAATATAATAGATCAACTTGGCTATAAACTTGTTGAACCCCAAGTTCTCAAAGCGATTTTTTATAAAGTACCTCAGAAAAGAGAGCGGATATTCCTAATCGCTGTGAGGAAAGATATAGCGTTCTCCAGTGCTTTTCAATGGCCTCAAAAATATCCAAAAATTTACACTCTCAGAGATGCGCTTGAATCGGGAGAATTATATAACTCAAATGTCCCTGAATCAGGAGGGCAAACGTATCCCGAAAAAAAGATGCAAATCATGAAACACGTGCCAGAAGGTGGTTATTGGAGAGACCTGCCTGAAAAACTTCAAAGAGAATATATGAAAGGTAGTTATCATTTAGGTGGAGGCAAAACAGGAATGGCAAGAAGGTTATCTTGGGATGAACCGAGCCTAACACTTACCTGTGCTCCCGCTCAAAAGCAGACCGAAAGGTGCCACCCCAGTGAGACAAGACCCTTGACCGTCAGAGAATATGCAAGAATTCAAACCTTTCCAGATACTTGGGAATTTCAAGGAAGTCTTTCCAGCCAATACAAACAAATAGGCAATGCTGTTCCCGTGAACTTAGGCCATGCTGTTGCTACCTCGTTAGTCAAATTACTGAATTCAATTGTCTAATATCAACATATAATTAGAACAAACGTAAGGCGTGAGAATAGAGTAAACCCTTTTTCATCCCTTATGCGTACCAACAGCCTCATTTATTTTACTGGGTATTATACCAACGCAAGCTTAAAACATCTTATCTAGCTTTGATAAAAATGCTTCTAGCTCTTTTTCTGGCATTGTGGCTGTTTCAGCTTTGCCGGGAAAATCGCCTGATTTTGATGCCTTGTCGAAAGCTGCTAGGGCGGCGCGGCGCTCTATTTTAATCTGTTCATATAATCTATGAAGCTGGCCAAAAGCACGCGCATGACGGGGGCTTTGTTCTTGCTCACCGCAAATATCATTCTGGAATAGATAGTTAATATCACCGCCTGAACCAGAACCAAGTGAGCTTGTCACAAGGCTGGTACGTTTTGATATCTCGGCCATGACTTGCGCTGTAATGACCTCTGCTTCGACAGAAAAGGCACCTGCATTTTCCATATCTTTAAAATCTTGAAACAGCTTTATCGCTTCATCCGCATCACGGCCAATCGCGCGTAATCCACCCTTCCATGTAGAACGGCGCGGCACCAAACCCAAATGACACATCACAGGGATTTCTTCGCGCGCCAGCATCTCCACAATATGCGGGCCACGCGCGGTATAAATAGAATCAGCCCCTTCTTTCATCGCTTTAAATGCCATCTTTAACACATCTTTTGGTTCTGGATGGTCTGGCAGAGGCACGGTGGATGTCATAAAAATCTCTGGCGCACCATGGCGTGCCAGCTTTGTATTCACAGCATTTGTCATGATCAAATCAATGCCAGCATCATATGCCGCACTGGCTTCTTCTGCACTATTCGCGGTTGTTTGGGTGAGCGTTCTTACGCCTTTCAGGCTTTTTAAATCTGCAACCGTATAATTTCGTAAATTAAATTTTGCATCCCAGTCATAAATACGTTTCATCTTTTTGCTCCCCTCCCTTTTTTATCATCGCCTTTTACATCAGAAGACTTAAAATTTTCTTCGGGCCTTGTAGCGGTTACATCATGATAAAACGTAAACACTATTTTTTTCAAATAGCATTATCGCCAAATAGCATTTTGAATAGACAAGCATATCAGCATGCGCTTGCACAATATCGTAATGAGGAAAGTGGCGCGCTCGGGAAGATTCGAACTCCCGACCCCTAGATTCGTAGTCTAGTGCTCTATCCAGCTGAGCTACGAGCGCATTCTGATACAACTCCTTGAAAATAATCAAGGCTGTTCAGATGCCGCAATCTAGGGGAACTCATGGCTATTGTCTAGCAAAAAATGCCCTCTTTTCGGGATAAGGCTAGCTGTGCTAAGGAACATATATCAAATATGAAGTGGATGGGCAGGTTCAGCCATATCGCATGATGATAGGAGCGTTATAGATGGCATCATTTGATGAAAATAAGAATTTTCCAGTATCATGGGAAGAACTTCACCGCAATTCTAAAGCGCTTGCATGGCGGCTGTTAGAACTTGGTCCATTCACTGGCGTTATCGCTGTAACACGGGGCGGGTTAGTGCCTGCTGCGATTGTCGCGCGTGAGCTTGAATTGCGCCTGATAGATACCGCATGTCTTGCTAGCTATCATGGTCAGGAAAAGGGCGAAGTAAATGTCCTTAAAGCACCCGAGCAAGCAGGTGATGGAGAAGGCTGGTTAATCGTCGATGACCTTGTAGATACAGGCGAGACTGGCAAAATGCTTCGCCACATGCTGCCAAAAGCGCATTTTGCAACGGTCTATGCAAAGCCTAAAGGTAGGCCTGTTGTGGATACCTATATTACAGAAGTATCCCAAGATACCTGGATTTTCTTCCCATGGGATTTAGAGCCGCGCCCCTCTACCCCTTTGGCGGATATGCGGGGATAGCAGGCAATTGAAGCCTAAATTCGCTCCCTGCTTCACTTGTTCTGGATAAAAAGAATTTACCCCCAAGGGCTAAGGCTAAATCCAAACAAATGGATAGCCCTAGCCCTGAGCCTGCTCTGCTAGACGCAGAAAAAGGGGAGAATAGGTCTGATTTGCGCTTTGCATCGATACCTGGCCCATTATCTGAAAAATCGATAATGCATAAATGGCCTGCTTGCCAGATATCGATCTGTAATGATGATGCCTGCGCAAACACCGCATTACGCGCTAAATTGCCAAGAATGCGCGATAGAAATAACCTATCAGAGATAAGGCTAGTAGGGCCTGAATAGTGCATCTCAATCGGATAGCTTTTTGCGGTATCTTCAATAAAGGCATGCATGTCAATTTCAGCATAGTGCGGAACCGGCATCTCCGCCAGATAATCAAGCATGTTCTGGCACATATCAGCTGCCATTTTAGTAGAGCTCACAATCAAAGTGCCTGCTTTGGCTATTTTCGGATCGGCATTTGATTCGAGCTGGTCTGCGAGCAAGGTTGCAACAGACAGGCTATTGCGGACATCGTGATTAATTTTCGCGACCGCTTGGCCGACATCTGCTAGGCGCTGTTGCTGGCGCAAGGTCGATCTGATGGTTCGAAAGAGCTGTTCTAGCTGGGTATGAAGCTCAGCCAAACCTCTAAGATGCTGTTTTTCACTTGGGGGCAGAATCAGCTCAGGGTCTTGTGCAACAGCTTTTAGCGTTTCTTCAAGCTGGCAGATAGGATGCAGGAAGAAACGATATACACTCCAGCTGGCAACACCCCCGCCAATCAACGCTGGAAAGAAGGCGATTAAAATAATGTATGTAGAAAATGAGGTGCCTGCCGCCCATAACCCTGCGCTAATACCACTAGCAATAAGCGAAAAGGCGGCTATTCCTGCGATCAAGCTCATCATGCGTTTTGTATCTGTCATCACGCTTTATCCATTTTGCACAGATGATTGTTTTAACCGTATGCTAGCTGAATTAAAGTAAAATGAAAATAATCGCTAAAATCGTGTAGATCATCACGGTAAGCGGTGTTATCTCGCCATTTAGAGCGGTTTAAGCATTGACAATTAAAGCCTAACAGGTGTATACCCCACCACTCAAGGATTCCCGATTATGGGATAGTGTTGTTAATTAAGAGATAAAGGGGCACATTATGAAGCGCACCTATCAGCCAAGTGTTCTAGTTCGTAAGCGCCGCCATGGCTTTAGATCACGCATGGCAACTGTTGGTGGCCGCCGCGTTATCCGGGCACGCAGAGCAAAAGGACGCGCGCGCCTATCTGCGTAAAACGCAAGCTGTCCGCTACATTTACGAATTTTTTAGCATCAGGCATGAGATTTAATGTCTGATGTTTTTTATTGTGAAATGCTTTAAAACTGCATCCTCTGCCCTGTTTATGCTATATATTGAAAGCAGCTAGATTTTGGAACATTGAGTGATGGCAACCCAAATACATCACCCCACATCTTCAGAAATTACGGTTATCGCAAAGCGTGCAGATTTTCTGTCTATTCAGCACCAAGGGGTGAAACAAATTGCCCCTGATGTGGTGCTTCAGGCAGGATATCGGGCGGATGAAAAGCATCACGATAATAGTGCCATTCGTGTTGGTTTTACCGCGTCTCGTAAAATTGGCAATGCAGTTCATCGCAACAGAGCAAAAAGACGATTGCGTGCATGGGTAAGGCTTTATCTGCAAGAATTGGGAATGAATGGCGCAGATTATGTGTTTATTGCCAGAAGAGGCATCCTTTCAGAGCCGTGGTCAGAAGTAGAGCAGAATCTTAAAAAAGCTGTACTGGGCGTTAATCGTAAACTGACCCAAAAACACAAGATGGCAGGCCATGATGGATAAAAACAGCCTTGGCTTAATTTCTAGAATATGCCGCTGGTTTTTATGCGTTCCCATTCACCTCTACAGGCTGATCTTATCGCCCATTATAGGGTCAAATTGCAGGTTTCAGCCGACCTGTTCTGCCTATGCCCTTGAAGCGATTGAACGTCATGGCGCTATGAAAGGGGGGCGGCTTGCGCTAAAGCGTATTTCAAAATGTCATCCTTGGGGGGGTGATGGGTATGATCCTGTACCCTGAGAGTTGAAAATTACGCTGAAAACTGATAAGCCAATGCGTGTCCCTCACCCGATGTGAGCGCTAGGTGTAAATAAAGGTTTCCCATGTCTCCTGAAAATCGAAATCTCATTGCTGCAATGTCTCTTTCTATGGCCATCTTAATTGGCTGGCAGCTTTATTTTGTTGAGCCTGAGCTTGAAGCGCAGCGCGATGCTTATACTCAACAAACAACAGAACAACAGGCTGAAAAGCCAAACGCTGAAGGGCTTGCTACGAACGCGCCTGCGCCAGTTGCAACTGATACTGGTCAGCGTATCCAGATAGAAACAGCAAATGTATCAGGTTCATTATCGACAATGGGCGCACGTATTGATGATATTGTGCTGACTTCCTATGCAGAAACACAGGATGAGGGCTCAGATAATATTCACCTGATGCTTCCCTTTACATCAAAACAACCTTATTTCGCAGAATTTGGATGGGTGGGTGCCGCCCAACAGCAGCTAAACCTGCCAAATGAAAACACCGTTTGGTCAGCAGATAGCCAACTGGTCACACCTGATAGACCTGTAACGCTGCAATGGGATAATGGGCAGGGTTTGGTGTTTCAGCGCATTATCTCGGTGAATGATGATTATCTTATCACCGTTACAGACAAGGTCGAATCAGCCCGTGGGGAAGCATTACAGCTTAGCCCTTATGGTTTGATAAGACGCACCGGCACACCGCAAACCTCTGGTTTATTTATTCTACATGAAGGCCCGCTTGGGGTTTTTGATAAGACCTTAAATGAAGATGATTATGATGATGTGGTTGATGCGGGTGCTAGGGGATTATTATACACCCCTGAGGAAGCTGGCGGGTGGATTGGTATCACAGATAAATACTGGCTAGCAGCGTTAATCCCTGATCAAAGCCAAAAAGTTAGCTTTACACAGCGCGCCCTTCAAGGCGGTGAGGTTCGCTATCAGTCAGATTTTCTAGGTGAGAGTATCATCCTTCAGCCAGGTGCAGAAATAAGCTGGACAACCCACCTATTTGCAGGCGCAAAACGGGTTGCGTTGTTAGACCGATATACAGAAGAGCTTGGGGTACCAAACTTTGATTTAGCGATTGATTTTGGCTGGTTCTATTTTCTTACCAAACCGTTCTTCTATGGGCTTTCTTGGTTGTATGAATATCTTGGGAATTTTGGTTTAGCCATTATTGCCTTTACGATTGTGGTACGTCTGGTTTTGTTCCCATTGGCGAATAAATCGTATAAATCGATGGGCAAGATGCGTGAGCTTGCGCCGCGTGTGCAAAAAATGCGCGAGGAATATGGCGAAGATAAACAGCGTCTTCAGCAGGAAATGATGTCATTATATAAGGCTGAAAAGGTTAATCCTGCAGCAGGTTGTTTGCCGATTTTGCTACAAATTCCAGTGTTTTTCTCACTCTATAAAGTGTTGTATGTGTCTATTGAAATGCGGCATGCACCATTTTATGGCTGGATTAAAGACTTATCCGATATTGACCCAACATCCATTTTCAATCTGTTTGGCCTTCTGCCTTATTCAGTGGATATGGTTCCGCAATTCCTGTCTATTGGTATCTGGCCTATTTTAATGGGTATTTCGATGGCAGTGCAGATGCGGATGAATCCGCCGCCGCCAGACCCTGTACAAGCGAAAATTTTCCAGTGGATGCCGCTGTTCTTTACCTTCTTGCTTGCTGGCTTCCCTGCGGGTCTAGTGATTTACTGGACATGGAACAACACCCTGTCCGTTGCGCAGCAATGGTGGATTACGCGTAATATGAAAGCATCAGGTTAAGCTGGTGATGGACGAGGATAGCCTTTCGTCACCAGATGAAGCCGCAATCGAATCAGGAAGGCTGTTATTTGCCGGCCAATGTGATTTTATTGCTGCGGCTCAAAATTTGGATGCATTGCCGCCATTGACCTTGCCTGAAATAGCCTTTGCAGGTCGGTCTAATGTGGGCAAATCATCCTTGGTAAATGCGCTTACGGGGCGGAAAACACTTGCCCGCACCTCGCAAACACCAGGGCGAACGCGGCAATTGATTTTCTTCTCCTTAGCCGCACGGCTTCAGCTTGTTGATTTGCCTGGCTATGGATATGCCAAAGCCCCTAAGACAGACATCAAAGCATGGACTAAATTAACCCGCCAGTTTCTTGCAGGCAGGCAAACCTTGCAACGGTTATTATTATTAATCGATAGCCGAAGGGGTATCCAAGATGCAGATAAGCAAATGATGGATTTGATGAATGACGCTGCTGTATCTTGGGCAGTGGTTCTTACCAAATGCGATAAGCTTAAAGGCGGTCAGAAAAAAGAAATTACAGAAAAAACAGCAGAAATGATTAAGACACAAATCGCTGCTTTCCCGCATATCTGGCAGACATCTTCTGAGACAGGTGAGGGGGTTGAAGCATTGCGTGCCCATTTAGCAAGCCTTGCGCTTGCGAAGAATTTTTGAAACTGCTGAGTGAATATGATAGGCATGTGATAAGGCGATGCCAGTCTTATCAGAATGTGGTGCTAAAGCCCGCGCGAGGAATACAAAAATGAGCCAGAATGAGTTTGAGCCACATGCGCAACCCCACGAAAAAGCGGGGATTTTAATTGAAGCGCTTCCATTTATGCGCCGTTATGCTGGGAAATCAATTGTGGTGAAATTTGGCGGGAACGCCATGGGTGAGCAAGCTTACGCAGAAGCCTTTGCAGCGGATATGATGTTATTGCGGCAAGTGGGCGCTATGCCTGTTGTGGTGCATGGGGGCGGGCCACAAATCGGTGCGATGCTCAAGAAGTTGGAAATCGAATCTAGTTTTGTAAATGGGCTAAGAGTAACAGATGAGGCCACTATTTCAGTTGTTGAAATGGTGCTTTCTGGTGCTGTGAATAAAGCCCTTGTAGGCGCGATTATCGCTGCGGGCGGCAATGCGGTTGGTCTTTCTGGAAAAGATGGCGGTCTTCTACGAGCGAAAAAGCTAGATACCTCCTCTGCAAATGCAAGTGGCGATCTTGGCTTTGTGGGCACGCCTGAAGCCGTTGACCCCAAAGTGTTATATGCGCTTTTGGATGCAGGTATGATCCCCGTAATAGCCCCGATAGGATTAGGGGATGGCGGCTTGACCTATAACATCAATGCAGATACCGCCGCTGGTGCGCTAGCGAGTGCGATAAGCGCACGCAGATTGCTGATGCTTACAGATGTAAGCGGTGTAAAAGATAAAGAGGGTAATCATATCCCTAAATTAAGCGTTGCAGATGCAAAAGCCTTAATCGCAGATGGCACGGTACAGGGCGGGATGATCCCCAAGGTGGAAACCTGTATTGAAGCTGTTGAAAATGGCGCTGAAGCAGCGGTGATACTTGATGGGCGGTCTGCGCATGCAGTGCTTGTTGAGCTGTTTACCGAACAAGGTATAGGCACATTAATAACCAACGAGGATTAGGGTAAGCGCAAAACTATCTAGCCGCATAGCTTGTTTAAACAAGCTATGATACCAGATTAGAACAGGGCGATATCCTTTCGGCAAAAAACGTCAGATAAGAAATGAATGGCATCAAAGATGACTGACCTTGGCAATCTAGAACAGCTTAAACACCAGAAGAATATTCGTCATATGAGGTGTGACGGGGTCAGTGATTGGGTGTTTGATCTGGATAATACGATTTATCCTGCACGTTCTAGCCTGTTCCCCAGAGTGGCGCAGCGGATGACAGATTTCATCTCAAAAGAAATGAATATGGATGCGGAAGCCGCAGCTGCCCTAAAGACACGTCTTTTCAGAACCTATGGGACAACCATGCATGGTTTGGAAAAAGAATATGGCATGGCCCCTGATGCCTTTTTATCTTATGTGCATGAAATTGATTTATCAGATATCTCAAAAGATTCAGATCTGGATGATATGCTTACCCAATTACAGGGCAAAAAACATATCTATACCAATGGCACAGTGCGCCATGCAGAGCGGATTCTTGAAGCATTTGGGATTAGACATCATTTCGATGTAATTTTTGATATAGTGGCATCAAACCATATTCCAAAACCAGCACCAGCACCTTATGATAGATTTTTAGAAGTGAGCGGAATTAATCCTAAAAATGCTGTGATGATAGAAGATATGGCAAGAAATCTTGAGCCGGCAGCACAGTGTGGCATGAAAACAATTTGGCTTGTAAGTGACCATGATTGGGCATCAAAGGGTGTGACAGAAAATTATGTGCATTATATTGCTGATGATGTGAAACATTGCTTGAGCGTACTTACAGCGCGCACCAATTCAGACGAATAGAACCAAAGCTTAAGGGTTCTTAAAAAATAGCGAGATGAAGGAGAAAAACGAATGGCAGATTTCCAGCTTGAAAAAGTGATTGAAGATGCGTTTGAAGCAAGAGATACAATTAGCTCAGCCACCACAGGTGAAGTAAAAGAGGCTGTAAGCGAAGCCCTTCATCTCATGGATAGCGGTCAGGCGCGCGTTGCCCAGCCAACTGGAAATCACCAATGGTCAGTTAATCAGTGGCTAAAGAAAGCTGTGCTGTTATCTTTCCGCCTGAATGACATGGTGGTGATGCCAGGCGGTGCAGAACACCCACAAGCAGGACCATCTGTGTGGTGGGATAAGGTGCCATTGAAATTTAGCGGTTGGGGCGCAGATGAATTCTCCAAAGCAGGCTTCCGCGCTGTACCTGGCTCTATTGTCAGACAATCTGCGTTTATCGCACCTTCGGTTGTGTTGATGCCTAGCTTTGTTAATCTTGGCGCATATGTAGATGAAGGCACGATGGTCGATACTTGGGCTACTGTGGGTTCATGTGCGCAAATTGGCAAGAACGTGCATCTATCAGGTGGTGCAGGTATTGGCGGGGTGCTTGAGCCATTACAGGCAGGGCCTGTTGTTATCGAAGATGACTGTTTTATCGGTGCACGCTCTGAAGTTGTGGAAGGCGTGATTGTAGAACAAGGTGCGGTGTTATCAATGGGCGTATTTATTGGCGCTTCTACAAAAATTATTGACCGTACTACTGGCGAAATTCATATCGGAAGAGTGCCTGCTTACTCAGTTGTTGTGCCAGGTACATTACCAGGTAAGCCAATGGCAGATGGCACGCCAGGGCCAAATCTTGCATGTGCGGTAATCATCAAACGTGTGGATGAGAGAACACGTTCAAAAACATCTGTAAATGATTTGCTAAGAGATTAAAAAAACACCCTATGATGACAACAGACCCTTCTGAACTTTCCTATGCGGTATCGTTAGCCCGCCAGCTTATTTCATGCCCTTCTGTGACCCCTGCAGAAGGCGGCGCGCTTGATCTATTGCAAGGCGAGCTTACTGAAATGGGTTTTAGTTGTGAAAGACTGGTCTTTGGTGAAGGTGATGATGCGATTGATAATCTGTTTGCTCGTATTGGAACAGGACAGCCGCATATCGCTTTTGCAGGTCATACAGATGTTGTGCCGCCAGGTGATCATAGCTCATGGCTTCACAACCCGTTTTCTGGCGCGATAGAGGATGGAAAAATATATGGCCGCGGGGCTGCGGATATGAAAGGTGGGATTGCAGCATTTGTGGCTGCGATTAAAAATTATCTCAGTGCTGGCAATCTGACCGGTTCAATATCCTTAATTATCACGGGTGATGAAGAAGCAGATGCAATTAATGGTACTGTCAAAATGGTGGACTGGATGCGCAATCATGGCCATGTGCCTGATTTTTGTATTGTGGGCGAGCCAACAAATCCAAATCAGCTTGGTGATGTGATTAAGCATGGCAGAAGAGGTTCTCTTACCGGCAAGCTTACGATTACTGGAACGCAAGGGCATGTAGCCTACCCCCATCTTGCGATTAGCCCTGTGCCCGCATTAACCCAGATGATGGACATTGTGAATGGGTGTGAGCTAGATGAGGGGACTGCAGATTTTGATCCAAGCACAGCGCAAATTGTAGATATCCACATTCCGAATGCAGCTTCAAATGTCATCCCTGAAATGGTATTTTTTCAGTTTAATATTCGCTTTAATACCGCGCACAGTGTTGATAGTCTGAAAAATATGCTTACCGCCCATTTTGATAAGACAGCAGCTGATTATAAGGTGAGCTATGATGTTGAATTTAGCTCAAACGCTTCACCCTTTGTAACAAAGCCTGGTAAGCTAACCGAAATGATGTCTGAAGTCATTGCTGAACATACTGGCAAGAGGCCTGAATTATCCACTACAGGCGGAACCTCAGATGCGCGTTTTATCTGTACATTATGTGATGTAGCTGAATTTGGTTTAGTCGGCCAGACCATGCATAAAATCGATGAGCATGTTGCGATTGCGGATATCGACAGGCTTGAGAAAATTTATCATGGTATGTTGGTGAAAGCTGAGGTTTAAGAATGGAAAAACAGCCTGAAAAATTGCCAACAATCGCTGAAAATATCGTCTCTGCTTTTGATGTTATTATGGGCCGGGCAGATATGAATACCCGCTTTAACTTTTCTTCAAGAGGGTTCTGGCAAGCTGCTATCACAGGCTGGGTGATGGGCGTTGTGGTGATAATCTTGCCGAGCTTTCAGATAGGATTTCATTTTTTAGCGATTACAACCCTAACATCGCTGATATCTGTTCTGCTATATGCGCTTATTGTCTGGCATATTTTGCTCTATACAAATCGTTCTGACCGATTTGAGCGTTTTCTTGTGCCGTATTTTTGGGTTGGGAATCTGCAAGTTGTTTTGTTTGGTTTGATTTTGATATTAGGGCAGATGATATCCCCAATGCTAGCGCAAATCGCCACTATCCCGATTGTAATATGGATATTGGTATGGCTCTATAGGATTGCAAAACGCCAGATGGCTATTAGCGGCCTTGCCGCATTAGGCTTTATTTTAGGGCGTTATGCGGTCGAAGCAGGGTTGGGGCTATTAGCGGCTGGCGGTGTGGTGCAGTCTATGGGATAGGCGGGCTATCAAGCCTTGTTTTCCGTATCAAATCCATAATTTATGCGCGTAAGATATAGGCCGTGCGGCGGTGCAGTTGGACCTGCTTTGCTTCTATCTTTTTGGGCAAGAATTTCTGCGATATGCTCTGCTGTCCATTTTCCAGAACCAACAAAGCTGAGAGAGCCTGCAAAATTACGGATTTGGTGATGCAGGAATGATCTTGCCTCGGCAAGGATATGCACCTCCTCACCTACCCGAATTACCTTCAGGGCATCAAGGGTGCGCACAGGGCTTTGTGCTTGGCATAGGCTAGCCCTAAAACTGGTGAAATCATGTCGCCCCACAAGATGTTGTGCCGCATCATGCATTGCGGTGTGATCCAGTGCGGTTTTGTGATGCCACACCCGATGCCTGTCTAACGCAGATGGTGTTGCCCGGTCTAAAATGCGGTAACAGTAATAGCGTTTTTTTGCATCAAACCTAGCATTAAAATCAGTTGAAACAGCTTGCGCAGATAACACCGCGATTTGTTTAGATTGAAGCCATGCATTCAGCCCCATCCGGACAGCTCTGCTATCTAAATGGGCAGGCACATCAAGATGCGCTGCTTGCCCTGTGGCATGGACGCCTGCATCTGTTCTGCCTGAGCCTTGAATAGCGGTGGGCTGGTTACATAATTTTGCGGCTGCTTGTTCAAGAAACTGTTGAACAGAAGGGCCATTATCCTGCCGTTGCCAGCCCACAAGCCCAGTACCATCATATTCGACAGTAATAAGATAGCGTTGCAAAGCAGGGGTCATGATACTTCATCTGCCAGAATATGTTGGCCAATAGACCAATTCTGGCCATTTAGAAAGTCAGCTACACCCATTGGCTTTTTACCTGCAAGCTGCAGTTTTTTAATCGCAATAGCGCCATCAGCACATCCAATAAGCATTCTGCCTTCGGTATCACGCCCGCCAAAAATGCCAACCCCATATGCCTTCTTATCCGCCGCAGGGGATGCATCAAGTAGCTTCAGCCTGCCTGAAATAGAATGCATAAACGCACCTGGAGAGGGGCTGAAAGCGCGGATTTTGCGGCTGAGTATTTCAGCATTTTGACTAAGGTTAAGATGCGCATCTGAGGTGCTGATTTTTGCGGCATAACATGCATCATCCTCGTGCTGGGGGGTAGGGCTTGCTGCTGCTATCATCAAATCATCCACTGCCTGCAATAAGCTTGTCGGGGCAATCTTGGCTAGCGCATCATGCAATTGGCCTGCAGTCATATCGGCCGAAATATCAAGCTTATATTGATTAAGCACCGGCCCTGTATCTAAACCTTCAGCCATCAGCATGGCAGAAATGCCGCTTTCATTATCCCCTGCTTCTATCGCTCTTTGGATGGGGGCGGCACCGCGCCATCTTGGCAATAGCGAGGCATGCGCATTAACACATCCCAAAGGCGGAATATCTAGCACTGCCCGTGATAGAATTTGGCCGTAAGCCACAACGATGAAGAGATCAGCTTGAAAGGATTTTAGCTTTTCATGCTGTTCTTCAGGGCGCAGGGATTTAGGGCTGAAACAGGGGATATTAGCCTGTGTTGCGGCTTGCTCAACAGGGGTGGGTATCTGTTTCATGCCCCTACCTTTTTTGCGTGGCGGCTGGGTATAAACAGCAACAACATCATGCGTTTTGCGTAAAGCATGCAAGCTTGGTACTGCAAAATCGGGGCTACCCATAAACACGATACGTGCTGGCATGTTGCTCACCATATCCTTTATCAATTATGACATTTTCTTGTTATGCGTAGCGTTCATCTTTGGAGATTTTGCGTAATATCATATCTCTTTTTAAACGGGAAAGGTGGTCAATAAATAACACCCCATTGAGATGATCAATTTCATGCTGAACACATGCTGCAAGCAGGCCTGAAGCTGTTATCTGCTGCGCATTGCCTTCAATATCTGTGAATTTAACCTCAACTTCTGCTGGCCGCGTGACATCCCCATTATACCCTGGGATGGATAAACACCCTTCTTCCATTTTGGATGTTTCCTCAGATCGGGCAATGATTTCTGGATTAATCATTTTCCAGATTTCAGGTGGTTCTCCTTCTCTGGCGCAATCCATCACAATCAAGCGCTTGGATATCCCGATTTGAGGGGCAGCCAGACCAATCCCAACAGCATCATACATGGTATCAACCATATCGTCTAAAAGCTGGAGGGTTGCGCTATCAATATTCTCAACCGGCTGTGCAACTTCCCGCAATACGGGGTTGGGTAGTAGAACAATCTGATGTGTTGTCATAAACAAGAAACCTCTTATCCGTTTTATAAGCGTAATATGTCTTTATTTCTGCCGATTGCGCTTACAAAAACCTTAATGCGTGATAAGCTTTTTTACCCAAAAGGTCAAATCAGCACCATAGCCAAAATGCCATAGTCAAAATGCCACAGTCAAAATGCCATAGTTAAAATGATAGCGCTATAATCTAAGGGAGCAAATAGAAACGGTATGACGATTTTCGAAATTGCGATGCTAGCGGGGCTAGTCATTCTGATCATACTTATCGGGATGGTGGCGATGCGTAGCCAGAATACAGAAACTGCTCGCCCAACATCAGATATGGAAATGGCAGGCTTGAAAGGCCAGTTGGAGCAATTGACCTCACTTGCTGGCACCCAAGCTTCTGCACAGGCAGAACATATGGCAGCTTTATCAAAGCGTTTAGAAGAATCGCTTGCGACGATGAATGACAGGGTTGGCATTAAGCTCACCCAGCATGCTGAAAAGACCCATGAAAATTTAACCAAACTGTCAGAACGGCTTGCAGTTATTGATGCTGCAAATAGTCAGATTGAACAGCTTACAGGGCAAGTGGTTCAACTTCATAATATTTTGGCGAATAAAACGGATAGAGGTGCATTTGGTGAGGTGCAGCTTGAAAATCTGGTGCGTAATGTATTGCCGCCAGATGCATATGAATTTCAGGTGCAGATGAGCAATGGAAAAAGAGCAGATTGTGTTCTCAAATTACCTAACCCGCCAGGTGATATTGTCATTGATGCGAAATTCCCGCTTGAAAGCTGGCACCGCCTGCAGCAAGCAGAATCTGAAAAAGAAAAATTAGATGCGCGTAAACAGCTTGGCGCAGATATCTTAAAGCATGTCAAAGATATCCAAGCCAAATATATCATCGCTGGTGAGACCGCAGATTCTGCCTGTTTATTTCTGCCTTCTGAAGCTGTTTATGCTGAATTACATGCCCATATGCGCAACATTGTTGACCAGTCCTATACAGCGCGGGTTTGGATTGTATCCCCCACCACCATGATGGCAACGTTGAACACGGTAAGAGCAGTGTTAAGAGATGCGCGTATGCGTGAGCAAACAGCCCTTATCCAAAAGGAAATTGGTATGTTAAGCGAAGATGTTATGCGTCTCGGTAAAAGGGTAGAAAATCTAGATAGGCATTTTGATCTTGCTGTTCGGGATGTGCAGGAAATTAAAACCTCAACTACAAAAATAACGTCGCGCGGGAAAAAGATTCAAAATTATGATGTGGAAGATAAATCACAAGACGCTTTAGAAGAGCCTGAAGATATTATGCCGCCGCAAAGCCCAGCTTAATGTAATGCTTCTCATATAGAGTTTTAGTCGCGAGAAGATCTGCCTTTTTTGCCAGCGTGAATTTTAGAAGTGTAAATTTTAGAAGCGTAAATTATACGGGTTGGCGTGCGCGCATTGCCTGTGCCAGCGTGCCATCATCTAGGTAATTTAGCTCACCGCCAACTGGAACACCATGGGCTAGGCGGGTTACTTTCAGGGGCAGTTCGGCTAGTCTTTCGGTAATATAATGGGCGGTGGTTTGGCCATCCACAGTGGCAGAGGTTGCAAGAATCACCTCACCTTGTTCCATGGCTTGTGCACGTCTAAACAGCCTATCCATACCAAGCTCTTCTGGCCCTCTGCCATCAATAGCGCTTAGCGTGCCGCCTAATATATGATAGCGGCCTGAAAAAATACCTGCCCGTTCAATCGCCCATAAATCAGATACATCTTCAATGATGCATAAGCGGTTTTGATCACGCCGATGGTCTGAACAAATATGACAAATATCCACTTCATCTAGATTGCCACATTCAGCGCAAGCACGCATATGCCTTGCCGCGTGCTGAAGTGATTCAGCAAGCGGTATCATGAGCTGTTCTTTATGTTTGAGCAAATAAAGCGCTGTACGTTGTGCTGAACGTGGCCCCAACCCTGGTAGTCGGGACAGTTTTTTAATCAGCATTTCAAGCGAGGTATCTGCCATAATCTAAAACGGAAGTGACATACCAGGGGGAAGAGGTAGTCCGCCTGTTAATTCTTGTAAGGCTTGTTTATGGGCGGTATCCGCTTCAGATTTTGCAGTATTTATCGCAAGGATCACGAGCTCTTCAATGGTATCCACATCATCTGGTGCACAAATATCCTTTGAAATATTGAGGCTGGTTAGCACCCCTTTGCCTGTCACCTCTGCTGTCACTGCGCCGCCGCCAACAGATGCAGAAAAGCGTCTTGTCTCCATCTCTTCATTAAGTTCTTGCATGCGGGTTTGCATTTCCTGCATTTTTTTCATCATGCCGCCAAGATTCTTCATCATATCATCATACCTATTTTTTAATGTTGGGCTGAGGGTGATGCCGCCCCCACATCATCATTATCATCTGTGTTAATGGCGGTGACTGTTGCAGATGGAAAGGTTTCTAGGACAGCTGAGACAAGGGGGTCTTGCTTTGCGTTTTCGATTTGAAGCTGATGTTGCTGTTCTGCCTGTTCTGCTAGGGTGGCACCGCCCCCTTCATTTTTTAGCGATATAAGCCATTGCTTTTCAGTCCACTCGCTTAAAGCTTTTGCAAGCTGAGCAATGAATTTGTCGTCTTGGCCATCAAGTAATTGAACCGCTAACTTGCCTTCAGACAAGCTTACCAGCCGCAAATTACTGGTGATGTTTGAGGCTAGAATATATTCACCCTTGGCCTCACATAGCTTGACGATATCTTCTAAAGTTTCAAGCTTGGGCGCTATATCTGCACCGGTTTGTATGGTCTGCGCTGACTGTACAGCCTGCATCTCGTGATGCACAGGGGCAGGGTTTTCAACTGGCGTGCTGGCTAAGCTTTGTGCTGCCGCCAAAGACGTTTGCGCCGATGTTTGCGCAGATGAAGCAGGGGGGGAAGCAGGGGTAGGGGCTTGCTGGATTGCTTCGGGCAGTTTTTTGATAATTTCTGCAGGGGTCGGCATAGGCGCGATATGCGCAAGCCTAATCAGAATCATTTTCACTGCTGCGCGGCTATCAGGGGCAATGCGAAGCTCATCATATCCATTGAGTAAAAGCTGCCAGCTTCTGCCCAATTTAGCGATGCCATATTCCGCCAAATTCTTAATGCCCAAAAGCCTGCTTTCAGCCATATCTTCTAAGCGTGCGCCAGCCGCAGCTAGGCTTGCTTCATGCACTATCTCAAGCATGTCTGCGAGCACGATTTCAGGCTCAGCGCCTTTGAAATCTGCTGTATCATACAGGCTTAGCGCTTCTGCTGGCTGCCCTTTGAGACATGCCTCTAACAGGCTAAGAATTTGGGAGGTGCCAGCCTGTCCTAGCATGTCGATAACAGCGTCTTCAGCCACCGTGTCTGCACCCATCGCGGCGGCTTGGTCGAGCATGGATAGCGCGTCCCTAACTGAACCTTCTGCTGCTTTAGCGATTAAGGTTAAGGCCGCATGTTGGGCTGTAATCTGTTCTGCTTCAGAGATGGTAGCTAAATGGTCAGCCAGAATTTCTGTTTTCACTCGCCTAAGATCAAAGCGCTGGCAGCGCGATAATATCGTTGCAGGCACCTTTCGGATTTCAGTTGTTGCAAAAATAAATTTCACATTTTCTGGCGGTTCTTCCAGCGTCTTCAACAGCGCATTAAAAGCGTTTTTTGACAGCATATGAACTTCGTCAATGATGTAAATTTTATAGCGTGAAGAAACTGGCCGATAGGCTGAACCTTCAATAATCTCACGCACATCATCCACGCCTGTATGGCTAGCCGCATCCATCTCAAGCACATCAATATGCTTGCCTGCACTGATATTTGTGCAATTTTCACATTCATTACAGGGTTCAACCCGTGGGTGCTCATCTGTTGATGGGGTGGTGCAATTTAGCCCTTTTGCAATGATTCGGGCGGTGGAGGTTTTACCCACCCCGCGCACACCAGTAAGCATAAATGCTTGAGCAACCCGGCCAAGTTTAATGGCATTTGTCAATGTGGTGACAAGCGCATCTTGTCCCACAAGCTGGCTAAAATTATGAGGGCGATATTTTCGTGCGAGAACACGATAGCTTTTAGCGCTCATTGAGGGTGCTTGTGGTGTTGTTTCCATCTAAAGCTACCTTCAAAAATTGTTCTGCTGGCGGAATTTAAACCACATGTCTATGGCCAACATCTTTAGCCCTGTATCTGGTGATTTTGCCCAATATCTAGTCATTTTGAAAGACTGGACGACCCGCGTGTCCATACTCTGGCTGCTTCCTTTCGGACCTGGCCTGGGTAAGCAAGGGTCATCGTCCGCCCAGCCTTCCGTTGCATAGTATATAGGGTTTGCAGGTGAACAGACAAGATAATTTATCTATCTATTTCGCTATCTATTTATTTTGACCCAAGCTTTCGAGAAGGCGAGGCAGGATAGCAGCCTAAAATCTGGATACCATCTTCCACACAATAAAAACGTACTTCATCTAACGCCATACGAAGCGCATCAGAATCAATATGTCCCTCGCAATCAATATAGAATTGTGCGGCTTCAAACTGATTGCCAATCATATAGGATTCTAGCTTGGTTAAATTAATGCCGTTGGTCGCAAAACCGCCAAGTGCTTTATACAATACCGCAGGCACAGAACGTACTTGGAAAATCATCGTTGTCATTGCAGGGCCATATGACAATGCAGGTGTTTTAGGCTCACGAGACATAATCAGGAAACGTGTTGTATTCGCATCACTATCGTTGATATCTTCTTTCAGGATATCTAGCCCGTAAATATCTGCTGCTAAAGAAGACGCAATAGCGCCGATAGATTTATCCCCCATTGCAGCCACATCTTTCGCAGCACCCGCAGTATCAGGATGAATGACAGGCTTGATACCTAACTGCATCAACTCTTTTCTGCATTGTGCTAGACCCTGCTCGTGGCTATGCACTTCTTTAATATCTTCTAATGTCGCGCCTTTGACGCCCATCAGGCGGTGTGAGACAGGTTGGAAATGCTCACCAATAATATGCAAGCCAGATTCAGGCAAAATATGGTGGATGTCTGACACGCGCCCTGCGGTTGAATTCTCCACAGGAACCATCGCAAGTTCAGCTGCATTATCCTGCACAGCAGAAATCATGCCTGAAAAACGAGAACAGGCCATTGGCTTGTACTCTGGGCATGCCGCTAGACTTGCAATATGAGAATAGGCACCCTCTACGCCTTGAAAGGCAATAAGAGGCTTATGTTGCGCTTTATCATTCATGGTTAGCTCAATTCACTTTCAAAATGTCGAGTCGTGATTTAAGGCGCGCTTAGACGCAGGCGCGCTGCTTCTAGATCATCTGGCGTATCAATACCCCCTGGCGCATGTGTGGTCAAACCTACACCAATGTGCATGCCATCCTCAAGCGCCCTTAACTGCTCTAGTTTTTCTGAATTCTCTAACGGGGATGCAGGTAGACTAACAAAACGCTGAAGCGCATTTCGGCGCCAGCCATATAATCCGATATGATGGTAGAAAGGTGCTGTGCCATCTGGAATAGCGGCACGGCTAAAATATAGTGCTCTGCCAGCTTTAAGGCTTTCATTATCCCAGCTAATTGCTGCTTTCACAATTTGTGATTTCTGTGCCTCTGCCTCAGTCGCGGGCGCCACTAAGGTAGTGATATCCCACCTATCATCGTCTAATAATGTCGCTAATTCTATCAATAAATTTGGGTCAAGTTCAGGCAAATCACCCTGCAGGTTAATCAGCCTGTCATGTTTTCCGTCTGGATCGATGTGACACAAAGCCTCATATACCCTGTCAGAGCCTGAGGGCAGGTTGGGGGATGTCATCACTGCAACACCGCCATGTGCTTCGATAATCTTGCATACTTCTGTACTGTCAGTGGCCACGATAACAGGCCCTAATTCAGCCTTGATAGCCTGTTCCCAAACACGCAAAATCATAGGTTTTCCAACGATATCAGCAAGCGGCTTTCCTGGTAGTCTGCTTGCTTGCATGCGTGCTGGAATTATCGTTAGCATTACCTCACCTCTCATCGCAGAAATTGTAAAAATCTGTAGCGAAAACAAATTTGCCCATAGTTTTTTCACAAAATGGCAATGGACGCAAAGAAAAAGGGGGGGTAAAGCCACTTTTGGGGGCTTGAGAGGTTTGATGAATTGCGCTAGAACAGGGCGGTATATCGGGTGAGAAATAACGGTCGCGTTAAGACGCAATATTCTCATTCTCAAGATGAGGGGAAGACATCATGGACGAGCTGAAATTTAATAAGATTGCCGCTGGATTTTTATTGGCTGTTTTACTTGCAATGGCAGGGTATAAATTGTCAGAAGTCTTGGTGCCGCATCAAAAGCTAGCACAAAATGCATATCCAATTGAAGTGCCAGAAACAACGGCTGTTGCAGCAGCAGATGCCGCACCAAAAGGGCCTGAGCCTGTGCTTGCATTGCTTGCTAGTGCTGATATTACTGCAGGTGAAAAACTCTCTAAAAAATGTTCTGCATGCCATGTGTTCAACAAGGGTGGCGCAAATAAAACAGGCCCTGCTTTGTGGAATATCGTGAATGCTGAAAAGGGCGCTATTGACGGATTTGGCTATTCTAATGCGCTTGCAAATGCAGAAGGCGCATGGGATTACACCGCACTAAACGGCTTTTTATACAAGCCAAAGCAGTATCTTGCAGGTACAAAGATGAATTTTGCTGGTTTAAAGAAGCCGCAAGATAGAGCAAATATGATAGCGTATTTGCGTGCCATGGCAGATAGCCCTGCGCCGCTTCCATCAGAGGCTGAAATTGCCGCTGAAGCCCAATAGGGATTAACATTATGGCAGGTCAAGATGTGGTTATTGCTCAAGCTGAACAGTTTCTTGAGCAACTGCCCAGCCTGACCCGCCCTATCATCGAAAAAAGATTTAGGTCCGGCTTTGCGGTTGAGACAAAATCAGATGCTAGCCCTGTTACCATCGCTGATAAAGAGGTGGAAAAGCAGATAAGGGCAGCGCTCGCGCATCACTTCCCAGAACATGCGATTATTGGTGAAGAACAAGGCGGGCAGGCAGAAGGGCACTATTGCTGGATAATTGACCCTATTGATGGCACCCGCGCCTTTGTTGTCGGAAAACCTATTTTCGGCACGTTGGTTGCGCTGGTTATCGATGGCAAGCCTGTGGCAGGTCTGATTGATATGCCTATGTTAGGTGAGGCGTATAGGACAGAGTCAGGGCATGCCGTTTTAAAAACAATTTCCAGTGAAACACAATTATCATCATCACATTGCACCTCTTTAGATGAAGCACATATTGCAACCACCTCCCCAGATGCATTTTCAGCAGAAGGGTTAGCACTGTTTAACACTATTTCAGCACAGGCCTTGGGTAGGCATTTTGGCGGGGATTGTTATAATTACGCCTTATTAGCCGCAGGGCATTTAGATATTGTGATGGAAGATCAACTTGCAGTGCATGATATTATGGCGCTGGTGCCAGTGCTTGAAGCTGCAGGTGCAATGGTGACAGACTGGTCAGGCAATCCGATTGATTTAAACTGTGATGGAAGCTTGCTTGTCTGTGCAACATCAGCGCTTCATCAGCAGGTGCTTTCTGCGATTGCTGAAGCCAGATAGATAAGATGACCTCTGCTGTGCGTATTGCTTATTTCGATAATTCTGGAGATGACCAGAAAATGGGATTATGGCAGCAGCGCCTATCCTCACATCTTGATGATTTCAAGATGGTTTCCCTGTTAGATGAAGAAGCTAAAGATGCGCAGATTGCTTTGGTGTGGTCGCCGCCGCATGGCAGATTGGCGTTATGCAAAAAGCTCAAGCTTATCGTCTCCCTAGGCCAAGGTGTTGACCATCTGATGTCTGACGAGAGCATTCCTGATGACGTGCCGATTGTAAGGTTAGTGGATGAAAATATGTCCCATGCGCTTAGCCAGTGGGTAATTCTCAATCTGTTAGATCATTATCGTGATGGCAGTTTCTACCGCAAAATGCGCGCTCAGAGGCGTTTTGAGCAAAAAGAACAGTTTGATACGACTGCTTTGGATGTTGGCGTTTACGGAATGGGCGCAATTGGCGGGGTGATTGCAGAACGGCTATCTGCTATCGGCTTTAGCGTGCATGGCTGGTCTAGGACACAGCGTGATTTTGGGGATGATATTACCTCCTATCATGGGCAAGATGGATTTGAGGCTATGCTTGCGCACTGTCAGGCGCATGTCTGTATCCTGCCTTTGACGCCGCAAACAACTGGTTTATTTAATCGCCAGACGTTTGAGAAAATGGCTAGGGGGGCATTCTTTATGAATGGCGGACGCGGTAAGCAGGTCAATGAAGCAGATTTGCTTGAAGCAGTTACATCAGGGCATTTATCTGGTGCTGCTTTGGATGTATTTGCGGTTGAACCGCTCGCCAAAGAACATCCATTTTGGGATGTGGATAAGATTACGATTTGGCCGCATGTTGCCGCCCAAACAAATCCGCACACCGCAGCATTACAAGTAAGCGCCGCCATTAAAGCATGCCTTGAGGGCAACCAGCCACTCCATCAGGTTGATCGCAAACGCGGCTATTAATCTTGGCTATATTGAGCAGATTCAATAAGCGCGTATGCGGCGCGTAGCCCCATCGCTTCACCACCCTTTGGTCTGCCTGGTTTTGATGCCAGGTTCCACGCCATCACATCAATATGCGCCCAGTTAATCTCATTCCCAACGAACCTGCGCAAGAATAATGCCGCTGTAATCGCCCCGCCATATCCAGATGGCCCAGTGCTTGAAAGCCCTGCTTGGCCTTGGTCAAGCTGGCTGTCATATCTATCCAATAGCGGCATCTGCCATAGCGGGTCATCAAGTGCAAAACCTGTTTCAACAAATGCGTTAGCCATTTTATTATTATTAGCAAATAAAGCAGGACATTCTGTGCCTAATGCAATTCTAGCCGCCCCTGTCAATGTTGCAAAATCAAGCAGAAAATCAGGTGTTCCATAACGTTTATCTGTTATCGCATGATGCAGTAAATCTGCTAGTACCAGCCTGCCTTCTGCATCTGTATTGCCAACTTCAACATCGATATTCGCTGCCGTTTTAATGACATCTAATGGACGCATTGCTTTTTCCGATATGGCATTTTCAGCCGCGCCAATAAGCACCCGCAACCGCACCTCAAGCTTGCTATGCATAATCGCAAGCGCAAGCCCTAACACATGGGCTGCCCCGCCCATATCCTTTTTCATCAGCTCCATGCCGCGTGAGGGTTTGATATCCAAACCACCACTATCAAAGCTGATACCCTTGCCCACTAAGGTTATCACAGGCCCTTTATCCCCCCAGCGCATATCAATCACACGTGGCGGTATTTCAGCAGCCCGGCCAACAATATGAACCGCAGGGCCATAGGTTTCTAAATCCTTACCAGAGGTTACGCTGATTTCAGCAGAATATTCTACTGCAACCTGTTGGCAAAAATCTTCAATCCCTTGCGGGGTCATGATATTGGCTGGCAGATTAATCATCTCGCGTGTCAGGCAGACCCCCATCACAAGCGCTTCTATAGATTTCTGATACTGGTCATGCGCGAGTATAAGTACCGGCTGATTCTTTGAATTTTTAGGGGTTTTATGCGGCGCAAAATGATATTGCGCTAACTGCCATCCAAGTTGAATATCGCTTAGGGCTGTTTGAGGCGCAAATTGCATCTCAGGGGTAAAATAGCCAGGGGTAAGCTGTTTTGCAGCCTGTGATGCGTCCCATTGCGCGGTATTTCCAACTGTTAAAATAGCGGCTTCTAGCGTGCCATCATCTGATGGAAGTATCGCTGTTTGACCTGGCTCAAACTGGTAATTTTGGGCATGAAGCCAGTTTTTGTGGGCGCTTGATAAATGGTCTAGAAAGGCATTTTTGGAAGCCTGTTCAACAATATGGAGTAGCCGTGAATGCTGTGCGTCTGCCGCAATACCGCTTTGATATCCGATTAGCGTTTCAAAAGCGGTTTCAGCTTTAGCATTTAGGATTTTTTCCATGTATTTTTCCATGTATTTTTCCTATTATTTTTCAACCCATTTTCAGTTGCTTCTAAGATAGGCGCTACAGCCCGTAATAACAGCACCCCACGCATCATAAGATAAACTAAAAACCCGCCCAGTAAACCAACAAGCTCAAAAGAAGGTGTGCTAAAAATTATCGCAAAGCAAATGCAGGCAGAAATGAAGGTCGTGTCGCGCATTCTTCTACCCTGTGATGCACCTATACATACCCCATCCATGATAAAAGCAAGGAATGATGCTAGCGGAATAAGGCTTACCAATACCCATAACTGATGGGCTTTTTCCAGTAATATGGGCTGGCTTGTTAATAGCCGCAATAAAGGGGTTTCTGCGATAAAGACAACACCACTTAAGATAATTGCCATAAGCCCTGACATTCTAATACTGCGGCTAATTAGGGTGGCTAAGCCAGAACGGTCTTTCCGTCCATAATAACTTCCCACAAGCGCTTCGGTCGCATGCGCAATACCGTCTAAGCCAAAAGCGATAAAATTAAATATGGTAAGCACAAGCTGGATAGTAGCAAGCGATGCGTCATTTATCTCTGCTGATTGTGACAGCATCACCGCCTCAACAGCCCAAATCATTAAGGTGCGAAGCGATAAATCACGGGCAACGAAGAACATCATTTTCCATTTGCCTGCATCAAAAATCTGCTTCCGGTTAGGCTTGGCTGACGCAAAGCGTTCTTTGCGTTGGATACACAAAACAATGATGAAAAATAATGAGCCAGCATATTGTGCAAGCACTGTAGATAACGCAACCCCGTCTACTGCCATGCCTAACCCTTTTACAAATAGGATATTTAAGCCAACATTTAAAAGATTAACGCTTACCAGGTGAAACATGCATAGCTTCATCTGTTGTTGACCAAATAACCACCCTAAAACAACCAAATTGAATAAGGTTGCTGGCACATCATAAATGCGGATAGACATATATTCAGCCATCACATTTTCAGTGAGGGTGGACGCCTGAAGCAGGCTGTGTGCAGTATTAATGATAGGGTTTTTCAAGGTAACAATAATCAATCCTGAGATAAGGGCAATCAGGATAGAGCGGCACAGGATGCTATTTAATTCAGCATTATTGCCTTCCCCTTTTGCTTGTGCGGTAAAGCCGGTTGTCCCCATCCGCAAAAAAGCAAACGCAAGATATAACACATTGAAGACTAAGGTGCCTAAACCTACCCCGCCAACAAATGCAGGGTTTGGAAGATGCCCCATCATCGCAACATCAACAGCACCGGTTAGTGGAAAGGTTAGGTTAGAGAGAATAATGGGCCAGCTTAGGCGCCAAATATGCCGATAACTATTTTCCGAAAGAGGTGAGGACATAGGCTGAAGCTACCGAGGATGAATAAAGCATGATAATACATCAATCAGAAGCGCTGACAATGCTAGATTATAGCGGCTAGATTATGTACAAGAATAGGGTCAAACGTCTCAGGATTAAGTGAAGTGTCTTCCCGCACCCCGAAAACCTCTCAATCTCAATCATTGCACCTGCGGGTTGCAGATATTGCAGCACAGCCTTTGGGTTTATGGCTAATAGTAGCGGCTGTTGTGGTGACGGTTCTTATTGGCCATCAATTGTTAGGGGTAATGGATAGAGACGAAGCGCGATTTGCACAAGCCAGCAAACAAATGGTGATGAGCGGGGATATTATCACCCCATATTTTATGGATGAGATCAGAGCCAAGAAACCAATTGCCATTTATTGGCTGCAATCTGCTAGTGCCATGGTTTTTGGTACTGATTCAATCGCAAGCTACCGCCTGCCAAGCCTGTTTGGGCTGTTGGCTAGTCTTTTTCTGACCTATCATTTTGCAGCAAGCTTATTTGAATCCCAAAATAGCAAAAATCAGAGGGCAAGACTGCACGGGTTTATTGCGGCATGTCTTGTTCTTAGCTCGCCTATCATTCTTGTTGAAGCGCATTTAGCTAAAACAGATTCTGTCCTGCTAGCTGTTATCATCTTTCAGCAATTTATGCTGTGGCGGATATACCGAGACAGGGACAAGCAAAACCCGCCTAAACATTGGTTTGGTTTTTGGACAGCCTTTGGCTTAACGATTTTGCTAAAAGGACCTGTGGGACCTTCTGTTGCTTTTGCAACACTGCTTGGCTTGGTGGTTATAGACAGGCAATGGCGTTGGCTAAGACAGCTATATTGGGGAAGGGGAGTTGTCTGGACAGGGATAATGGTTTTGCCATGGGCGATTGCGGTGTCGATTGCAACAGATGGCGCTTTTTTAAATATTGCAGTGCAGGGCGACTTTCTAGCAAAAGTCCAGTCTGGACAGGAATCGCATGGTGCGCCACCTGCCACTTATCTGCTTCTCTCAAGTGTGTTGTTCTGGCCAGGCATAGCGTTTGTTGGGTTTGTGTTTTGGCTTGGAAAAGCATTGTTTAGAGAACAGGCATTGCGTTTTTGTTTTTGCTGGGCAGTACCCTATTGGATATTGGTTGAGCTTATTCCCACAAAATTACCGCATTATGTTCTGCCCTCGCTGCCGCCTTTGATGCTGATTGTGTCTTTTGCATTATTGAAATCTATGCCTGCTGCAACAAAGTGGCAAAAACGTATCACAGATATTTTTTACGGGCTTGCAGTGCTTGCAGCTTTAGGGTTGGTGGCTGTTTTCGTGTGGGCTTCGGTAACCCAAAGCGGGCTTACAGGTGGCCGCACCCTGATTTTTTGTATGTTTGCTGCTGTTATTGCAGTCTTTTTTATTAAATTTTTAGCAGATTGGCGGCGTGAAAGGCGTTTTGGGCATTTTATGCTGCTGATTATGCTTGGCTTTGGGTTTAATACGCTAGCCATTAGCGGTATTACAGCAGGCCTTGATAATATCCATGTATCTGCAAGGCTTGCAGATAGTATATCATCGCTTCGCCCGTCTCCTGCTGCGGTTGTACTAGCAGGATATCATGAGCCATCTGCTGTTTTCCATTTAGGCAAAGATGTGTTGCTCGTGGATGGAACTGAAGCAGGTTTGTTTATGGCAGAAGCACAAGATGGGCTAGCTGTGGTGGAAAGTCGGCAATTAGATGCGTTTATGCAAGCCGCAGAAAAACAAGGTGTGGCACTAAAACAAATCAAACAGATAACAGGATTTAACATTTCCAAAGGACAGGATATTGTGCTGACATTATTCCGCCCCCACGGGGCAAGATAAATCTATATTTTTTGCAGATGAATAGTCCAGATTGCCCTTTTATGTTAGGCCGTTTATATGTTACTTATCATTCAGTTTTTCGGGTTAGCATTGATATTGCTAACAGAATTTAGGGCCGGTAAATGAAAAATACATCACAGGGCACACCGCCTGAAATATCTGTTCTTGTGCCGGTTATGAATGAAGCTGGAAATATTCGCCCCTTAATTGATGAGATTGTGGAAGCGTTTTCAGGCAGAAAAATTGAAATCATCTATATTAATGATGCGAGTAATGACAGTAGTGCAGATGAGTTGACAGCCGCACAGGCACAAATTGATTGCTTGCACGTGCTTCATCATCAACATCGTGCAGGCCAATCTGCTGCTTTGCGCACCGGCCTAGCGCATGCGCGTGCGCCGCTTATTGCGGTATTAGATGGTGATGGGCAGAATGTTCCGGCTGATTTTCCTGCGCTTGAAAAAGCCTTGCTAGATATCAGACCTGCGCTTGGAATGGCGGGGGGTGTTCGGGTAAACCGAAAAGATAGCTGGGCACGTCGGAAAGCATCTGGTTTTGCGCGTTTAATGCGCCGTAGACTATTAAATGACAGCCATCCAGATAGCGGGTGCGGGCTGAAAATGGTAGATAGGGAAATTTTTGACAAGCTTCCTTATTTTAATCATATGCACCGTTTTATGCCGTCATTGGTCAAGGGTGAAGGTGGTCAGGTATTGGCTGTTCCTGTATCCCATCGTCCGCGTGGTGCAGGGCAATCTAAATATGGTAATCTAGACAGGTTGCTTGTCGGAATATCGGATATGCTTGGGGTGATTTGGCTGTTACGCAGACGTGCCAACCCTGGAGAGATAAGCATAAATATGCCGCCGAGCAGCAGGAAATAGCGATATGCTTGATACAATATCTGAGGTTATTGGTTTTACAGTCCTTTCTATTGGTAGTGTGCTGGTAAGCATCTTTCCGTTTTTGCCTGATTCTGTTGCAGAGCAGCCAGAACAACTGATGGTGGTTATCGGATTTGCAGGCCAAGGGCTGTTTGCAATGCGCTTTATCATCCAATGGCTAACCTCAGAAAAACAGGCACGTTCTGTTATCCCGCTTGCATTTTGGTATTTTTCTATCGGCGGCGGTGCTGTATTATTGCTCTACGCCCTATGGCGCAAAGACCCTGTCATTATCTGCGGTCAGGGTCTTGGCTTGTTCATTTATGTGCGCAATCTTTATCTGATTTCAAAATCATCAAAAGGTGCAGACGCCTAATAAACTGGCCCTTAGGCATTATAATGTGGTTTGTGCCATTTCGAGTAATAATGCCCATTCATCGTCACGCACAGGCACAACCGAAAGTCTTGATTGGCGTACAAGGGCAAAATCAGCTAAGCGTTCTTCAGCCTTTATTTCAGCAAGCGTAACAGGCTTTTCCACTGACTTAATCGCACGCACCGTAACCATGCCAAATCTGCCCGTTGTGTCAGTGGGGTCAAGATGCCATTTTTCGATCACATCGACGATACCCACAATTTGTTTTTCATTCACAGAATGATAGAAAAACCCAAGATCGCCAATCTCCATAGCCTTCATATTGTTACCAGCTTGATAGTTGCGAACACCGTCCCAGCCTTCACCTTCATCTGCTTTGGCTAGCTGATCCTGCCATGACCATGTTCCTGGTTCCGATTTAAACAGCCAATATGCCATTTTCAGGTTCTCCTAATTTCATCTATACTTATTCATTATACGCTTCACGCGATAAAATCGCTGTAATTGTATCTTCAATTGGTGCGTTATGATTTATAATATCATCTACAGCCCGAGCAATAGGCATTTCAATCCCTTCATAGCTAGCGCGGGCGACCACTAAATTTGCAGCAAACCTGCCTTCAGATAATTTTGATGGAATGTCTTTGCCAGCGCCAAGATGATACCCAAAAGCCATGTTTCTGGAATGCGGACCTGCGGCTGAAAGCAACAAATCCCCTAATCCTGCCAGCCCTGAAATAGTGCTTTTGCTTCCGCCTAGCGCATCTGCTAAGCGCCCTATTTCAGCTAGGCCTCTGGTGACAAGGGCTGCTCTTGCATTATCGCCAAAGCCTTTGCCTGCAACAATGCCAGCCGCAATCGCAATAACGTTTTTAGCCGCCCCGCCAACGGATGCGCCGATAATATCATCGCCTTGGTAAATCCGAAGCGAAGATGTTTTGAACATCTCAGAGATTGCTGTGCAAAGTGCTTCATGCTGACTAGCAATTAGTAATGCGGCAGGCAGGTCTGAGATGTTCAAAACATCTTCGCTTCGGATTTACCAAGGCGAATGCTCTGCCCTTAAAATGCCTTTCGCCATACTCGCAAATTAAAAGTCCGCCTTTTTTCTCATCTTCAATAAGCCCTTTTGCGCAAAAAATAATCGGACAGTCAGGCCTGGTATATTCTGCTATTTGAGCAACTGCAGTAGGGTGCGCTGAAACAGGGGCTGCAAGGAAAACCATATTCGCCTCTACTAGGCAATGCGCCTTTATTGTCGCATGAAGCGGAGGGATGTGGTGAAGTTCGGGCAACTGCCTTATCCGCCCGTGGCTGAGGCTATCGCAATCAGCCTCAGAACGGGCGAGTAAAGTCACCTTATTTTGCGGGTGTTTACGCAATTGGTGGGCAAGTGCTGCCCCCCAACTTCCCGCACCAATCATACAAATTTTTTGCATTTTATTTTCTTCTGTCATGTATGTTTTGGGTGTGGTTGAAATAATATGCTTTGCCTAATTATCCTCTTACCCCTCGGCCTGGCGGGGGCGGTGCGGTGTCATCTAACGGCCATCTTGGTCTAGGGGCAAAGTTGAAGTCATTTGAAATTCCTGCTTGCATATATTCATGCCCCACCCATGCTATCATCGCCCCATTATCGGTGCAAAGAACAATAGGGGGTGCGATTAGCGCAAAGCCTTTATCAGATGCAAGCTTATCCAATGCTGAGCGGATATGAAGATTTGCGGCTACACCGCCAGCAACAACAAGTCTGGGGCTATCATCCGCCGGCAGATGTTGAGAGGTAAAAATCTCCATCGCAAATGCAGTTCGCCTTATAAGTGCTTTGGAAATCGCATGTTGCAGACTTGCAGCATAATCTGCTTTTTGGCGTTTTTTTTCATCCTCATCAAGCCGGTTATACGCATAGGCAAAAGCTGTTTTCAGCCCTGAAAATGAAAAATGGCAATCCTTATCTTTAAGTCGTGGTTGCGGCAGTAAGACAGCTTCTGGATTGCCGCTTTCTGCGAGGTGCTGGATTTTAGGCCCGCCTGGATAGCCTAGTTTTAGCACCGCAGCACCTTTATCAAACGCCTCTCCTGCTGCGTCATCCATGGTAGTGCCAAGTCGGATATATTTGCCGCGATTGAGCACAGCGATAAGCTGAGTATGCCCACCCGAAACAAGCAGTAATAGATAGGGGTAGGGCACATTATCTGACAGTCTGGCGGTAAGTGCATGCCCCTCTAGGTGATTAACCGCAAAATAGGGTTTACCAAGACTAGATGCGATAGCCTTTGCGGTCATACTGCCAACAATTACCCCGCCAATTAAACCTGGCCCTGCGGTGGCGGCAATACCGTCTAATTCATTTAGCTGGATATTTGCTTGTGTACAGGCAGCTTCAATGACTAAGGGCAGGGATTGCAAATGCTCTCTTGCGGCAATTTCAGGAACAACCCCGCCATGTTTGGCGTGAAGTGCGGCTGAACTTGCAGTTTGATGGGCAAGGATTTTCCTATCTGAGCTTACTATTGCAACCGATGTATCATCACAGCTCGTTTCAATCCCCATAATAAGGGAAGGCGCGCAAGAAACTGGTTTTGGAAGCGGTAAGGTGGTCATTTTATCTCGCTAAGGTGAAGCCCAATATCTGCCCGTAATATGTTGATTTATCCAATCAAGCATCTAGGGTGGCTGAACATGCTTTACAGCGTGACCTTTTTTATGACAAGAAGACGTTATGATTGCAACGATGAATACAAATAAACAGCCTGCGAAGCTTAAACTAGCAAGCAGGGCATCGCCACTAGCCTTAGCGCAGACAACAGAGGTTTGTGCGCTGCTAAAAGATATAGAAACCGAAATTGTAAAATTATCAACCACAGGGGATGAGGTGCTTGACCGTCCGCTTGTCCAGGTGGGCGGAAAGGTGTTTTTATTAAAACACTAGAAGCGGCTTTATTAGATGGTCGTGCAGACCTAGCAGTGCATTCTGCAAAAGATATGGAAGCTCATTTTGCACAAGGTACGGAAATCGCAGCTTTTCTGCCACGAGAAGATGTCAGGGACGCACTTGTGGGCGGGTATCAGGCGCTAGATGATTTGCCGCCATCTGCTGTTGTGGGCACAGCATCAGTAAGACGCTCAGCATTATTGCATCATTACCGTCCGGATTTGCAGATAAAACTCCTTCGCGGCAATGTAAATAGCAGATTAGCGCGCTTAGAATCTGGTGAGTTTGATGCCATTTTACTTGCAGTTGCAGGGCTAAAACGGCTTAAGCTTGATGTGGAATATACGCCATTATCAGCTACGCAAATGCCGCCTGCTGCCGCACAAGGTGCGTTAGCGCTGCAGATTGCAACAGATACACCGCATTATGATACTATCGCTGAGATATGTGCCGCGTTAAATTGTGCAGATACAAAAGCTTGCGTGACCGCAGAACGTGCCGCACTTGCGTTTTTAGATGGGTCTTGTCAAACCCCAATTTCTGCCCTTGGAAAATTGCAAGATGACGGTACGATTAAGCTAGAAGTGACGGTGCTTTCAGCCGACGGCAAAGAAAAATTTGAAGCGGCAGGAACAGCCAACCGAAACAGCTCAACACAGCTAGGAGAGAAGGTTGCACAAGATGTGCTGGAGAAGTGCGGGGGGCGCAGTTTCTTGGCCTGATGAAAGCCAGCCTAACGGGCAAAAGGAAGCTTACATATGCTAGCGCTTTTGCGTCCATCCCCGCAATGTTATCACGATAGAGACTGGCTAGCTAAAGCTGGCTATGATGGGTATTGTATGCCGATGTTGCAGATTAAACCTGCGATTGGACAAGATGATACCTCTTTAAAAAATCTAATAGCTCGCTCCGATATTCTGATTTTTACCAGTCAGCATGCCGTCGCATGCCTGCAAGAATTAATCTCAGATAATCAGCTTTTCACATCGAAAAAAGCGATATGTGTTGGCAGTACAACAGCGTTTGCAGCACAGCAAGCAGGCCTAAAAGTGATATCCTTCACAGATGCACCCTTTAGAAATGCTGCTGAAATGGCGGCAAGCATTATCCGTGAATATCAAAGCGCTAAGCTTTGTTTCACATGGTTGTCAGCAGGCCAAGTGCAGACAGATATCGCAAGCCAGCTAAAAGATAATGGGATAGGTTGTACTCGTTTTATCCTGTATCATGCAGAGCCCACCAACGCGCTTACCCTGCCAAGCCGCCAGCTTATTGAAAGCGGTAAGCTAGACGGTGTTGTGGCACTATCACAGCGGAGCTTGAGGCAGTTTCAGCAATTGCTAACAGATAACAGCTTGTGGCATCATCATCACAAGATGCATCTGTTTGCAAGTTCTAATGAGATGCTAGAGGGGTTGAATACATCCTTTAACATGGTCACTATAGTTAAGTTGGGGGAAGAAAATTATCTACAGCAGGTAGTGTCGGCCTATCGGCAAGCAAGACAAACTGCCAGTGAAAATAAGTGGAATAGTGAAGATAATTAGAATGAGGTGTCGATAATAGATGGCGGCGAAAACCATGAAGACAGGAAAAAAAGCCAGCGAGACGGCATCTGCTGATACCATCATTGATGCCAAGCTAGAGCAAAACCTATCTCAAAAAGTTAAAGACCTTGTGGCTATTTACGGGGTAGGATTTGCCATTTTTATGTCTGTGCTGGCGATTTTTGTAGCAGGCCTTCCCTATCTTCAGCCGTATTTTTCTGCTTCTGAGGAAAAGCCTTGGGTGCAGGATTTAGATAAAATTTCAGCGCAACTTGAAAATATCTCTGCCAGGTCTGACGCGCATAAAGCCGAGATTGAAGCAATTCAGCAAACTATCGCGCAGGATGGCTCAAATATAGACAAGCAATTAGCAGAAATAGCAGCGCAGTTGGCGCAAGCAGATAGCCGTATTGAGGAGGCGCATCAGCAGCTTGAAAATCTTTTAGCGCAACCTGCACAGCAATCCTCACGCACCACACAAGATGGGCTTGAGCGCCAAGCACCTAAAGCTGAAGATGCTGCAGACAAAACACCGCAGACACAAACCGAGCAATCTTTGCCGAAAGCTTTATCGCAAGCTGACAATGCACCGGAAAATCAGGCAGGTTGGTTTGATTGGGTGTCTGGCCCAGCACGTTCTGTAATCGGCGGTGCAACAGGTTTTTTTGGATCGCTTATCCAAATCTCTCCCTCAGATGAGGCAAAACAGTGATTAGGTTGTTGGTCTATCTTGCCATTGCAACCGTTTTTGCCCTTGCGGTAAGCTGGCTTGCTGACCAAGACGGGCAGACTGTAATTGTATGGCAAGGCATGCGGATAGAGCTTGCAACATCCCTTGCGGTTGGCGGGCTAATCGGTTTTGGGTGCACGGTTGGTATTTTGCTATGGCTGATACGGCGCATTTTGGGATGGCCTGGTCTGATTTCGCATAATTGGCAAAAAAGAAGAAGACAGGAAGGTGAAAAAGCGCTTGCGCTTGGCATGGTTGCGTTTGCTGCTGGCGATATTAAAGGGGCGAGACGGCAGGCCAAAAAATCGCACCGCCTATTAGGAAGCGGTATTCTGCCTGAGCTATTATCGGCGCAAGCTGCTCATGCGGCAGGGGATATGCGGGCCGCAAAACGCTATTTTCAGTCTTTGTCAAAGGTCAAACAAACAGCATATTTCGGCTATATAGGATTAATGCGGTTGCATCATGCTGAAGGTAATTTTGAAGATGCTAGCGAAGCCGCACAACAGGCGCTTGGGCTTGAAAAGCAGTCTTTGCCCGCGCTAACAAAGCTGTTAGCAGATGATTTAAATGCGGAAGATTGGCAAGGTGCGCATCATAAAACAGATCAGCTTATCCAGCTCACACGCACAGAGAAAAACGAAAAAGATGGGCTATTTTCCCAAAGCCAAGATGTCGATAATACACTTTTGCCGCATGGCCAGTTAGCTGATTTAAGTTTGCTTGCAGCGCATCTTTGCGTATTTACAGCAGAGTCAGAACCAGAACATCAACAGCCCTTCTGGCTTAAAAAAGCACTTCACTATCAAGCGCCAATTCTAGAGCCTGCCTTGCGTTTGGCAGAATTAGAAGCGTCGCGTAGTACCAAAGCGGCGCAAAAAATCCTTGAAAATACCTATCGTTATCTACCGCACATCACCCTTGCAGACCAATTGCGGGCGTATACAGCACATAATGACGGTCAGCATGTGGCTTATCTTACGCGGCTTGCTGAAAAAAATCAGCATCCAGATATGGCACAATTGGTGGTGGCGCATGCGGCATGGCAAGCAGGGATTTGGGCGGCGGCTAGCGCCGCCCTTGCCGCCATTTCTGAGCGTGGTCAGAATAATGATTATTTTTTGCTTCAAGCTAAAATTGCGCAGGCGCTCACTGAGGCGGGGCTGGCCGATAATGGGCTGGCCGACAATGGCCAAACAGATAAGGTGCTTAATAAAGAGCAGGCTTTGATGCAGGCCGCTCATGCACACCATGGTCCGGACTGGCATTGTTTTGGATGTGGTCAAGCCTCTGGGAAGTGGGCAGCAATATGCGGAAATTGCGGTGTGGTCGGTCAAATCGGGTGGCAAAGCACTACTTTGGTAGAATCAGACGAGAAAAAACGGCTGAAATAAAGGGCTAAAACATCTAAAAAAGTGAAAATCTTTATCGATTTTGCGTCTATCTTGTGTCTGAAAACCCCACAAAGTTTAAAAACTACCTATCTGTTGGCAATTCCTATTTGCCTAAGCGTAAGTTGGCGATAGAATAATAATGTTAACACACTTTCGACATTATAGTTAACAGCTAGCGCTTATACAAAACTTAGGCGTATACCATACTGAACTTGGTCAAAGTTAACTGAATTGGAAAGTGATTGCATATTGCACATTACCAGATGGTGCTTGCACGATATTGTTTGGCATTAAATGGTGATAAATTTAAGGGAGAAAAATGATGAAAAAACTGTTTGGCATGACAACAGCATTAATGATGCTGGCGGCTCCTGCATTGGCAGAAGATGTCAAAATTGGGGTTATTTTAGGCTATACAGGTCCTATTGAATCACTAACACCAGATATGGCATTTGGCGCTGAATTAGCGATGTCAGAAATTAATGCAGGCGGCAATTTTATGGGCGGCGGGATGAACCTTGTCTCTGTAAGAGCTGATTCTACATGTATTGATTCTGCGGCGGCAACTGCGGCGGCTGAACGTCTTATCACTGCAGACAAGGTTGCTGCGATGGTGGGTGCAGACTGCTCAGGGGTAACAACAGCTATTCTGCAAAATGTTGCAATAGCAAATGGTATTGTAATGGTTTCTCCATCTGCAACATCACCTGCACTTTCAACAATTGAAGATAATGATTTATTCTTCAGAACTGCACCTTCTGACGCACGTCAGGGTGAAGTTGTTGCTGATATCCTTATGGATAAGGGATATAAATCAGCTGCGATGACCTACACAAATAACGATTATGGTAAAGGCCTTGCAGATAGCATTAAGATGAATTTTGAAAAGGCTGGTGGTGAGATTACAATCTCAACAGCACATGAAGATGGCAAAGGTGATTACGGCGCTGAAGTGGCCGCACTTGCACAAGCTGGCGGTGACATTTTGATTGTTGCTGGTTATCTTGACCAAGGCGGTAAAGGCATCATCCAGTCTTCACTTGATACTGGCGCGTTTGATGTATTCTATCTTCCAGATGGGATGATCGGTGATGCATTACCACAAGCTATTGGCCCTGATTTGAACGGTTCAATTGGGGATGTACCTGGAACAGATAGCCCAGGTGCAAAAGCATTTGTAAATATGGCAACTGAAAATGGTTTCACTGCAGGCCCATTTGCACCTGAAAGCTATGATGCGGCTGCGCTAATTGCGCTTGCAATGCAGGCTGCAAATTCAACAGATAGCCAGACTTTCAAGTCACATATGATGGATGTTGCGAACGCACCAGGTGAGAAAATCTACCCAGGTGAATTGGCAAAAGGTATTAAATTGCTGCGCCAAGGCCTTGCAATTGACTATGTTGGCGCAACAGCTGTTGAGCTTGTTGGTGGTGGCGAGTCTGCAGGTAACTATGCCGAAATTGAAATCAAAGACGGCAAAAACGTAACCGTTGGATATCGCTAAGCGGTTATCTCTGTTCACATGAAAACAGGCCCGGAGGAATGTAAAAGCCTTCCGGGCCTTTTAATGTAAGCCCGCTAATATAAGCCCACTAATAAAAGCTCACTAATATAAGGATGAATGGCAAGATGATTTCCATTCGAAACCTGCATAAAAAATTCGGTGGCATTCACGCCGTTAATGATGCTTCATTTGATATTGAGGCAGGTTCCATTACGGGCTTAATCGGCCCTAATGGTGCAGGTAAGACAACATTATTTAATATTATTGCAGGGGTATATAGCCCTGATTCTGGTTCTGTTTTCTTGGGCGATGATGATATTACTGGCCTGCAGCCACATCAGCTTTTTGAAAAAGGTTTATTGCGAACCTTCCAGATAGCGCATGAATTTAGCTCCCTTACCGTCAAAGATAATTTGATGATGGTGCCGCCGCAGCAGCATGGCGAGAAATTGATGGATGCGTGGTTGCGCCCACAAAAAATCAAAGCCCAAGAAGCTGAAATTGCCAGACGAGCAGATGAGGTTATCTCATTCCTTCAGCTTGACCATGTCAGGGATGAATATGCAGGCAATCTTTCCGGCGGTCAGAAAAAACTATTAGAGCTTGGACGCACCATGATGGTAGATGCCAAAATCGTTTTTCTAGACGAGGTTGGGGCAGGGGTAAACCGAACACTTCTGAATACAATTGGCGATGCAATCTTAAGGCTAAATAAAGAGCAGGGTTATACATTTTGTATGATCGAACATGATATGGAGTTTATTTCCAGAATGTGTGATCCTGTGGTGGTGATGGCTGAAGGGGGTGTGCTTGCCCAAGGAACCGCCGAGCAAATTAGAAGTAATGAAGAAGTTATCGAAGCCTATCTAGGCACTGGGCTAAAGAACAAATGATAAGACAGAAGAAATACTAGATGCATTATCTGACAGGCGAAAATATGACTGGTGGTTACGGGGGTGCAGATATTCTGCATGACTGTACAATCGGGGTAAATAAAGGGGAAATCGCAGTGGTGGTTGGACCGAACGGTGCAGGTAAATCCACCGCGATGAAAGCTGTGTTTGGCATGCTCGATTTGCGCGAGGGGCGCGTTATGATGGATGGTGAGGATATCACTGCCCTGAAACCACAAGAGCGGGTGCTAAAGGGGATGGGATTTGTGCCGCAAACTCAAAATGTGTTCCCCTCTCTAACCGTTGAAGAAAATCTGGAGATGGGCGCTTTTATCCGCACAGACAATATTTCGGACACGATGGCACAAATCTTTGATTTATTCCCTGTGCTCAAGGAAAAAAGGCGGCAGCCCGCAGGGGAATTATCGGGCGGACAACGCCAACAGGTTGCGGTAGGAAGAGCCTTGATGACCCGGCCTAAAGTGCTGATGTTGGACGAGCCAACCGCAGGCGTATCGCCAATTGTGATGGATGAATTATTTGACAGAATTATCGAAGTTGCCAAAACAGGTATTGCGATTTTGATGGTAGAACAAAATGCAAAACAAGCCCTACATATTGCTGATCAGGGTTTTGTTTTAGTGCAAGGCAGGAACCGATACACAGATACAGGCAAAGCACTTTTAGCAGACCAAGATGTCCGCAAGGCATTTTTAGGAGGCTAGGGGAATGGTAACAGATATTCTAAATGCACTTGTCTTGATTGCTAATTTTGTGATTGTGCCTGGCCTTGCTTATGGCTCTCAGTTAGCACTTGGCGCTTTGGGGGTGACCCTGGTCTATAGCGTATTGCGTTTTTCAAATTTTGCGCATGGCGAAATGATGTCATTTGGCGCGATGGGTACAGTGCTAATGACATGGTGGCTTCAATCTCAGCAGATTAGTTTAGGCAGCCTGCCAACAGCCCTCATTGCATTGCCATTTGGGATTGCGGGGGCAGTTCTTCTCTGCCTTGTGGTTGATAAAACAGTATTTTCATATTATCGCAGAACACGCGCTGCGGGGGTCACCTATCTGATTGTTTCTGTGGGGGTGATGTTTACGATTGGCGGTCTTATTCGCTTTATCATTGGCCCAGAAGATAGGGTGTTTGCAGATGGGGATAGATTTATTCTCAAAGCACGCGCTTTTAAACAAATGACGGGTCTGTCTGAAGGGTTATCCATTAAAACCTCACAAGGGGTTACAGTGATCGCAGCCATTATTATTGTGGCGTTGCTGTTTTGGTTTTTAACAAAAACGCGCACAGGTAAATCCATGCGTGCTTATTCAGATAATGAAGATTTGGCGTTGCTGTCTGGGATTAACCCTGAACGTGTGGTGATGATTGTGTGGATTATCACAGGCGCATTAGCGGCCATAGCTGGCAGCTTATATGGCTTGGATAAAAGCTATAAACCATTTACTTATTTGCAGATTTTGTTGCCTATTTTTGCTTCTGCTATCGTGGGCGGGGTGGGAAGCCCTATCGGCGCTATCGCTGGCGGATTTGTTATCGCTTTTTCTGAATTATTTGTCACATTCGCGTATAAAAAAGTGCTTGGATATCTTTTGCCTGACGCATTAGCGCCGTCTGGTTTAATGCAAATTCTGTCAACAGATTATAAAATAGCCGTATCCTTTGTGATATTGGTGATCGTGCTTTTAATTAGACCAACAGGAATTTTTGCAGGAAAAACGCTTTAGTTTTTTGAACATGCTTCGGAAAGTGAAGGAACTCAAATAATGGCATCTCAAACGCAATTTGGGGAACATAAGATCAAAATTCTATTTTTGGTTATGGCTGTTATGCTTGGATTTATTGGCTTTGTCCAAAGCTGGAATGTCGCGCTTGCTATTGTGAATTTATGTCTGATTTCTGCGATTATGACCTTGGGTGTAAATATCCAATGGGGATATGCGGGGATTGTGAATTTTGGCATGATGGGCTTTGCAGCCTTGGGCGGTGTGGCGGCTGTGCTGGTGGCGATGCCGCCTGTAACTGCAGGTTGGGAAGCTGGTGGTTTAGGTATTCTTGGCGGGTTGCTTGCTGCTGTTATTACCATCATACTTGGTCTGCAATCTTGGCAAAGACTGCAAGCTTATCCTAAACAACGTATTTGGATTACAGCCTTTGTTACGGTTGTTGGATATGCGGTGTGCCGGATGCTTATCGATCCTGCGATTGAGACGATTGAATCCATCGAATCTGCTAAGGCTGGCTATCTTGGCGGTTTAGGATTGCCGATATTATTCTCGTGGATTATTGGCGGGGTTTTAGCGGCAGGGGCAGCGTATCTCATCGGTAAAATTTCCCTTGGATTACGTTCAGACTATCTAGCAATTGCCACTTTGGGCATTTCAGAGATTGTCATTTATGTGATGAAAAATGAGGATTGGTTGACCCGGGGCGTGAAAAACGTCAATGGTCTACCGCGTCCTGTCCCCTATGAGATTAATTTACAAGAAGCTATTTGGTTTCAGGAACTTGCTGTCACACTTGGGCTGGAAGTAAGCCAGTTTTCATCGATTGTGGTAAAGCTTTGCTATGCTGGGTTATTTGTGTTTGTGCTTGGCGTTTTATTCTGGCTTTCTGAGCGGGCGCTTCGCTCGCCTTGGGGGCGGATGATGCGGGCTATCAGGGATAATGAGACTGCGGCGCGGGCAATGGGTAAGGATGTTACTGCCCGTCATCTTCAGGTGTTTGTGCTAGGCTCAGCTGTTATCGGTATTGCAGGGGCGATGCTGACCACCTTAGATGGACAATTTACCCCTGCATCTTACCAGCCGCTTCGTTTCACCTTTTTAATTTGGATTATGGTAATCGTTGGAGGCTCTGGAAATAATTTTGGCTCTATTCTTGGCGGGTTTATCATCTGGTTTTTCTGGATTGAATCAGAACCTATTGGGTTATGGCTGATCTCAAGCTTAACTGCGGCGATGGATGACACAAACGCTCTTAAAATTCATTTACTAGAAAGTGCTGCCCATATGCGTCTGATGACGATGGGGCTGGTGATGTTGTGTGTGCTTCGTTTTGCACCGCAAGGGTTGATACCGGAGCAAAAGCGCTAGAAAAAACGGGTATTTGCCCAAGTTAAGTGAGGGGAAAAATGACAGAACAAAGTACAGCAGATAAAAAAATAGGCTTTATTGGTCTAGGTAATGTCGGGGCAAAGCTTGCAGGCTCGCTTCTTCGAAACGGTACTGATTTGTGGGTGCGTGATCTCAATAAACAAGCTGCTGCATCTCTGCTGGAGGGTGGTGCAACTTGGGCAGAAAGTCCAAAAGAGATGGCAGAACAGTGTGATATCATTATCACCTGCTTGCCTTCACCTGCGATTAGCGCGGCGGTGATGGAAGCTGAAGATGGTGTGCTCGCTGGGATGTCCGCTGGCAGTATTTGGGCTGAGATGAGCACCACAGATGAGACCGAAATTCACCGGCTTGCATCGCGTGTGCATGCGATAGGGGCAGAGGCAATAGATTGCCCTGTTTCTGGGGGGTGTCATCGGGCGGCAACAGGCAATATCTCTATTTTTGCAGGGGCTAAGCGAGATGTGTTTGAAGCCATGCTACCGCAATTAGTTAAGATGGGCAGGCGCATTCTGCATACAGGGCCATTGGGAAGTGCGACCATTTTAAAGGTTGTAACCAACTATCTTGCAACTGCTAATCTGGTATCTGTTGCGGAAGCCTTATCGACCTGTTCTGCGGCAGGGATGGATTTGAAAACAAGCTTTGAAGCCATTCGGATTTCAAGCGGTAATAGCTTTGTGCATGAGACCGAAAGTCAGGTTATTTTAAATGGTAGCCGAGATATTAATTTCACCATGGATTTGGTGTTAAAGGATATCAGCTTATTTCAGGATGTTGCAACACGCTCTGGATTGTCGCTTGAATTGGCGCCATTGCTGGTTGATATTTTTAAAGATGGTATTGCGCAATTTGGCGAAAGAGAATTCTCGCCCAACATTATCAAACGTATCGAGCTGCCAGCAGGCTTAGATGTAACAGCAGAAGGCTTTCCTGCTGAAATGGTTGACGATGAAGCTGAAGTGCCTGGATATGAGGTAAGGCCTTAGCCTGTCTGATGTTACAGCGCTAGACCGCCAAGCGACTTGCGCAAGCTTTGGGTAATTTCATCATAGCCTTCTAAAAAGGGATGCAATTGATGTGCTGCTTCATAGGCGTTCAAAGCAGCTTTGTAATTGCCAAGATGCATCTCCACTAATCCCAACCCAGATAAAGCGCCAAAATGGGCTGGCTCTCTTATCATGGTCTGAGCGATATCCGCACGCGATGCTTCAAATTGACCTTGCAGAAAATATAAGGTTGCGCGCCTGTTCCAGGCCTCTGCAAAATCAGGATGTTCAGAAATGATGGTGGTTAAAATCTGCTCAGCCTTGGCAAATTTTCCTGCATTCATGAGCAAGGTTGCAGCAGCAAGCTGTTTCTCAATGGCGGGGCTTTGC
>CBFHYP010000019.1:0-50705 GCA_965660095.1 Puniceispirillaceae bacterium (SeqCode)
CTTTCTTATCGAAACGTTTGTTACTCCCCGTACCGTTAAAATAAATCACCCCATCATTTTAAGATGGTGCATTTCTTGGATGGGGCAATCCTTAGACTTAAAATTCAAAATGCCCGGATATGCGCCAAATAGGTTTGAATTTTCCGATGCTATATGGTGCATTTAGTTTTTCAGAATATATGAACGGTGATATGCTGAAATTATGATTGGAATTATACGACGCTCGTTAAGAGCAGGTTTATGTGTGCTTAGTTTGTTATGTTATTCTGCGCCAACACTCGCAGATAAACAGCCAGAACTTAATCTTGAAATTAAAGTCGCATTACAAGCAAAATTGTCTGAATTTTTAGCACAGGCATCTGCCCCTGATGGCGGCTTTATGGTGCTAGACAGGGAAACAGCAGAGCTGAAAACCCTATATGCGGGCGCCCTTCATCCTGAAATTATTGTGATCGGAGAAAGTTATTATTTATGTGTGAGTATGCAGGATAAGACAGGGCAAATGGTTGATGCTGATTTTTTACTGCGGGTAAAAAATGGCGTTCAAAACCCTGCCTCCTCAGATGATTTTATTCTGGTGGATAGCATTATCGATAATCGTGCTTTGTTGCGTAAACATCTCTCACTTCAGCGGTTGAAACATTAGATAAGTCTAATAAGGTTTTATGTTTTTCTGATGCAAACCAAAGCCCCCCGCCATTCCCTGACTAATCGATTTTTGCTTGTTCTTATTGCATTATCGGTGCTGGTTTCTGCTGTAATTATCGCGGGCTATCATGGGGTTAGAACAAAGCGGATGGAAAATGAGCTCGCCTTGCAACTTGGTGTTGTTGCCGCGCAAACTGGCCCCTTGATCTTGCAAGCCCATCAGGTTGGTGAGATGCAAACACGGCTGGCTTTGATGAAAAGCTTGTTTGGCTTTCCAGCCGTAGAATGTGTAATGCTCTCAGACCAAAATGGCACATTATTGACAAGCTGGCCGCCCGGTACCTGCACGCCTCAAAACGCAGATATAAAGCTTCCTCTATCGGATGGAAAAACCGCATTGCACATTACCACTCACCGCGCATACGCCAATGAGGAGGTGCGGCGTTCTACAGCGCTCTTTGCTGGATTTGTTATTGCATTATTGGCGGCTGTAGCAGGTTTGGTTTATGTGCTAATAGGCAAATTTGTGATGCATCCTATAAGCCGATTGCGTGATGCGATGGAACAATCTGAGCCGCATAGTCCTGTGCTTGCAAGAGAGATTCAGGATGATGAAATAGGTCAATTAGCACGGGCTTATAACCGATTAGCGGCTGCTGCAAGGCGGTTTTTCGCGCAATTGCGGGAAACAGAAGCACAGGTGCGTAAAAGCGAAACACGTTTCAAAGATATGGCTGAAATTTCAGGCGACTGGTTCTATGAGATGGATGCAGGATTACGCTTTAGCTATATTTCAGACCGTTTTTTTGAAATTACAGGGCTTCAAAAGAATGATGTGTTGGGCAAAACAAGGCAGATGGTCGCAGAACAATTTTCAACTCAGCCGCATATTCTAGAGCATTTATCGACGTTAGAAGCCAAATCTGATTTCAGGGATTTTGAATATACCATTAAAACAGGAGATGGCGAGGCGTGTTATATTTCGGTCAGCGGTAAGCCCATTTATTCAGAAGTGGGTGAATTTTTAGGGTATCGGGGCACTGGAAGAGATGTCACCATCTTGCGTGAAAAAGAACATCTTTTAGCTGAAGCAAATCGAAATTTTGGGGATTCAGTTTCTTATGCTTCACGCTTTCAACACCGCCTTCTTACGCGTCCTGAAAACCTATCACCGCATTGGGGCGAGGTAGAGCTTATCTGGCAACCGCGTGATATGGTTGGTGGTGATTTTCTGAAAAGCTTTAGCATAAAGGGGTCTGAATATCTCGTCTGTTTTGATTGTACAGGCCATGGTGTTCCAGGGGCATTTATGGTGATGATTGTCTCTGCTGTGATTGACCGGATTGTGTATCGCTTTGCATCCCCGCCAGACCCTGCAATGCTGCTGAAAAAACTTCATCAGGGCGTTTGCGAAGCCTTACAGCTTGCGCCAGATGAAACTTCGCGTGATGGTTTGGATTGTGCTGTTTTATGTATGGACGAGGCAAAAAAATCGATATCCTATGCTGGCGCTTCCATCGATTTATTTATCCTTTCAGATAATGGAGATGTTGAACGGGTGCAGGCACCAAACACCAAGCTTGGATATGTGAACCAGCCATTTTCAATACGGCCTGAAACACAACAATTTGAAGTAGGCGAGAACTGTTTTGTGGTGATGACAGATGGCCTAGCAACCCAAATTGGAGGGCAGGGTGCATCACCGCAAAAGCGGATGATGGGCACAGGACATATCTTGAAATTACTGTCAGGCGAGATGCCAGATAATCAGCGCAACGAGAACACCCCGCGTGCAATCACACGCCAGCTTATGCGCGGATTACGCAACTGGCAAGGCCAGCAAGAACGGCGTGATGATGTGATGATCCTTGCCTTTAAACCAAAATAGCGATGGACTAAAATCGCGATACTGGCCGGAAATAAAATGATTAGCCTTCCTGTACCGAAAAGCCAGTGATGAGCTTTAACGTGTCTGAAGTGGTTTTTAAATCGAATTTACGCGGCACGGCAGCTGCGCTTTCCATTGCTTGCTGAACCCATTCCATCGATTGTTCATCTGGATAGAACCAAATCTCATAAATCAGAAGAGGATCATTTTCCGATTGATGGACTTGATATTCCATATTCACAGAAGAGATACGGTCTTTTATCCAATCTATCGCAAGAATAAATTCATCTTTATCTGCTAGATTGCTGAACTGTCTTTCATAAAGCCGGATGAGGGGAAGCGCAATATTAGTCATGGTATTTGCTCAAGCGTCATGCTGATAGGTTGAGATGTGAAAATCGAGTGCGGTGGCTTGGGCGGCAATGTCGGATGCAAATTCTTGGCTAATATCATCTTCTTCATCACAATGCCATTTAAGCGCAATCCCTACCCCTTTTTGGGCGGCCTTATCTAAGGCTAGGGTAAGTTCGAGCAACGCCCGTGCAGAGCCTGAATTGAAATAGCTTAAATTTATATCCACGCTTAACTGTTTTGGGTTTGCTGTTAAATATGAGCTGATGAGCTGTTCAATCTCGGTGAAAAAGCTAGCGATATTTTCAGGGTAACATTCCCCTGATATCTGCAGTGAAGCTTGTTCTGGATCAAAGATAATTTCTGGTGACCTGCTGGTGGCAGAAAGGTGAAATCGGTCTTTCAACTGCGCCTCCTTTATAATGCATGAAATGGTGATAATCGCTTCCTCGCCCTCAATATGGGTTAGGGTAATATCCATCTGGCCTTTGCTTCTTTTTGCAATTTCAAGAAGCCCTAGCCCTGCAGATGATTTGTTTTCAAGGGGTTTTTGAGGGGTAAGGAGCTGATGCAGATAGCGTGCTTTAAGCTGGCTATCTTTATGAATGTAAAATTCGTCTAATACAGGTTGAAGTTTTTCTAGATCAGCCTTTGAAACACGGTTGCTAGCCGCTAGCACAAGTGACACCTGATGCGCGCTATGCTGATGCCATACCGCAATATGACCAAGCGGATGAGCATATCGATCAGCGCAAAGCCCATAACGGTCAATATTCTGATAAAGCTCAATAAAAACAGCTTGGGCAGATCGCCCTAATTTTTTCGGCAATGAGGGCAGTTTTTCGAACATCTCGGCGATATGTTTAGGAAGTTCTGCATCATCACATGGCCCAGAAATGCAGTAATCAGCACCAGAGGCTTGACGCGCCATCTTGGAGGTTACGTGTTCTAATTGAGCAATGTCTGCATGCATAAATAAAACTTACCTGAACATCCTTAAATTCATACATTAATGTTGCCTTAATTAATAATTGAGGGGCAATGAAAAATGACATGTAAGCGAAGAATAACTTCTGCCGATAAAGCGGTGATTAATGCTTGTTTTCTATCAGGCAGCGGTTCAGGATAGTATGCAGAAAAAACCAATTAAGGGGTGGAGAAGCTGATGAAAGCGATAATTGTTGATAAGGATCAAGATGATAAGATTGTTTCAAGCCTTCAGGATGTTGATGAATCACTTTTAGATAATGGTGGTGATGTACTGATTAAAACAGCTTTTGCAGGTCTGAATTATAAAGATGGTTTGGTGCTTAATGGCGGCGGCGGATTGGTAAGAGAGTTCCCGCGCATTGCTGGCATTGAGATGAGCGGGGTTGTGCTTTCATCCAAAGATAGTCGTTTTCAGCCAGGTGATGAAGTGTTGGTTACAGGCTGGCGTTTCGGTGAAACATGGCATGGCGGTTTTGCAGAAAAGGTTAATGTGAAAGCTGATTTTTTGGTAAAGCTTCCCAAAGGGCTTAGCCTAAAACAAGCGATGGTTTTAGGCAGCCCCGGTATCTCTGCAATGTTTGCGCTAGAAAGTTTGGAGCATATGGGGCTAACCCCTGATGCTGGCAAAGTGCTTGTTACAGGTGCTGCTGGTGGTGTGGGGTCATGTGCCGTGGCATTGCTGGCTGCCAATGGATACGAGGTTGCGGCGGTAAGTGGAAGAATTGAGGCTTCAGGCGGGTTTTTAACCGATTTGGGCGCTTCAGAACTAGTGGCAAGAAGCGAGCTGTCAGAGGCAATTTCCCGCCCGCTTGAAAAAGAATTATGGGCAGCTTGTATCGATAATGTCGGCGGTGAGATGCTCGCCCGCGTGCTTGGGCAGATTGCCTATGGCGGGTCAGTTGCGTCAATTGGAAATGCTGGCGGGGTAAAAGTGCCTGCAAATGTAATTCCGTTCTTGTTGCGCGGGGTAAATATCTTGGGGATAGATTCTGTGCAGCAACCGTATGAAAGGCGGGTGAAATGCTGGCAAAGACTGGCCGATAGCTTCCCCTTGGCAAAGCTAGAATCGATTTGTCATGATGCAAGTTTGGAAGATATTATACCGCTTTCCAAGCAAATTCTCGACGGTCAGGTTCAAGGTCGTGTGGTGGTCTCTTTCTAAGCGGTTTAGATTTCAGCTGTTTTTTTCTTGAAAATAGCTTGGAATCGACGCGGTGTGATTTTGGTGTCGCATGTGTGATTGATCCGGTTTTTTGACACTGTCTAAGATTTTAGGTGGGTTAGGGTGTTCTTTAGCCCACACCTTAAATCGGGTGACATTTTTGAAAGGCAGGAAAATGAATTCACTAATCGTTGGCTCTAACCGCAAAATTGACCCGTCCCGCCGTAGCCATCTGCTTGGCGATGGTACACCAAATGATAATGACAGGGTAGAAATTGGCCCAACCCAATTAGCCTATGATGAATGGGAGGCGGCAGGATTAGTTCTGCCTGATTTGCCTGCGTTGCGTGAATATCGGCTGGCAAGACTGCAGCAGCAAATCCAAGCCCATGATTGTGCAGGGTTGCTATTGTTTGATCCGCTAAATATTCGCTATGCCACCGATACCTCAAACATGCAGCTATGGATAACGCATAATGCGGCGCGAGCCTGTTTCGTGCCGCCACAAGGAAAAGTGATTCTATTTGATTTTCATTCCTGTGAGCATCTGTCCTCTCACCTTCCCTTAGTTGGCGAGGTAAGGGGAGGCGCATCCTTTTTCTATTTTGAAACAGGGGATAAGACAGCAGAACATGCAAATGCTTTTGCGGATGAAATCATTGCGTTGATGGCTGAATATGGAGGGCAGAATAAACGCCTAGCTGTCGATAAGATTGAACATGTGGGCTATGCGGCTTTCACCATGAAAAATATCCATATTATCCAAGGCCAAGTGCTTACAGAACATGCACGTTCCATTAAGAATGAAAATGAGCTTAATGCCATGCGATGCGCTATTTTTGCCTGCGAGCGTGCCATGGATGAAATGCGTGCGGCTGTTCACCCCGATGCAACAGAAAATGAAGTATGGGCAGAATTACATAGAGGCAATATTGCACGCGGGGGCGAGTGGATTGAAACACGGCTTTTAGCATCTGGTCCGCGCACTAACCCATGGTTTCAAGAATCTGGACCGCGCCGTATGGCAGCAGGTGAAATTCTGGCCTTTGATACAGACCTTGTTTCTACCTATGGCTATTGCTGTGATATTTCGCGTTCTTGGATTGTTGGAGAGGTGGCGCCATCAGATACACAAAAGCGTCTATATCAACATGCCTATACCCATATTCAAACAAATATTGAGCGTGTAAAACCAGGGATGCGCTTTGCTGAATATACCGCCAAAGCGCATCGTTTAGATGAGGTGTATCGGCCGTTGCGTTATGGTGTTGTTGCCCATGGGATTGGGCTGTGTGACGAATACCCTGCAATTCGGTATCCTGAAGATGAAGACGCACATGGCTATTCAGGTGAGATTGAAGTCGGGATGACATTATGCATTGAAGCTTATGTCGGTGCTGTTGGCGGGGCAGAGGGGATCAAGCTTGAAGAACAGGTTGTTGTCACCGAAAATGGCGCAGAATGTTTGTCACAATACCCATTTGAAGACGCATTCCTAGCCTAAGCAGGTAAACCGATCACAGAGACAGAGAAAAATCTGGTTATTTTTGGACGTAGCCAATATGCGGCAGGTTGCGCCCTTGCTGGGCGTAATCAATGCCGTATCCAATGACAAATTCGTCTGGGATATCAAACCCGACCCAATCGATATTCACATCTACCTCGCGCCTGGAGGGTTTGTTCAGCAAGGTGCATACCGTAAGGCTAGCAGGGTTTCTGGTGCGCAGAATATTCAGCACCTGATGCAAGGTATGGCCAGTATCAATGATATCTTCAACAACCAACACATCTTTGTTTTGAATATTGGTTTCCAAATCTTTTAGAATGCGTACCTGGCGGCTTGATTCCATTTTCGTACCATAGCTAGAGGCAGTGATGAAATCGACCTCAAGTGGCAGGTTAAGCCGCCTTACTAAGTCTGAAATAAAAATAAAAGACCCTCTGAGAAGGCCGATAACAACAAGATGCTCTGTATGTTGGTAATGGCTGTTAATCTGTTGTGCAAGCCTACTTACCCGGGCAGTAATCTCTGCTTCTGAAATCAAAATTTCAATGTGATCATTACCACTTAAAACAGACATTTTTTGCCCCCACCAAAACCCAAAAACCGCTCCATTCTAGCACCACAGCGCCTGAAGTAATATTAAAAAATAGCCTCAAGCATGATTTAGGGTGAAATTTCTTTCCCCAAACTTGCATCCGAACCACTAGCCTGTCATCATTTCCCCCTAAGGTATTCAGACTATATTTCAATATCAAAAAGAATAGAGGATAACGTGGCGAAAATTGCATTTCTTGGATTAGGGGTAATGGGCTATCCGATGGCTGGGCATCTGGCGCAAGCTGGACATGATGTAACCGTGTTTAACAGAACAGCTGCAAAAGCTGAAAAATGGGTTTCTCAATATGGTGGTCAAATGGCATCCAGCCCGTCTGAGGCAGCTAGCGGTGCTGAATTTGTATTTGCATGTGTCGGTGAAGATAATGATGTTCGGCAAATGACGATAGCTGAAGATGGCGCATTTTCATCTATGGCGAAAGATGGTGTGTTTATCGACAATACAACTGCCTCAGCAGATGTTGCCCGTGAGCTTTATGATGCAGCACAATCTCAGGGTCTGCATTTCATTGACGCCCCTGTTTCAGGCGGACAGGCAGGTGCAGAAAATGGCAAGCTGACCGTGATGTGCGGCGGTGATGCGGCGGCCTATTCGCGGGCTGAGCCATTGATGCAATGCTATGGCGCACGGGTAACGCATATGGGCAGCTCTGGTGCAGGGCAGCTTACCAAGATGGTCAATCAGATTTGTATTGCAGGGTTAGTACAAGGTCTATCTGAAGCACTTAATTTTGGGCAAAAGGCAGATTTGGATATGGATAAGGTGCTTGGGGTTATCTCAGGTGGTGCAGCACAATCATGGCAGATGGAAAATCGCGGTACGACCATGGTCAGGGACGAATTTGATTTCGGCTTTGCGGTGGATTGGATGATTAAGGATTTAAAAATCTGTCTGGCTGAGGCATCAAATAATGGTGCTGAACTCCCTGTGACAGCACTTGTTGCCCAGCTTTATGCGCGCCTGTCGCATCAGGGATTTGGCAGAAACGATACATCCTCATTAATCCGATTGCTGAAATAGAAACGAAGTTGACTTTCAAGGTCACAGAGAACATATAAAGATAAGCCTAGTGCACGATATCTAGATGATATCCATATCGAATTTCTGTGATGAATAATCTGAAAAAAAGGGAGATAAAAATGGCATTTGAACTACCTGAATTGCCTTATGCTTACGATGCGCTAGCGGCTGCTGGCATGAGCCAAGAAACATTAGAATTTCACCATGATCTGCATCATAAAGCCTATGTGGATAATGGGAACAAGTTAATCGCTGGCACGGAATGGGAAGGCAAATCTTTAGAAGAGATTATTGCTGGAACCTACCGCTCAGGTGCGGTTGCTCAAAACGGTATTTTTAATAATGCTTCACAACATTGGAACCATATTCAATTTTGGGAAATGATGGGCCCAACAGGCAGAAATATGCCGTCAGAATTGGAAGCAGCAATTAATGCAAGCTTCGGTTCTGTAGACGCATTTAAAGAGCAATTCACCGCAGCAGGTGTTGGCCAGTTTGGTGCTGGTTGGTGCTGGTTGGTGCAAAATGAAGATGGTAGCCTTGCGATTACCAAGACTGAAAATGGCGTAAACCCACTATGCTTTAGTCAAAATACATTACTTGGATGTGATGTATGGGAGCATAGCTATTACATTGATTTCCGCAATAAGCGCCCGGCTTATCTTACAAATTTCCTAGATAATCTTGTGAATTGGGAAAATGTAGCTTCGCGGATGCGCTAATTTAGCCCGATACGCTATTATCAATTCTGAACCCTGCCGCTCTAGGATGTGCGGCGGGGTTTTTTGTGCTAAATGGTGATGAAGTTTGCCACAATGTTAACTCTTTTTTAACGCCAGTAAGCCATAATTATTCTCTAGCGTGTGTAGAGCGAGGAGATGAAGACAGCGAAGCGGCTATGCTTTGTTTGTGCTTCACCTCTTTCAGTTTTTAACCACATTGGAGAGATGATTATGGTGGTCGTATATTTATTATTTGGCGGACTTATGTTCGGGGCTTTGTCTGATAATTATCAAGAATTTTCCAAACATTCTAATGGTAATGCTTCATATCAATTGATGTTTATTGACCCTTGCCCGCCCGGGCTTCGTGCAACAGGATATGCATTGTCGTTGAACGAAACCGTGCTGTTAAAACAACGCAATATTGATGGCACTGTTGGTGAGGTGTGCGAGGCTGAACCAACACAGTAAGCTATGCTGATACTTGTTGACTGTCGCTAAAATAATATTACCTTTTAAATAATATTATCGGCGACCTGCAAGTGCGTTCATGCGCAGACGCAATGCATTTAGCCGGATAAAGCCATGCGCATCATGATGGTCATAATCAGCGGCACCTTCTTCAAAGGTAACCAAATCCTCAGAATAAAGAGAGTAAGGGGAGGTGCGGCTGACGATAATCATGTTGCCTTTATACAGCTTTAGCTTCACTTCGCCCGTCACTCTGCCTTGTGATGCATCAATAGCGGCTTGCAGCATTTCACGTTCAGGGGCAAACCAAAACCCATTATAGATCAGTTCAGCATAGCGCGGCATCAGCTCATCTTTCAGATGCGCTGCTTCTCTATCTAGGGTGATAGATTCGATAGCTCTGCGTGCTTCTAGCAATATGGTGCCGCCTGGCGTTTCATAAATGCCGCGTGATTTCATCCCCACAAAGCGGTTTTCAACTAAATCTAGTCTGCCGATACCATGTTTTCCGCCTAGCTCATTTAATTTTGTAAGCAAGGTTGCAGGTGAGCATTCTTGCCCGTTCAGCGCAACAGGATCGCCCTTGGCAAACTGGATAGAAATTTCTTCAGCCGTATCAGGGGCAGCTTCAGGTGATACAGTGCGAGAGAAGACATATTCTTCAGGCGGAAGCGCAGGGTCTTCAAGCACTTTTCCTTCTGCTGAAATATGTAACAGATTAGCATCCACACTAAATGGGGCTTCGCCTCTTTTGTCTTTTGGCACTGGAATTTGATGCATTTCAGCGTATGAGATCAGCTTTGTGCGGGAAGATAAATCCCACTCACGCCAAGGTGCAATCACTTTGATATCAGGTTGTAGCGCGTAATAGCCTAGCTCAAACCTAACCTGATCATTGCCCTTTCCTGTAGCGCCATGAGAGACGGCATCAGCGCCGCATTCTTGCGCAATTTCAATTTGTCGTTTCGCAATAAGAGGCCTTGCGATAGAGGTACCAAGCAAATATTGCCCTTCATAAAGCGCGTTAGCACGGAACATTGGGAAGACGTAGTCTTTCACAAACTCTTCACGCAAATCTTCAATATAGATTTGCTTAATGCCAAGCATTTCAGCTTTTTCGCGTGCAGGCTCAATATCTTCACCCTGACCAAGATCTGCTGTAAAGGTAATTACTTCACATTGATATTCCTCTTGCAGCCATTTTAGAATAACCGATGTGTCTAGCCCGCCAGAGTAAGCGAGAACAACTTTATCAACAGATTGCTTTGCCATGATCATGCTCATTTGTAATAAGGAATTGTTTTAGCCTGTCCCTATAGCAGAAAAACAGGCGGAATGGCCACTTAAAAACAGCTTTACGTCTTTTTCACCTGCGATGTGAATTTTTAGATTGTCTCTCTCAAATAGGGGGCAGGTTTTTTAGCAAGGCTTCGTGCTGCCCCTGCTAGTCCCAACAACATGGTGCCAATAGCACCGCATCCTGCGGTTAATAGCACAACATGTAAATCAAGCTCAAACTCAGCACCGATAAGAACAGAGATAAGCGCATAGCTTGCCGCCGAGCCGATAATGGATGCAACAAGTGCAGTTAGCGCGCCAAGCAGGCTATATTCCAGCATCCATGCGATGAGGATATCTTTGCGTCTAGCCCCAAGCACTTTGAGAATAATCGCATCAGAAAGCCGTTGTGCCTCGGTGCTTGCGACTGTTCCAGATAAAACGGCTAAGCCAGCGATAAGCGTCACAAGGGCTGTTAGCTGAATAGCACCGCCAAGTAGTCCAAGAACATCAGTGGCTGTTTTTACCGCCTGTTTCACAGATACAGCAGATACATTGCTGAAATTCTGCGCAATCGCTGTTTCGATTTTGGCTGCTTTTTCTGGTTGAGGCGAACGTGTGGTTGCAATCCAACTATGTGGGGCATTATCAAGCAGACCTGGTGAGGCAACAAACACAAAATTAATTCTAAAGCTTTCCCATTCAACCTTTCTGGTATTTGCGATAGCGGCCGTAATCTCGCGCCCTAAAATATTCAAAGTAACTGTATCCCCTAGCTCTAGGCCGAAATCTGAAAGCATTTCTTCGGTAACAGACATTAAGGGCGCGCCGCGATAATCTGCATCCCACCATTCGCCCCGTATAATCTCAGTTTCAGGCGGGGGCACAGGTGACCAGGTTAATGCTCTATCCCCGCGCATCACCCATTCTGAACCTTCAGGTGGGGTAATGTCAGCGGTGGAAACCCCATTAATAGCTGTTACGCGGCCGCGAAGCATGGGGGTTTTCTCAATGATTGTTGTGCTATCTACATCTGCTACGGCTGTCGTAAACCCGTCAATTTGATCTGGCTGAATATCAATAAAGAACCAATCAGGGGCTTGTGCTTGTGCTTGTGTGTTCAGCTGTCTTGTTAGGTTGGCTTGGCTAAGGGTAACCGCAACTAACACAGATAATCCAAGCCCAAATGCAATAATGATTGAACGAAGCGGGCTGTTCAGGCGGGTTAGGGCAGAAAGGGCTAGTCGTGCAGGCACATAAGATGGCGCGGGAAGTTGCCGCATCCCTCGCAACACAATTTCACCCAACAGACCAAGCAATGCTAATGATATTAAAGTTCCAACCATAAAGCTTAATGCTAGCATGATATTATTCGTGGCAATAATCGCTAGGCCTAGCAACCCTATTGAACAGAAAAAGATGCTGATAAGGATGGGTAGCGGCATTTTCCCTGCAGGTAGGGTTAACATGCTTCTGAATAAAAAGGCTGCTTTGATATAACGTGTTCGCGCAAGTGGCCATAGCGCAAACACCAATGTGGTCAAAAGCCCAAACCCCCCAGCGAGCAAAAGCGGCACCGGATATATACCAACACGAAGGGGGACATTTACATATTGTGCAAAAATAGAGGCACTTGCAATTGGCGCTAGGCTGGCAAGGATTAATCCGCACCCAATGCCTAATCCAGCAAGTGCCATCACTTGCATCATATAAATTCTAAAAATCATCGCAGAAGAAGCACCAAGCGATTTCAAGGTTGCGATAACATGCATTCTGCTTGAAATCCATGCACGCACCCCGCCGCTAATGCCTAACCCCCCAATAAGAAGTGCGGTTAATCCAACAAGGGTTAGGAATAATTCAGCACGCGAGATAAAACGCTCAAACCCCGGTGCTGCACTTACCATGGTGCGAATTCTGATATGGGTGTCTGCAAGCTTGCGGGTAAGCGCATCTGTCACAGCATTTAAAGCAGAGGGGTCGTTCATCACAAAGCGGCTTCGATAAGTGATAAAAGAGCCAGGTCTTTTCAATTCAGTATTCTGCAAGGTTTTCGCACTGATTAAGATACGCGGGCCAAAGCTTACAAAGCTTATCGCGCTATCAGGTTCTGAGACAATCACGTCTGACACTCTCACAACCGCTTTGCCTAACTGTGCTGTATCGCCAATTTCCAGCCCAAGGCTGCGCAAAAGAGAGGCATCAACAATCACCCCATTATCAGCAAAGGCTGATACTAATGTTTGGTCTGTTTGTAATATAGCTTGTCCTGTTAGCGGCCAGAATTGATCTACCGCTTTCATTTCCACAAGTTTGCGTCTGCCATCGCCCGCATTGAGCATGGCACGCATTTGCACCACATCACTTCTTTTTGCAATATTTTCTAACGGGGCAAGAATTTCTTCTTCTGCTGCGGTATGCAGGCTAGAAAGTTCAAAATCGCCACCAAGCAATGTGCGCGCATTACTGCTTATGCCAGATTTCATTGCGTCCGCAACAGAACCCACAGCGCCGATGGCGGCAACGCCAAGCATAAGGGCTGCAAGAAAAACCCTGAAACGCGCAACCGAGCCGCGCATTTCAGCACGCGCATATTTCCACGCAAGGGCTAGGCTGTGCTGCTTGGTCGGGGTTTGCATCTGGCGCGGCTTATTCACTAGATTGTTCCCCAGCCATAACATCACTTTTCAGCATGCCATCTTCAATACGCAGAATACGAGAGCAACGGGCGGCAAGGGTTTCATCATGTGTAACGAGGATTAATGCAGCACCAACACGGTCCGCCGCTGCAAAAAGCTGTTCAATAACAAGCTCACCTGTTGCGCTATCTAAATTCCCTGTTGGCTCATCCGCAAGCAAGATATCAGGTTGCGGTGCAATAGCCCTTGCGATTGCTACACGTTGTTGCTCACCCCCTGATAACTGTTCAGGCAAATGGTTTAACCGGTGGCTTAGCCCGAGCTGCTCAAGCGCGGTTGCGGCTTGTTCTGTTGCATCTTGAACACCTGCTAATTCCAAAGGCACTGCCACATTTTGTAGGGCTGTCATAGACGGGATCAGGCGAAAGGCTTGAAAGACAATGCCGACATGATCGCCCCTTAATTCAGCTAGCCTATCCTCATTCATATTGGTGATAGGATGTCCAACGAGGCTTATCTCGCCTGAGGTTTGTTGCTCCAGCCCTGCCATCACCATCAGCAAGCTTGTTTTGCCAGCACCACTAGGGCCTAGCACCGCAACATGCTGGCCTGCTGGCACATCTAGACTAATAGATTTTAAAATATCTACATCGCCCGAATGCCCTGCCAAGCTTAGCGTAACTGTATCAAGATGAATGACATTATCTGAATGTGTTGCAGAAATAGGCTGCTGTGATGCGTTCATGTTAGATGCGTTCATAGTGCTAGGCATAATCTTTGGCTTGTTCCATAATTGCTGAAGGCGAAATCGGGCGGCGATGATAGACAGATGCGTAATGCTAGCCTATATCATATGTGTCATATCTCTATGGCGCTAATATGGCAAGCAAGGCAAGGATAGATGGCATCTGGTTTCTTAGACATATACGATAATCCTGCATTAAGGATCAAAATCATCCGTATGGCCGTCATCAGCTTTATAACTGGTTTTATGCTGTTTTTTGCTGGCGCTCAGACGTCGGCACAAGAGCGCCCACAATTAATGGTATATGGGGATAGTTTGGTAGCAGGATATGGCTTGCCGCCAGAACAGTCTTTCCCAAGCCAACTTCAAGCCGCACTGGAAAGCCAAAATATTCAGATAGAGGTGTTAAATGCCGGTGTTTCAGGGGATACCACAGCCGGCGGCAGAAGCAGGCTAGAATGGAGTCTGGCAGACAAACCAGATGGCATTATCGTGGTGCTTGGTGGTAATGATATGTTGCGCGGTTTAGACCCGCAGGCTGCTTTTGATAATTTGGATGCAATTTTAAGCAAGCTCACCTCAGCGCAAATTCCTGTGCTATTATGCGGCATGCTAGCATCGGTAAATTTAGGGGCAGAATATCAACAGGTTTTTGACGCAATATACCCAAAGCTTGCCGCAAAACATGATGTGTTGCTTTATCCTTTTTTTCTAGATGGGGTAGCGCTACTGCCTGAATTAAATCAGCGGGACGGTATTCATCCTAGTCCACAAGGTGTCGCTGTAATTATCTCAAAAATGCAGCCTCATATTGACCAGCTGCTGGTGCAAATGGGCGTGGAATAAAGATGCTAGATGGTATTTTGATGGCAAGAATACTTGGCTATACAGGTGCAATCCCGTTTGTGTTACTTGCCCTGATTGTCCATTTTGCACCTGATATGGTTGCGGCTGGAAAAGATTTTCTGTTTCTGTATGGTGTTGTTATTCTTAGCTTCTTAGGCGGCTTGCATTGGGGGCGCCTTGCGGATGTGCCAGATAATCCAAGTCCATATTGGTTGGTGTATTCAGTTTTGCCGTCCTTAATAGGCTGGTTTTCGGTGATGTTCCCGCGCCCTATTGGGGTGGGGATGTTATTATTTGGCTTTGTGTTATGCGCTATTGTCGATCTTAGATTAATAAACCAAGGCGTTTTTGCGCAGTGGATGCGAGATTTGCGCATGATGCTTAGCATGATTGCAATCTTATGCCTGGCAAGCCTGTATCTTTGAAATATGGATTATAAGTGTAAGGTGTACTTAATTCACCAGCAGGCTTATCACTCTGCCAAGTGGGCCTGTAAGCCTGACACTGCCTTCATTGACTGCAAACACGATGCATTCGCCGTCATTATCAGCAACGGGTTGATGCTCACTTCCCGTTTCTTGGATGGCAATGTCGCCAGGGCCATAACTGCCAAACTCATCTGTAAATCCGCCCTCAAGCACAAGGGTAATTTCAGCACCATCATGGCTATGTGATGGTACAGAACGGCCAGGGGCAATACGGTAAATGCTCGCCTTGCCGCTATCTTGGCCAAAATCAATTACATGTTCGACAACACCTAAGCCAACACGCTTCCAGCTTTTTTGGCAATCTTTAGAAGGCAGGAAGCTCTGGAGTGATTGGCTAGCATGTGCGGCGTGTTGTTCGAACGGAATAACATTGCTTTCATCTTCTATCTGAGACATCACCTCTTCAAGCGCGTTTTCAGATAAAGACACAGGTTCCATATCTTCAAGCAGGATGCCGCCAACCCGCATCAAAAGTTGCATCGTTTTTGCAGATTCGTGATTTATCGCCAAATGCGTTTCCACCAGCAATTCTAGCGGGCGAGATAACGCACCTGTCGCATAATCCAATAACAGCGCATCGAGTAGCTGTTTATGTAACGAAACTTGCTCGTTCATGAGCGTACTTTTCCTTCACCTTCATCTAAATGTGCCCGCAATCTGTTTAGTGCTAATCTAATGCGCGACTTCACAGTTCCAAGGGGCACACCACTCTCATCTGATATCTCTCTATGAGACTTCTCTTCATAGTACGCAGAAAAGATCATTTTGGCTTGCTCTTCAGACAAGTTTTTCAAAGCGTGGCGAATTTTTTCGTCTTCTTGCTGTCTTAGGACCACAATTTCGCCTGTTTCAGGTGTATCTTTGCTAAAAGCAGGGTCAGTGAAATCAGGCATCGGCCTGTTCTCACGTCTGAGTCTATCGATACGTTTATTTCTGGCGACTGTAAAAATCCAGGTTCCTGCTCCAGATTGTGATGGATTATATGTCTCTGATCTGCGCCAAACAATGATCATTGCTTCTTGCGCAATTTCTTCCGCAAGGGACATATCTGTTCCAAGTTTAAGTAAAAATGACTTTATCCGCGGTGCAAAATGCGAGAATAATTCAGCAAAAGCATCCTTATCCCGGTCACGCCCTACACGTACGAGTAAATTGTCCCAATGCGATGAAGGTCTAGCCCCATCGAGATTTTTGCCGGTTCCCATACCTGATTGTAGCGATATATCTTGCTCGGATACAAGCTCAAAATCTTCGCTAGCTGAAAATACAGCGGATTCGTCATCAAAACTGCTATTAACCATTACAATAAACTGTTTTTAAATCACAAAAAAAATCGATTCGCCTCAGATTTGACACATATCTGTTTCCATACTAGAAAACATGAAACCGTAATCTAAAATAGGGTTTGGGATTATGGTAAGGGTAGAAATGAAACTTTTCATCATTTGAAAAGCACAATATCGGCACGATGGAGAAAATAGCGTGAGCAGGTTGTTCAAAAACCTTTTTGGGTTGGCACTTGTCATCCAAGTTTTATTTGGATTTTCAAATTTATCGGCAGCAGCGGACGAAATGGAAACCTTTGGGAAATGGAGCGTCTATTCTCAGAAAACAGATGCAGGCACTATCTGTTTTATGTCTACTCTTCCAACCAAGCTGGAAGGCGACTATGACCGCAGCAATCGCGGAGAGACACGGGTGTTCGTAACCCACGGCCCGGGGAAGTCCGATCGCGATGTGGTTTCAGTGCTTGCTGGATATCGTTATTTAAAGCAAAGCGAAGTTGAATTTAATATCGATGGGAAGAAAACAAATTTATTTACCCTCGATAATTATGGGTGGGCACAAGGCGCAGATGATGACCAAAAGCTTATTCAAGCCATGCGTCGCGGAAATAAGCTGGTTGTCACGGGTATCTCAAGCCGCAAGAACAAGACGATAGATACCTATTCGCTTTCCGGGTTTACCAAGGCTAAAGCTTTCTTGGATAAAGCTTGCCCATAAGGGGCTGTTGCCCGCTTGACGGGTTTTTTGTGATGTTACAAGAATGAGGCTGTGCAGATGAAAGCTGCAAATGAGCAGGTATTGTTAGACCAAAGAATGCCGCTGTTAGGCTTGAACCTTGCTTCACTTGAAGCTGAAGTTGAACGGCTACAACTGCCAAAATTCAGAGCGCGGCAACTCTGGCGTTGGGTATGGCGTCACGGTGTAACTGATTTTTCAGATATGACTGACCTTGGAAAGCCTGTACAGCAGCTCTTTTCTGGTGTGTTTCACGCGGACAGGCCTGTGGTATCGCGGCGTCAGCAATCTGTTGATGGCACGATTAAATGGCTTATTCGGCTCAAAGATGGTCAGGAAGCTGAAACCGTATATATCCCAGATGAAGATAGGGGTACTTTGTGCATTTCCTCGCAAGTGGGATGCACCTTGACCTGCAGTTTTTGTCATACAGGTACACAACGTCTGGTGCGCAATCTCGAAATTGATGAGATTTGTGGCCAAATTCTGCTTGCAATGGACGAGCTAGGGGATTGGCCAGCAGGTAAATCAGACAGAAGGCTTACCAATATTGTGCTTATGGGGATGGGTGAGCCTTTATTTAATTATGAAAATGTAAAAGCTGCTTTGCATATCATTATGAGCGGTGAGGGCATTGGCCTGTCAAAGAGGCGGGTAACATTATCAACATCTGGTATTGTACCAGAGATTGAGAAATGTGGTGATGAGCTAGGGGTTAATCTTGCCATATCGCTACATGCTGTAAATGATCCGCTTCGCGATAAGCTGGTGCCAATTAACCGAAAATATAATCTTGAGACGCTCGTAAATGCAGTGCGAAACTATCCTGGGCTATCGAATGCACGGCGTGTGACATGGGAATATGTGATGCTTGCAGGGGTCAATGACAGTGTTGCAGATGCAAAAAAGCTTGTGCATATGATCCGCGGTATTCCCTCAAAAATTAATTTGATCCCATTTAACCCATGGCCAGGCACGGCATATGAATGTTCAGACCAGCAGGCGATTGATGCCTTTGCAAAGATTGTTATGAAAGCTGGCTATGCCTCGCCGATCCGCACCCCACGGGGCAGGGATATTTTAGCAGCCTGTGGTCAGCTAAAGTCAGAATCAGTGAAGTTACGCGCTAGCCAAATGGCTTAGCACCTGGTTTTTTGTTAAAATTTTAAACAGCTTTGTCTCAATGTGTAGTGCAACCGGTTTTTCTGTACCGTAGGACGAATTGAGGGGACAAGCCGAAATGCCTTGAAACTGACTTAATTGATGCTTACATTAAATTCGGGCATTAAGCTCAGGGAAGTCTTGGTGAAACACGAACTATATTGTGTTTCTGCTCAGGCTAGAAAAAAGTTTTTTTGAGGTGAAGGAGACGATCTCATGCAAGATAATCGGTTTGCATCCGCAGAAGCGGTAAGGTCATCGCAAATTGATGTTGGCCTACGCTCTTATATGCTGGGTGTATATAATCACATGACAACAGCATTAGCGCTTACAGGCTTTGCTGCGTTCGGAACAAAATTGGCAGTAACTGCAATGCCTTCATTAGGCATGATGTTGTTTGGCTCGCCATTGATGTATGTCATCATGTTTGCGCCATTAGCGATGGTAATGTGGCTAAGCTTCCGCATTAATGCAATGTCACCTGCGAAAGCAAGAAGCGTATTTTATGCATATGCGTTGGTTATGGGTTTATCTCTGACAACGATTTTGTTTGCATTTACAGGCTCTTCTGTGGCGCGCGCATTTTTCATTACAGCAGGTGCATTCGCTGCCCTGTCTATCTATGGCTACACCACAAAGCGTGACTTATCAGCACTTGGTGCGTTTTTAATCGTTGGCGTGGTTGGGTTATTGTTAGCTTCAATTGTGAATATCTTTGTTGCAAGCGCAGGTATGGAATTCATCATCTCAATCGTTGGTGTGTTGCTTTTTGCTGGCCTAACAGCATATGACACACAAAAGATCAAATCGATGTATAACGCAGGGGATGACAATGCAACAGCAGCACGCAAATCAATTTTTGGTGCGTTGACCTTGTATCTTGATTTCATCAATATGTTCTTGTTCCTGCTAAGATTGCTTGGGAACCGCGAATAGCTTTTCGATATAACCAAGTTGCTAGGATAATTTTTCAGACCCGGTTCTGCATGCGCAAGCCGGGTTTGTTGTTTTTTAAACTCAATTTAGTGTAAGAATAATATTATGTCTGTATCATCCGGCACTCTAGAAGATTTTCTTGCTGCACAGCACTGTCCTGATAACCTTGTGCAGATTGTGTTTAAGTTAAGTGAAGCTGCACAACAGATTGCAACCCATATCGCAGAAATTGGCCTTACCGCCTCTCAGATGGGAGATATTACGGGCGATGTGAATAGTGATGGGGATCAGCAAAAGCAGTTAGATGTGATAGCAGATGAACTTATTCTCAGTGCCCTTCAAACATCACATGCTGTTAACGCCTATTATTCTGAAGAAAAAGAGGATGCGATCATCTGTAATGCAGATGCAGATTATGCGGTGGCATGCGACCCGCTTGATGGGTCTTCCAATATTGAAAATAACCTGACAATTGGTACTATTTTTTCGATTTTTGAACAGCCAAAAACGGGCTTTCCTCAAGGGCGAGCTCAGAAAATCGCAGGGTTTTTCTCTTATGGCCCGCAAACAAATCTAGTCCTCACTTGCGGGCAGGGTGTTGCCGCCTTTGCCCCAAACAAGGACGGGAAATGGCAAAAGCTTGCATGGGATATCGAAATTCCGCAGGCTAGTTCTGAATTTGCGATTAATGCAAGTAATCAGCGTTTTTGGCCGCAACATATCACGCGCTATATCGCAGACTGTCTTGCGGGTACAGAAGGAGTGAGAGGCAGAAACTTCAATATGCGTTGGCTTGGAAGCCTGGTAGGGGATGCATTTAGGATATTTCGTCGCGGGGGCGTTTTTCTGTATCCAGAAGATGCAAGGCAGAAATATACTGAAGGCAGACTTAGACTTATCTATGAGGCATTTCCAATTGCTTTTTTAGTGGAACAGGCCGGCGGCAAGGCTACCAATGGCAAAGATGCTATTTTAGATATTGAGGCAACAGAATTACATCAGCGCATACCGTTGATTTTTGGCAGTGCTGAAGAGGTAGATAGGATTACTACCCATCACAGCTCTTAAATGAATGTATAAAACAGGGCGACATAGCCTTTGGTGAAGCAAACGGAGGAAGAAATGTTGGTAACACTACGCCAGATATTGGATCATGCAGCAGAGAATGATTATGGTGTGCCAGCTTTTAACATCAATAATATGGAGCAGGGGGTGGCGATTTTGCGGGCCGCAAATAAGCTAGATGCACCCGTCATCCTGCAAGCAAGCCGAGGCGCCCGTGCCTATGCTGGCGATATCGTATTACAGGCGCTTATCAAAGGGTTAAGCCAGATGTTCCCGCATATCCCTATCTGTATGCATCAAGATCACGGCAATTCTCAAGCAACCTGTATGACCGCTATTCAATATGGCTTTACATCGGTAATGATGGATGGCTCGCTTGAAGCAGATGGGAAAACCCCAGCCTCGTATGATTATAATGTCAAGATTACCACAGATGTGACGCAAATGGCGCATCATGGCGGTGTATCTGTTGAGGGGGAGCTTGGTGTACTTGGCAGTCTTGAAACAGGTATGGGTGACCAAGAAGATGGCCATGGTGCAGAAGGCACATTATCAGAAGAACAGCTTTTAACCGACCCTGAACAGGCTGTTGATTTTGTGCGTAAGACCCAAGTGGATGCGCTTGCAATTGCGATGGGAACGAGCCATGGGGCATATAAATTCTCACGCAGGCCTGATGGCGATATTTTGGCGATGCATATTATTGAAGAAATCCACCGCCGCCTGCCAAACACGCATCTTGTGATGCATGGCTCGTCGTCTGTGCCGCAGGAATTACAAGATGTATTTAATGAATTTGGGGGGGAGATGCCGCAAACCTATGGGGTTCCGCTAGAGGAGATTGAGCGCGGTATTAAACATGGTGTGCGCAAAGTGAATATCGATACAGATTGCCGCCTTGCCATGGCAGGGGTTATTCGAAAAGTGGCCTTAACTCAGCCAAGTGAATTTGATTTACGCAAATTCTTGAAACCAGCTGCTGAGGCAATGGAAGCTGTGTGCGCTGACAGGTTTGAGCGGTTTAATGCAGCAGGACAAGCTCATAAAATAAAGCCGATTAGCCTATCTGATATGGCATCGCGCTACCATGATGGCAGTTTAGCGCCTGTGATTAGCTAGCGCCACACACCACATACCACTACCTTAAATAGTCGCATTTTATCGTTGTTTTTGGCTGTGCTGCTCTGCTTCTAAGCTGGCTGTAAGCCCTGATTTATAATCAGGATAGATAAGCTCAACCCCTAATTCAGGGCCGGTTATCACCGAGCGGATGCGCCGAGATGTTTGATAAAAACTTCTTCCCATCTCACTTAATTGTGCTTGCTCAAAAGGGATTGGGGCAGGCGGGGCGATGCCAAGTAATGATGCAGAAAAACGGATCATATCGCCTTGTGCTGCCGGCGCGCCATCAACAAGGTTAATAACCCTTTTATGGCGTGGCTTAGTGGTAGCTGCTTTGATCACGCGGCACATATCATGCTGGTGCATCCGGTTAAAAAGCTGTCCTTGCTTTTCGATAATTTGTGCAGTTCCTGTCCGAATTTTATCAAACGGGTTTCGGTAGGGGCCATAAATGCCGCCTAGTCTGAATATTTCAGCATGCGCTAGAGCTTGCCAGTTTTGCTCAGCCTCAAGTCTGCCTCTGCCGCGTTTCGATTGCGGATTGGCAGGCGTATTTTCATCAACCCATCCTTCAGACTGGCTCGCATAGACAGAGGTGACAGAAAGATATCCTGCCCAGCCTTTAAACGCCATTAATTCTGCTTTAAAATCAGCCATTACAGGATCACGATTCTCTTGCAAACCAATGGTAGACAGGATGATGTCAGCCTGTGCAATCGCTGAGGCGATTTGCGTACGGTTACAGCCAGAGGGGCTGTTATAGCTTAAGATATTCCAGCCCTGTTCTTCCCGTTTGGCAAATTTGGCAGGGGTACGGGTGGTGCCTGTGATGTGATAACCCTCTTTTGCCATCATTTCAGCCCAAGCTTCACCAATATAACCAAGCCCAAAGATGAATATTTTGCCATCCATATCTATCAAACCCTTCTTAAACTATGGGCGCATATCCAGCCTTGCGGTTAGCTTTCCCACAGGAATATTTACTTCTATGCGCACCGGAACCAGTTTGCCAGAAGGATGTTTTCCAATATAGGCTTTGATATTTTCAAAAGAAGGGGTTTTTGACCTGAAACGTGATTTTCTGCGGTGCCCGCCTTTTGGTGTTGTCAAAATACCGCAGACGGTAACCTTGCCAGAAAATGCCCATGGCCTATCTGCTTCTAGCGTCATTGTGCCGAAATCAGCAAAGGCTAGCTCGGCATTTCTCCAGCCATCATAAATATTAAAACGGCCTTCACATTTTGCGCCTGCTTCTAATTTTTCCAGCATGTCTAGCATGGCTGAAAATGGCGCCGTTACATTCTGCCGCATCTCGTCGGTAAGCGGATAGACTTCTTCTAAATCAGCATCAGGGCTATTTTCGGTGGTTGCAATACGGCCATCATCAGACCATTTAGTATTTGCTATCCAGGTTTCATCCCCATCACTGCTATGCATCCGCAAGTGAACAGGTTGCCATCTGTCCTGATTTTTATGGGCTTTAAAGGATAGCCTGCCTTCAAAATCGGAAAAACTAGCAATAGCGCCTTTCGGGGTGCTTACCCCTGACATGCTTACCTGATCATCAGAAAATCGCCAATTTGCGACTGATTCGCCAAGGCTCATATTGCCCCATTGCACCAGATAGCGGAAACGATAATCGTCAGGCGCTGAAAATGCGGGGGCTGTATAAATAAGTGAATAGCCAAATGAACAGATAATCGTGAACTTCAATAAAACGGTGTAAAAAGAGGTGTTTTTCACTTTTTATATCTCACTTGTAAAGATTGAAGCCGCAAGCAAGGGCTTTAGTTTAGGTAAAACAAGATATTCTTCATACGATACTGATCTGCATTTGGTGTATTACAAGTTATTTTGGCCGTCCTTTTGGAAGCGGGTAGCGAGGGGGGGCTGCGAGTAAGATAGGGTCTAGTCTTTGGCTTTTTAAATTTACGCGCCAATCAAGATGCGGGCCTGTCGAGCGGCCAGTTGAACCTGCGGTGCCAATGACCTCTCCCCTTTTGATTATCTGGTTTGGCTTTACATGCATCTCTTCAAGGTGTGAATAGGTCGTGTTCAACCCAAAACCATGGTCAATAATAATTGTCCCGCCGGTAAAATAGAGCTGCTCTGCCATGGTCACCATACCATCTGCTGAGGCCGTTATCGGCCAGCCTGTCGGTACAGCGATATCAATGCCATAATGAGGCTGGCGTGGCTGACCATTTAAAATACGTTGCGAGCCATACACCCCTGTGATTCGCCCTGTGGCAGGCCATGATAATGGCCTTAGCAAAGCATCCTCAAAAGCGGAGAATTGGCTTCTTGCCTTAATTACATTTTGTCTATCTTGTTTAATTTTATTGATTACTTCAGGGGCAGGTGTAACCATTTTCGTGGCGAGCCCATCAATACGTTCTATGGCATAGGTACGTTGTTGCGGGATTAGGGTTAGCTGTTCTGTCTGTCCTTTAGGCATTTCAATGCGGATAGTGACAGCTTCGCTATCATCACGATGAAAGCCAACAGCAAAATAGCCTGAAGCAGAAAGGGCTGTGCTTTCATTATTAATAAAGATTTCTGCATTTGGCGTGGTTTGATAAATCACCAACCCGCCTTGCACAGCTTCTCCCCTGATATGTTTAACAGCTGAGCTATCTGCATACGCAAATGCGATTTGCGATAAGCAGAATGCATAAAAAAAACACATTTTTTGCCAATTATTTTTCATGATTTAAGGTCAGTTATGATAGACAGTGAACAAGAATAACATAACCTTATTTAATATTTTATGTATCACCAAAAATGGAAGAGGCTAGAGGATGTCTGTAAGTGATGAAAAGATTGTCGTAATTGGCGCAGGTGCAGCAGGGTTAACAGCAGCAATTTATGCCGCAAGAGCGAATATGCAGCCTGTCGTGATAGCAGGGCTTCAGCCTGGTGGACAGTTAACCATTACCACAGATGTTGAAAATTACCCCGGCTTTGCAGATGTTATTCAAGGTCCATGGTTAATGCAGCAAATGCAAGCGCAAGCCGAATCTGTTGGCGCAAGAATGATGTATGATTTGGTGACATCGATTGATACCTCAAGCCATCCCTATACTATCCATTGCGATTCTGGCCAACAAATTAAGGCAGAAACGATTGTTCTAGCAACAGGCGCACAAGCAAGATGGCTTGGGCTTGAGAGCGAGACAACTTTTAACGGTAAAGGTGTTTCTGCTTGTGCAACATGTGATGGTTTCTTTTATCGTGATAAGGATGTTGTGGTTGTTGGCGGCGGCAATACGGCGGTCGAAGAAGCACTTTATCTGGCCAATATTTGTAAGTCAGTAACCCTTGTGCATCGCCGCGATAGTTTGCGTGCTGAACAGATTATGCAAGAACGGCTATTTGCGCATCCAAAAGTGACGGTCTGTTGGAACAGAGTGGTTGAGGAAATTCTTGGTGATGATAAAGGTGTGACTGCGGTAAAGCTTGCATCAACAAACTCTGATGAGGGAGAAGAAATTCCAGCACATGGCTGTTTCGTGGCAATCGGCCATGACCCAGCTACTTCAGCTTTTGCCCAAGCCGTCACATTAGATGATGAAGGCTATATCATTGTCGATGATGGTAGCACGAAAACATCTGTTGATGGGGTATTTGCCGCAGGGGATTGCGTTGATAAAATCTACCGCCAAGCTGTCACAGCAGCAGGAATGGGCTGTATGGCAGCCTTAGATGCAGAGCGCTGGTTATCTTCAAAAAGCTAGTGAGGAAAAAGCCTAGCTTCCATTCATAAAATAGTGATTCTATCTTTTTGCTGATGGCTTAAGGGCGCTATTCAGCTGGCTGCAGGGCAGGCTTTTCTTCTGCTATCAGATAGTTAATCACGAACGCAAACAGACCAGATGCAATCACAATATGCCACATCACCTCATAGCTTCCTAAATGGTCGTAAATCCACCCTCCTAGCCATGCGCCCAAAAATGAGCCCACCTGATGGGATAAAAACGCAACCCCATATAGCATGGATAAAAAGGCAGGGCCGAAAAACACGACGATTAATCCGCTCGTCAATGGCACAGTGCTTAGCCATAATAATCCCATTGCACATCCAAATAAGATGGCTGTCAGTGGGGAGGGTTCTATCATGATAAACAGTATCATCACCACTGAACGCAATAGGTAGATAATCGCAAGTAATCTACTTTTGCGCATAAACCCGCCAAGCCATCCAGCGGCAAATGAGCCGATAATATTAAATAGTCCAACCATGGATAATGCCCAGCTTGCCACATGCGCATTCAGTCCTGCATCCTGAATATAGGTTGGCAAATGGGTACCTATAAATACAATCTGAATACCGCACACAAAAAACCCTACAGTAAGCAGAATATAATTTCGGCTATGTGCAGCTTTGTTTAATGCATCAGAGGCTGAAAGCTTGGCTAAGTCAGCTACCCTAGCCTCGCCAGTTTGTTTTGCTTGTCGGTGTAATACTAGGCAAGAAGCAAGCATAGAGCTGGTTAGCACCGAAAGGGCGATAAGCGTCATCTGCCAGCCAAATCCATCTAAGAAAGCTTGGGTAACAGGCAACATCGCAAATTGCCCAAATGAGCCAAGTGAGGTAACAAGGCCAAGGGCAAGTGTGCGCTTCTCATCACGCACTGCCTTGCCAACAGCCCCTAGCGCGATGGAAATCCCTGCACTACCTAGCCCAATCCCAATGAATAGCTGGCCAGCCACTAGCCCTGAAGGGGTGACATATAAGGACATGACAAGCAAGCCGACTGCATAGCAAATCGTCCCGACAAGGGCGACACGCGCACTTCCAAATTTATCTGCAAATCCGCCTGCTATTGGTGAGGCTAATCCCCACATTAAATTTTGCAACGCCATTGCGAGCGAGAATACTTCGCGCCCGCTTCCCAATGCCTCTGTAATGGGAAGCAGAAAAAGTCCAAAACTTTGCCGGATGCCCATAGTGATTATCACTAAAAAGGCACACGCAAGCAGGATAATTAGCCATCCGTTATGCGAAGAGCCCTGTGGGTCTGGAGCAGCAGTGTTTTGGGAAGCAGACACGATAATAATACTTTCAAACAAGGGATTGGCACGCCTAGGCCAGAAATCAGATCAAACCAAAGCATTCCTGTATAGGCTAGCACAACCCCTCAATTTTACTAGCGGTTAAAACTAGCCAAGAAAGCAATATTCAAGAATAATGCGCACACAACCACCTTTGCCCTGACAGTGACAGGGATTTAAAATGCAAACAGCTTACAGTCTATTTTGCTGTTTGGATGATACGAATATTGGTCGCGTGAGGGCCTTTGCCTTCATCATCTACCGTAAGCAAAAGAAGCTGTCCCTCTCGAAGCGTATGCACCCCGCATTCACGTAATGTCCGCAAATGAATAAACACATCTCTCGCATCATCCCCTACTTTTACAAACCCGTACCCTTTTTTGATGTTAAAAAATTTAACAACACCCTTTATTTCATTCTCACCTGGCAACTCATCTTCTGTAGCTGTTTGTACCTTTTGTCTTTCGATACCATAAATCGTGCTAATCATCTTGCCCCGCCCATTAACCTCTAAGTCAAAGGTCATGACGTCACCTGAATAGACTGTTTCAATATCGAATTCATCTAGTACTGAGTGATGGAGAAAAACCTGCTCTGAACCTTCTTTTACAAACCCGTACCCTTTTTTCTCATTGTACCAAATAATTGTGCCTTTTTTAGGCTCTGAACCTTCCATCTTTACCACCATTTCAAAACGATTTTACGTTATCCTCCCAATGTTGTATGAACTGTTAGCGCGACCTTGTATTGTCTTCCCTGTCTTGACTTTTCTCACTGGCTTTTTATCGCTGGTGTTTTTTTTGGCTTTGCACCTGTATGCAAGTCAAAAAAACTTCAGCAAAAAAGAACGCCTATCATATTCACAACTATTAGTTTGTTGGGATTAATAATTTAATACAAATAATTTATTCATAAGGTTGATGATAATTATATGATCGGATATATATTTTTCGATGCGAGAGCACCGCATCACCACTTGGATAGGAAATTGAAATATGAAAAAAACTAATTCAAACAATGCTTTAAATCTTTTTTTCTGGGTGAGGGAAGGGGCTTTATATATCGTGATACTTGCGGTTTTTCTCCTCCCCCAAATAGCTATCTCAGCAGTAGATGAGGTGATGATGGCTGCAGGGTGGGATGAAATAAGTTTTGATGATAAGGGTGAGAATCAGTTCAGCATGGCAAATGCAGATGCGGTATCTGCAGCAACACCATTAAGCCAACATCACATCCAACTGGTTTCAAAAAATTCAGTTTCTGTTGCATTTTACCCCTTTTCTAAAAATCAGATTAATCTGAGCTCCACCCCATATCTGAATTTTTCTTGGCAATATTCAGGAGATAAAATCGATACAGATGTTTCGAAAAAAGGTGGGGATGACAGGATTTTGTCTGTCTATGCGGCTTTTGCCTATCAGCCAGAACATGCCTCATTCAAAGAACGTCTTTCACGGCCAATTGTAGAAGGGTTGCATGGCAAGGATGCCCCTGGCCGGCTGATAAATTATTTATGGGCTAGCAAACCTAGATCAAATGTCTGGATTGAAAATCCGTATACAGGTGAAGCTGGCTATATGAAAATCATCTCAAACCTGAGGGTGCCGCAAGGCCAATGGGTGTCCCAAAAGGTCAATATTCTGCAGGATTTTGTTGAGCTTTATGGGTTTGAGCCTGAACAGTTACTGTATATTGCGATTGCTGCTGACACAGATGATACAAAATCGAGCATCATCTCAGAGGTGAAGGATATTAGCTTTACCTCACAGTGATAAAGGGGCGGATAGATCAGCTTTAGCGGCCATGGTAGCATGCCGAACGGCGGTGATGAAACTTTCTTCATTCATTGCATCAAGCGCATGTTGATTATGGCTAATCGCGCGAGAGGCATTAATGATGCCGCCTGTAAGGTGGCCTTCATGCATAAAAAGTCCAGATGCCGCTTCTGCAGCACTAGCGCCTTGTGCACCATATCCTGGAATAAGAAAAGGCGCATTTGGCAAAATTTCCCGCAACTGGGATGCCTCATCAGGGCCTGTTGCTCCTGCGACAATCCCGATAGAAGAAAGCATCGCTCCTTCTGTGCGCCTCTCTTCAATATCATCTTTCAGCATTTCAGCTACATGTTTCCAAATAGGCTTTTGTGCAGATGATAATTGCTGAATATCAGCACTTCCTGTATTGGAGGTGCGTGTTAAAATAAATAGCCCACTATTGGTGATTTGTGCCCGTTCATAAAAAGGGGTGAGGCTGTCTTTGCCAAGATACGGGTTAATCGTCAGCGCATCAGCGGCAAATGCAGCGTCCCTGCCAAGCCATGCCTGCGCATAGGCTTTTGCAGTAGAGCCAATATCGCCTCTTTTTGCGTCCATAATGACAAGTAGCCCTGCTTCATGTGCACGCGCAGAACATTCTTGAAGTATATCAAATCCCTTTGTGCCGTAAGCTTCGAAAAAAGCAACTTGCGGTTTGATGATGGGAATATGCCCTGCAACCCCATCGATTACGCAATTACAAAACCGCCTTAGATTTTCAGCAGCTTGGGATGAGGTAAGCAGCTGATCTGTGCCGCCAAATAGCTGCGGCATCAAATGAGGGTGGGGATCAATACCAACACATAAAACAGAGTGATGTGTAACGATAGCCTGATGAAGCCGCTGACCGAAATCAGAGGTCATTAGGCTAGCCCAACAGCTTGTCTGTAGGTGGTAAGTAAATCATCTTGTTCGGCTAGCAAATCCTTATCCATGCTCCGTAACTTGATCAATTGGCGCATGATTTTAGGATCAAAACCTGTTGCTTTGGCTTCATCATAGATATCCTTGATGTCAGCCATAAGGGCTTTTTTCTCTTCTTCTAGCCGTTCAACACGTTCTAGATATTGGACTAATTGTTCGGCACCTGTAGAAGCGGTAAGGCTCATGTTATTTTTCCTCAGTTGGGTGTGTTTTTGCAAATTCAGCTTGTTGCTGCGGGGTGGCGTCTGTCTGATATTTTGCCTTCCACTCCTCAAAAGGCATGCCATAGAGATATTCGCGTGCATCGGCTTTGCTCACATCCATGCCGTTACGCGCGGCTTCTTCTTCGATCCAGCGTGAAAGGCAATTACGGCAAAAACCTGTAAGGTTCATCATATCGATATTCTGAACATCAGTGCGGTTTTGAAGATGTGACTGCAATGCACGAAAAGCGGCTGCCTGAAGTTCAATTTCAGTTTGCGCGTCCATATTTTTTAAGCTGCTCATCCTAAACCCTTTTATCAAATGGTGGTGCGGGGTTGCATAGTATCTTTTTTTTTAAAATCATGCATCCTTTTCTTCATCCACAAAAGCCTCATTTAGCATAAAATTAAACTTATCAATCTTCTTGTTTCACGGATTTCTAAAAAAACTTTGCTCAAGCTAAGTTTTTAAGATATTTTTTGAATGGGGTTTTTTAAGCGCAATAAAAATACTAATGAAAGCAATCATTGTGGACGATACTGCAGATAGCGGAAATGTAAAAAATATCTCGCAAAGTGTGGCAAAGTTTGAGCGTATTCGAAAAGCGCATCAGTCTGAGGTTGCTGAAGATTATGTGGAGATGATTGCAGATTTAATTGCCCAAACCGGGGAAGCGCGTGCAGTAGATTTAGCCATGCGTTTTGGTGTTACTGCACCGACGGTAAATGCGACTATTCAACGGTTGCAAAAAGATGGGTTGGTAACAGCGCGGCCTTATCGGTCTATTTTCTTAACACAAGCAGGACAGAAAATGGCACTTGATTGCAAAGCTAGGCATGATGTTGTGCGCAATTTTCTAATCGCTATTGGCGTGGATGCGCAAACAGCAGAACAGGACGCAGAAGGGATTGAACATCATGTCAGCCCTGAGACGTTGCAGGTTTTTGACGCTTTTGTGAAGAAATCACTCTAATTTCCAAAATTCGATATAGCGTGTTCTCCGCGCACTAATACGGGTTTCAGAAAAGCTAATGCGGGTAGGGGAATGCGCACCGCCTTGCGGCGTTTTGCCCTTATCTGCAAGCACCAATAAGGGGCGCGGGGCTTCATCTGTTAGGGGATAGGCGCGTTCATAATGATTTGCAGGTGCATTTTCATTTGCCTGAATAACAATCTGATAAGACTGATCTGCAAGATGCCAATGTAGCAAGGCGGCTGTTGCTCTGTTATGTGCCACAATGGTTTTAATGTGATGTTCCTGTGCAGCATTTTGGATATTTTCTGCAAGTTCTGCCCAACCGCGAAGCCGTCTCAGCGGGTCAGATTTTGGGCTAAAAATACCAAAACTCCCTGCTGCTAAGATAACTGCTATAGCAATACAAAGGGTGAGGTTAACCAAGATAGCTATTTGCAGATAGCGCCGCCAAAGCATTCTTAAACTACCCGCAATGGCAAGCAAAAGCATACCCGCTGGATATGCTGCTACCGCCCAATTTGCATTTGCTTCTTTTAAAAAGGCCTGCACAGAAATAACCAATAGAGGCGGGAGGATGAACCAGATGAAAAACGGTTTAGAAGGCGTTTCAGCTGCTGTTTTTGTGCGGCTGAAAAATATCACGATGAGAAGCACAAAACAGACAGGCCCGATAACGCCAGCTTGCGCGGCTATAAATTCTAGCATCGAGGATATAGAATAGGCAGGCACTTCTAGATTAGCGTTTTGTCCTAAATGCCGAACCGTTACAAACCCGTTCATTAAATTCCATATCCATGTGGGTGCAGCCCCGATTGCCGCTCCTGCCATAAACACAGCAAAACGGGTTATATCAGATGTGAAAGACGGATGGGGGTTTTGGGTAAGCCGCCGTGTAAGCATCCAGCCTGCTAGCCCGATAATAAAATACACCGCAGCATATTTAGCGAGCATCGCAACTCCGATTGCAAGGCCTGCGGCAAGCATCCATTTTTTGTTTAATGCGGGCGCGCCTGTTGCTTTTAAGATGCAGAAAAGCCCAAGGCTCCAGAACAATAGCATCACACTATCTGTTGAGATAACAAAACTTGCCAACCCAACACTTGGTAAGGTAAGCCACAGTAAACTTGCTATTTGAGCGCTTGCAATGCCGCCAAGCTGTTTTGCTGCGAAAAATAATATCAGGGCTGTGCCAAGATGCAAGAATGGCGCGAAAATGTGCGTCGCAAACGCAGAGGAGCCAAAGAGCATATCACCCAAACCAAGCAACCAGCCAATAAGCGGCGGTTTAGAATAATATCCAAAATCTAAATGCTGTCCCCACAGCCAATACTGCGCCTCATCTACCCCTAATTCTAGAGGGGAGAGGTAAATTACCAAAAGCCGCAAAAAGGTAATCATACCAACACAGACCCAGAACAGCCACATAGGCAGAAGTGCTGATGAAATAGGCGGCGGGGTGTGGTTCATACTCAAAGTCTCTTGAAACGTGATAGCATTATCCATAGCTTTATGAGAAAACAGGCTAGCACTGCAAGCCTTTTGCATTATTTTCATAAGTGTACTGCATCGTTGGAGCCTAGGTAAATGTCAATAAATGAAGCTGTTGAAGAATTGGTAGAAGAATTTTCATTCTTTGATGATTGGGCAGATAAATACCTTCATCTGATTGACCAAGGCAGAAATCTATCCCCTATCAAAGAAGAATGGCAGACCGAAGAACATCAGCTCAAAGGATGTCAATCGGTGGTCTATTTCGGTGCAGAAGAGAAAGACGGCATGCTTTATTTTAGTGCCGCCTCAGATGCTGCGATCGTGCAAGGTCTTATCGCGTTATTATTGCGGGTCTATTCAGGCAGGCGGCCGGACGAGATTTTACAAGTGGAACCTAATTTCCTTTCAGAAATAGGGCTTGATAAGCACCTCTCCCCGACCCGCAAGACAGGACTTGCAAGTATGGTTTCAGCGATTAAAGCGGCTGCATTGAATGCCAGTTAGCTAATCTGTTCGGGTTGGCGTTCAGCACGCGGTGTTCTTCCATACACTTCGCGATAGCATTTCGAAAAATGCGATGCAGACACAAATCCGCATGCTAAAGCGATGGATAAAATAGACATTGAGGTTTGCCGAAGCAAATGTCTTGCCCGCGCCAGCCGTAAATTCAGATAATAGCGTGTCGGAGTGGTTGATAAATATTTCCGAAACAGCCTTTCAAGCTGGCGGGTAGATAAATTGGCTTTGCGTGCAAGTTCTGTCTGCGATAAAGGTTCTTCTAGCCCCTGTTCCATAAAACCCACCACAGCAAGTAATTTTGGATGTGAAACGCCAAGTCTGGAACGTAATTCCATCCTCTGCCTGTCGCTTGGGTCTCGTATTCTGTCATGGATAAATTGGTCTGATACTTGGGCGGCAAGCGATTGGCCATGTACTTGGCTAATCATATATAAAATCATATCCAAAGATGCTGTGCCGCCAGAACAGGTGATCCGGGTGTCATCAATTTCAAACAGCTCATTAGTGATTTCAAGCAATGGGAATTCTTCTGCTAGCCCGTCAATATTCTCCCAATGAATAGTGCATCTTTGCTCATCCAATAAGCCAGCTGCTGCCATCATATAGGTGCCAGTGCAAATTGCCCCGATAATAGCGCCGTTTCTGTCTAGCTTGCGGATGATGTTGAGGGTTGTGGTATCGGTGTAACTTTTCACATCAAGCCCAGCACATACAAATACAAGCCTGCACTCTTTCAGCATATCAGGCCCGCCATCTATATTCACCTGCACCTGATTTGAAGCCGGGCAAATCTCGCCATCTAGGCTGGCAATGACCCAATCAAATAGTCGCTCACCAGACATTCGATTTGCCGCCCGAAGCGGCTCAATCGCAGAGGCAAAGGCAAGCATGGAGAAATTAGGGATAAGCAGAAACCCTACAGAAAGAGGGCCTGCACTTTTTGCAGCCCGCAGAATAGAATTAATTTTTTGATCTCTTTCGCCAACCTGCATTTCTTCACGCCTGCTGAGTTCTTGTTATATTTCAGCATTACGCAAAATAAAGACGTAATGGTAGTATAAAATGTCACTTGCAGAAGATTTTTTGACTTTTAATTATATTTTTTAGACTTTTGTAATGCAGAAGAAGACTGGATGAGAGAATTGAAAATGTGCTACACCTCTGGCTATGGCACATTTTTTATCAGAGCAGGTGATATCATCGCTTGCAAACCAAGAAATCAAGAGACTTCGTTCTCTGCATGAGCGCAAATATCGGCGGCAAACAGGATTGTTTTTAGCCGAAGGCATGCGCATCGTCACAGAAGCCTGCCAATTGGACCATCCACCAGAACGCCTTGTAATCGCTGAAGGAAGAACGCAAGAACATGGCATGCCAGCCTTAATTTCCGCATGTAAAAATGCAGGGGGCAGGGTCTTAACCGTTACAGAAAAGCTGATGGTGCGGATATCGAATAAGGAAAATCCGCAAACAGTACTTGGTGCCTTTACACAATTCTCATCTAGCTTAGATGAACTTGGTAGCGAGGATGAAAATGCGGTCTGGATTGCGCTTGATAGGGTGCGTGACCCTGGCAATTTAGGCACGATTATGCGCACAGCAGATGCGGTAGGTGCACGCGGTATTATTTTAATTGATGAGTGCACAGACCCGTTCTCGGTGGAAGCGTGTCGTGCTTCTATGGGCGCCATCTTCAATATGAAAATCATCCATACCACGACTGCTGAATTTGAAGCTTTTGCGCAAAATTGGAAAGGCCAAATACTTGGAACAGCATTGCCTGCATCTGTTGATTTCCGCAAAGCAAAATGGACAAAGCCAATGATTTTGCTGATGGGCAATGAGCAGCAGGGGCTAACTGACAGGCTGACTGCAGTTGCAACACAACTTGTTAGGCTTGAAATGCATGGCCGCTCAGACAGTTTGAACTTGGCTGTTGCAACCGCAATTTGTTTGTATGAAAGCTTACGTTAGCGCGCTAGACCAACGCGCGTATAAGGCTTGGCCAATCATCCGGCCATCAGGCCTGTCTTCTGCTATGGTAAGCTCGCCAGCTTCAAGATTTCCCTGCAATTCGCCAAGCAAATCATGAATGGCTGAACGGACAGCATTGGTGGATGTTCTGATGGCATAAATGGTTACAATGAAAAGCAAAGCCTCATCAGATAGTAATGTTTTGCACTTCTCTAGCAATATAGGCAGGTCATCATTTAATTGCCACACCTCCCCTTTAGGGCCTCTGCCATATTTTGGCGGGTCAAGCATGATGCCATCATAGCGTTTACCTCGCTTTTGTTCTTTTTCCACAAACCGTCCAGCATCTTCAGTGATAAACCGAATAGCAGCTTTATCCATTTTCGATAGACTGCGATTATCAAAAGCAAGCGCGATGGCTTTCTTACTTGCATCAATATGGGTAACTTCAGCACCTGCTTGTGCGGCATGAAGCGAGGCAAGGCCAGAATAGGCAAATAGGTTCAACAGCTTTGGTGCACGTCCATAATGGGCAATAAATGCTTTGATTTTTTCAGCTGTCCATTGCCAATGTGGTGATTGTTCAGGAAAAAACCCAAGATGCCTGAAGGGGGTAGGCAGGGCATGAAAGCGTAAATTCTCAAACCCCATTTCCCAACGTTCAGGCAGGTGTGGTTTACATTTCCATTGCCCTTTTTCATCACCCGAAGGTGCAAAAACCCCATCAGCTGCCCCCCAAATGCTATCATCAAAATAGGGTTTCCACAGTGCTTGCGGCTCAGGGCGGATGAAATGATATCTTCCAAACCTTTCAAGCTTACGCCCATCCCCGCTATCAACCAACGCATAATCTTGCCAGCCCATCGGGCATAATGTGTCTAAAATCGGAGGGGTATGTTGCATGGCTGAAGGGCGCCTTTTTGCGAGATGCTAATCAAGAAGATAAAAGCGAAAATAATTGAAGCTGTACCAAAAGAAAAGAACTGAATAAAAATTCTATTTTCCAAATCTTAATTAGGTTAAATTAGATTATTATACTAAAATTTTCAAAAAGTGGGGCGAAAATGGTACGACTAGATAGGATGGACAGTCAAATATTGACGTTGCTTCAGCAGGATGCCTCTCAGCCTGTTGCAGATATCGCGAATAAAATAGGACTTTCTGTAACCCCGTGTTGGCGGCGCATCCAAAAATTGGAAGAAGCTGGAATTATCAAGCAAAAGGTGGCGTTGCTAGATAGCCAAAGGCTTGGGCTTTCAATGTCTGTATTTGTGGCTATCCGTACTGATCAGCATAATGCAGAATGGTTAGAGAAATTCGCAAACTCTATTGCGGAAAAAGAAGAAGTGGTCGAATTTTACCGCATGAGTGGCGAGGTAGATTATATGCTTCGCGTGGTGGTGCCAAACATGGCAGCCTATGACAAATTTTACAAGGAGCTGATATCAGAGGTGAAACTCACGGATGTAAGTTCTTCATTTGCGATGGAAGAAATAAAATACACCACAGCCCTGCCCTTGAGCAAAATAGCAGATTAGCCTTATCGGTGGCTCAGGATTTCAGGGATGGGCTGGTTATGGTCAGCACCATGAATATGAATTTGGTTCCATAGGGCTAGGAATAATACGCGCCATGCTAATAACCCTGAGGTTGCAGCATCTCGGTAAAGCCCTGGGATTAAGCTGGTATTAATAAGGGATTTCAATTCTGGTTGGCGCATAACAAGCGGGGCTAGCATATCATGTTGCTGTGCAATCCAGCTACCGACAGGGACTGTAAAACCGCGCTTTTTTAAAAAAGGTTTTGCAGAAGGAAGCTGTTCATTCAGCCAATTTTTCACAATGAATTTACCCTGCTTGCCCGAAATTTTTTGTGCAGAGGGGAGGTGATAGCCATAGCTAGATAATGTTCTATCGATAAATGGTGTACGCCCTTCAAGGCTGTTCGCCATTAAAATGCGGTCAAGCTTAATCAGCAAATTATCAGGAAGCCATCTTTTTATGTCATAGTGCTGAACCTGTTTTAGCGCTTCATCAGGGCGGCATAATCGGGTCATGAAATCAGGTAATTCAGCACTGTGATTTTGTGTTAATGTATGAAATTCCCTCTCAATATGCGGACGGAATAACCCTGCTTGCATTGCAGGGCCCACGCGCCATAAAGGCCGATGTCCAAAGGGGCGCTTACCGTGCCTGTACCGGCCATAGCCTGCAAAAAATTCATCCCCGCCTTCACCAGATAAAACGACCTTCACATCTTTTGCTGCGCGTTTAGCAAGCGCAAAGCTAGGCAGGATAGCATAGTCCGCAACTGGCATATCTATTGCCCAAATCGCCTTGCCAGCATCATTATTAAAATCCTCGATAGAATAGACAACATCAACAAATTCAGATCCGCATTCAGCAGATAATTGACGCGCTAAAACCGTTTCGTCAGGTGTTGTGCCGGTATCAAATCGCACAGAATAGGCATGCAGCTTTTGTCTCGCATCTGCTCGTTTTTGGTCGGTCATTTTTTTCAAGATGGAAGCACTATCCACCCCGCCAGATAAAAATAGACCAACCTCAACATCTGCAATTTGATGTGCGGTAATACTCTCTGAAAATACAGCATCAAAATTTTCAGAATAAATGGTGCTATCTGTTTGTAAAAGCGGCTTATCAAACCTGCTATGGCTGGGGGCGCCATCTTCAATATATAGGGTCTCACCTGGCTCAAGAGATTTAATTACAGGTGACGGCCTATCAGAGGGGGAGGCATATTGCCTGTCGAGAACAAGCATCGCGCTGATATCATCAAGCGGGGTATTAAGGCCTAATGTGTGGGCTAGCACCTTTGCTTCAGAGGCAAAATATATTCCACTCTCCTCTGCAACGTAATAGAGCGGTTTAATCCCAAAAGCATCGCGGCTAATACAGCCTTGCCTAGCGCCCTCATCATAAATGGCAAACGCATACATGCCCCTAAGCTTTTGGGTAAAATTATCTGCCTTATGTTGGTATAATGCGAGGATAACTTCGCAATCAGAAGCCGTGCTAAAGGGGTAGCTGCTTAATTCAGATTTAAGTTGCTGGTAGTTATAAATCTCACCATTGGCGATCAGCATTTGAGCGCTATGTTCAGCATTGGTAGGGGATATAAAAGGCTGTTTTCCGCCTTCAAGATCAATAATTGCTAGCCGTGTTTGAACAAAGCCTGCCCCGTCCATTTTTTGCTGGCCTGAACCATCTGGCCCACGGTGATGCAACGCTGTTTTGAATTTTTCAAGACAGTGTGGATGAGGCTTTCGTCCCTTTTTTAAAAAATATCCTGCAATTCCGCACATTATGCTGACACATCTTCTAGAAATGAAATCCAAGCAGAAGTTACTGCTTTTCGGGTAAAGGATTTTTGATAACGCTGATAGCCATTTTCAGCAAGTATTTTGCACCCAGCTTTATCCTTGCTAAGGGTAGTTATTGCTTCGCTGAGAGCTTGGATATCATCTATAGGGGTGACAATGCCGTCTTGGTCTGGGGTGATAAATTCGACTGCCCCTTGTGAGGCTGTGGTGATGATAGGCTTTTTGGTGGCTAAGGCTTCTGCGATAACATTACCGAAGGGTTCATGTCGCGACGGGCAGATAAATATATCAGCTGATGCGATAAGCTGTTGCGGGTGCGTATGCCAGCCTAAAAAAGCTACCCTGTCTGTGATACCCAACTCATCTGCGAGCGCTTTCAGCTGTGCTTCTTCAGGGCCTGTTCCAGCGAGCAGTAAGCTTGTATCAGATGTGCGCGCTATTGCATTAAGCAATACATCAAAGCCTTTATTTGGATGAAGCCTGCCCATCGCTGCTAGCCGAATGGTTGTTTGTGGCAGTAAATCTTGTAGGTTTTTATCTGCTTTCAGGCTGCTGCCATCTTCCACAAAATTAACTTGTGTGTGGGTTTTCTCAGCAGGCCAGCCTTGGCGGATAAGCCAGTTAGAAATGCCTTTCGTATTGCCAACAAGCCAGTCGCAATTTTGATAATATTTAAGATTATAATATCCGCCCAACCTGCCAACATGGGTAAAATGCCCTTGTGGCGTCATGGCTGAGGCACGGTTCATCCAGCTCAACACAACATTCGCATCAGCAGCTTTGATGTGGCGCGCAAGAATAGCACTATCTAAAAATTTCAACATTTGCCGGTAGTGGCAATGCGTAAGGGCTACCCCGGCTTGCTGAAGCTTTTCTATCCTGTTTGGATAAGGTTTAATGCAAGCTGTTTGCGGTATCCCTGCTTCTGCAAATGAGATGGATAGTCTTTCAAAAAAAGCCTCTGCCCCGCCATGTTCGGCACCTGCCATGGTTTGAAATAAACGAAGAGATGAAGAAGTGGGGGCAGTCATACAATATTATTCATTCTATAGATTAGCGCCTGTGTTAAAGCTGAATAAAGGTCGCTTTAACTTCAGTATAGGCTTCTAAAGCGTAGACAGAGCCTTCACGTCCAAAGCCAGATTGTTTTGAGCCGCCAAACGGCAAGCCTGGCGGAATTAGATTATAGCTATTAATCCACACATTACCAGCCGCAAGCTTATCTGCTACCCGATGCGCCCTGCTTAAATCGGTTGTCATAATCCCTGCACCAAGCCCATATTGTGTATTATTGGCGCGTTCAATCGCTTCTTGTTCAGTTGAAAAACTGAGTACCGACATTACCGGGCCAAAAATCTCATCTTTAACGCAAGACATTTCATCATGGCAATCGGTTAAGATTGTGGGGCTAAGATAATATCCATTTTCAACCCCTTCAGGGTTTAGCTTATTGCCGCCCGTGCACACCGTTGCGCCTTCACGCTTAGCCCCTTCGATATCTCTTAGGATTTTTTCTAAATGAGATTTAGAGATAATAGCGCCCATGTGCATTTCGGGCTCTAGCGGGTTGCCAACCTTAAAGGCAGATGCTTTTTCTGTTAGCGCTTTAATAAACCTATCTTTCAGCGTGTCTTGCACAAAGACGCGTGTGGCGTTTGAACATACCTCGCCAGCAGTATAAAAATTCGCATCTAACGCGGTCTGCACAGCAAGGTCAAAATTGCAATCATCAAAGACTAGCAAAGGCGCTTTTCCGCCCAATTCAAGGGTAATTTTCTTTAGGGTTTGCGCTGATTGCGCCATGATTAATTTGCCTGTATCCACCCCGCCTGTAAGGGATATTTTGGCGATTCCAGAATGCTTGCAGATAGCTTGGCCAATTTCATGGTCGCCATGAATAACCGAAAATAATCCAGCCGGAAGCCCTGCTTCAGTGAAAATATCAGCAAGCATATTCGCGGTAAGTGGGGTTTCTTCGGCAGGTTTTAGAATGAAGGCATTCCCTGCAGCGAGGGCAGGAGCAGCTTTCCAACAGGCAACTTGCACCGGATAATTCCATGCCCCAATACCTGCACAAACGCCTAGCGGCACCCGCATCGTATAGGCTATCTGATCCCCCCATTTATGAGAGGTGCCATGCGCGGTAGCACATAAATTAGCAAAAAATTCAAATGCCTCAGCACCTGATGGTACATCTGCACTTACCGCCTCAGAATAAAGTTTGCCCACATCACGCACTTCTTCTGCGGCAAGCTTGTCATTATATTCAAACAGCAAATGCGCAACTTTATGCAAGATGCGGCTTCTTTCATGCGCTGGTTTTTCTGCCCAGATTGCTTGTGCTTGCTTTGCCTGTTGAACCGCATCATCCAGCATTTTTTCTGTTGCAGGTTCTATATGTGCGATAACTTCACCTGTTGCCGGATAAATTTTGTCAAAAGGGGGCTGGGGGCTTGAGATATGTTTGCCTGCAATCACCGATTTTATGCGTTGCATGTTATTCTTCCTGTTCGGATTCTTGTCTTATTTACGCTTGCACCTGCTAGGAAAATAAGTCAATACTGTTATGCGTTATGCGCATAACCATACCATATAAGGGAAATGCTAAAGCCATGACTGAGATAGATGAAAATATTGCACGTGTTGAATTAGCCGCGCTGTTTCGGCTAGCCGCAAGAGAAGGTATGCATGAAGGTATTTCCAATCATTTCAGCTATGCATTAAGTGCAGATGGAAAGCGCTTTTTGATGAACCCTTATGGGGTGCATTTCTCGTTAATCAGGGCAAGTGATTTGCTTGTTTTTGATGCGGATATACCGGCAGATACTGATGACCCAAGGATTGATATTACCGCATGGTCTATTCATGGTGCAATCCACCGCAATAACCCTGCTAGCAAATGTTTAATGCATCTTCACTCGCATTACGCAACAGCCTTGCTAAGCCTTGAAAATCCTGAATTGCCTGCAATCGATCAAACCTCAGCGCGTTTTTATAACAGGCTTGCATGGGATACTGGTTTTGATGGGATGGGCATTGGCGAAGAAGGTGAGCGATTATCAAGAATGCTTGGAAATCATAAGGTGTTGATGATGGGGCAACATGGCATTTTAACAGCCGCATCGTCACCTGCTTTTGCATGGGATATTACCTATCATTTAGAGCGTGCGTGTAAAAATTATATCACCGCCCTATCTACAGGCAAAAAGCTGGCTGTGATGAATAAGGATGTAGCAGAAAAAACCGCGCAACAATGGCAATATTATGATGAGGAAGTTGGCTATCAAATCCATTTAGAAGCAATGATGGCCGTGCTTGACCGTGAAGACCCATCTTATCGAGATTAATTTTTCTCCACTATCAGCGCTACCGAACTTTCGTAAAATTTGACGTAAAAGAGGCGCATTAACGATATTCAATGCAAAGCATCAGCGCAGTCTGAAAGAAAAGCAGGAGAAGCTGATGCGTAGTGATGATGACGAGATAGAGGCAAGTCAAAAAAATAGACGGCGCTCAAGGCGCAGGTCTAAGCAGTCTGATGCTGCTGAGACCAAAAATATCAATCAGCTTTCTTTTTCGTCTATGCAGAATATGATGCAGCCGCTCAATTTACTGTCTGAGGCGCAGATTGATGAGGTGCACCGTGCCTCTATGCGGATTTTATCTGAAATTGGTGTTGAGGTAACATCTGCTGAGGCGCGTCGCGCTTACCGAAAAGCAGGCGCGTTAGTGGATGATGATAGCCAGGTTGTGCGGATGGATGAGGCGCTTGTAATGTCGTTAATATCCACAGCCCCTGAAAGCTTTACCCTTACCCCAACCAACCCTGAACATGCGCTTACTATCGGGAAAAACCATATTCATTTTGGGATGGTGTCAGGGGCGCCAAATGCGCATTGTGCACTTCATGGCAGGCGCACTGGAAATTTTGAAGATTATATAAAGCTGATAAAGCTAGGGCAGCATTTTAACGTTATCCATTTTTTTGGAAACCAAACTCTTGCACCTAATGATTTGCCTGTGAACACACGTCATTTAGATACAGGGCTTATTAACCTTACCTGTGCAGATAAGGTTTTTTTAACCATGTCTATCGGTGAGACACGGGTGCATGATGCAGCACAGATGCTTGCTATTGCCAGAGGCATTTCTATGGATGAGCTAGCAGAATCGCCAAGCTGTATCACCAATGTAAACATTAATAGCCCGCGTAAATTCGATACTGAAATGTCAGCTGCTGCAATGTGTCTTGCCAGGCTAGGACAGGCGGTTGTGGTAACCCCGTTCACTTTGATGGGGGCAATGACCCCTGTGACGTTTGCAGGCGCATTGGCACAGCAAAATGCTGAAGCATTGTTGGGTATTTGCCTTACCCAGATTGTGCGGCCAGGTGCGCCGGTAGTATATGGCGGCTTTACCTCAAACGTGGATATGAAAACAGGGGCACCTGCTTTTGGCACGCCTGAAAATAGCAGGGCGAATATTGCAGGTGGTCAGCTTGCACGGCATTATAAATTACCATATCGCACCAGCGCCTGTTCGGCATCAAACACGGTAGATGCACAAGGGGTGTGGGAAACCCAAATGGCGTTATGGGGTGCTGTGACAGGGCATGGCAATCTGATTTACCATGCGGCAGGCTGGCAAGAAGGCGGGCTTGTCGCATGTTTTGAGAAATTTATTGTAGATGTTGAAATGCTACAAGCGATGAGCAAGCTATTATCGCCTGTGCAATGGGGTGAGGATGATTTTGGGTTTGACGCACAATTAGAAGTTCCTGCAGGCGGTCATTTCTTCGGTGCAGACCATACCATGTCACGCTATAAGGATGCCTTTTACGCGCCTTTCTTATCTGATTGGTCAAATAATGAAAATTGGCAGAAATCTGGAAGTTTAAGCGCAGAGCAACGCGCAACAGCAGCTTGGCAACAAGCGTTGGAAGAATATCAGCCACCAGCCTTAAGCGACGATAGAAAAGGTGCATTAGAGGAATTTGTTGCAAAGCGAAAACAGCAAATTGGCACAAATGAAATTTAAACATGGATAAAGGGTAGATTAGTGCGCCAACACCCCAAACATTTACTGATTGTTGAAGGTAATCACGAAGCATTAGTGGGGCGTGATAGCCAAGGCAATATCGAAGGTGCGGCTGAGAAATACGCTGCTTGCTTGCAACATATTTTGCCTGATTTGCAAATGAGTATTACGCGCCCCCATTTCGGTGATGACCCTGCCCCGCCGCCTGATTTCAATTGTATTGACGGGGTGGTGTTTACAGGGGCAGGGGTAGCTTGGTCAGCATCAGCACCCCAAGCAAAGCCTGCAACTGTGCTGATGGATAAAGCGTTTAAGTTGGGTAAACCTGTTTTTGGGTCTTGCTATGGTATGCAAATCGGCTGTGTGGTGCTTGGCGGCAGGGTTGGGGCTAATCCAAATGGGCCTGAGCTTGCTATAGCAAGGGATATAACCCTGCTTGAGGCGGGTGAAAACCACCCCTTATATGCACAAAAGCCTAGCCAATTTGATGCTTTATGTATGCATCGTGACGATGTGTTTGAGACGGGCAGCGACTTAAGGGTGTTAAGCCATAACAGCCATTGCGCTATTCAATCAGTAGCCTCACCACAAAAAGCTTCTGCCAGCAATGCGCCGTTATTTTGCGGCGTGCAATATCATCCAGAATTGCGCTTTAGTGATATTTCTAGCTATATAAAACGTTCTGATATTGCAGGATTTAGCCAGCGAGACTATTTGGAAAAAAATTTAAAATCTTCCATCACTTCGGTTGATGAGGTGGTTGCTGATTTCGACGCGCTTGCTGAGAGGGGTGATAACAGCCAATTGCGGCAAAAATATCAGCTTAGCGAGACGGTTATGAGCCGCAAAATCCATGAGACGGAATTAGCAAACTGGCTGAACTTGATTTGATAGGCTTTGCGGCCTAAGCTTGGTGCAGAAATATCATAGCAGGTCTGTGGGCGATGAAGGAGAAGGTAATGCCAGCATATTGGATTGTCAGAGTGAATGTACTAGATGCGGATAAATTAGCTGCATATGCACCTCTGGCAGCAGCGGCAGTTGCTGCTCATGGCGGAAAATATTTAGCACGGGGCGGTAAGGCTATTTCTGTTGAAGGGGATAGCTATGCAAGAAATGTAATCGTCGAATGGCCAGACTATGAGATCGCTGAAAAGGCCTATGCTAGCCCTGAATATCAAAAAGCATTAGCGGCTTTAGATGATGGCGCAGATAGATTATTTGTGATCACTGAGGGGCTATGAAAATAGTGCCAAAAGTCTAGGTAAATTTTATATGAATATCAGAGGCAGTTTGAAAATTGCCCTTAGCATTTTAACAAGTCTGCTTGCATTTCCCCTGGTTCTTGGTTTCATAGACTGGGCGGTGCTTGAGATTATGGCTATTGGCAGTTTTTTCTTACTGCTTCTTGTAGCAAGCAGCATGATGCGACTGTCTTCTTATGTGATTATCGCAGTGTTAATTGGTATTGGCGGCATTATCCTGCCGCAATGGCCAGATTTTATCGCAATCGCTAAAGCAGGGAATTTCGTGCTTGTGTTTGGCTGTCTGGTGCCAATACTTGCCTTAGTAAGGGCGACGGCAACCACTATGCCTTCGGTACGCCAGACCCAAGATAGGCTTGGTAATCTGCCCGCACAAGCTACCTCATCAGGATTGCAATTCACCTCTCATATGTTAGGCGGGGTATTGAATATTGGAACCTTTGCCTTAATCTCAGCATCGCTTCCTAAAACTGCAGATACAATGCGCCGAAAATTAGCTGCTGAAGCTACCTTGCGGGGGATGAATGCGGCTGTTGTATGGTCACCATTTTTTGTAAGTTTTGCGGTTGCAGGGGCATATTTACCGCTTGATTATGCCACATGGGCAATTTTGGCAGGGATTGTAACCGCTCTTATGTTTTTAGGGGTTAGCTTAGTGATTGATGCAGGGTCTTTTCGGCGGGTAAACCTGATTGCGTCGCTTCGCCCACTTGCCCCGATTGCATCACGCCTCGTGGTGATTTTTATATCTGTCATCTGTATTGGTATGGTGTTTGAGCTTACCGCATTGCTCGCTGTTATTCTCACCATGCCGTTATTATGTATCGTGCAAATGATGCGCCGGCCTGAGACGATTTCAAAAATCTGGCATGCTTTTTGTCATTATCAGAAAAGTAGTGGTGATGAGTTGGTGATTATCTCAACCTCGATGATCATTGCTGTATTTGCAAGTGATGCCCCTATCTTAGCTAGCTTGCTACAAGTGATATGGGGGGAGCAGCCAGCAATTTGGCTGAAGATTTTGGTGTTGCCGATTGTGGTGTGGGGCGCGTCAATTGCCGGTGTTCATCCGGTGATTTCATCTGCGCCTTTGCTTGCTTTTTTTGCGCCGTCACTTTCTAGTTTTGACGCTACCTTTGTGATGCAGGCACATATGATTGGCTGGGCGGCTGGTACCATGACATCCTTCTCATCCATGTCTGTTATTACAGTAGCAGAACATTTCAATTTGCGTCCTATACAGCTTGCATTTGGGAAAAACTTGGCTTACTCAGCAGGGCTTGCTATTGGCGGGGGTATATTATGGGCAGGGATATATATCCTGCTCCATTAAAAAACGCCCTGATAGTTATACCAGAGCGTTCTTTTCAAGATATCTGTATGTGCGTTGGGATTAGCCGCCCAAGAACAGCCTTCCAACATCTGGGTTTTTCAGCAGGCTATCACCAGCATCTGCCATCGCTGTTTCTCCAGAAACAAGCACATAACCAAGGTCAGCAAATTCTAGCCCCTTCTTAGCGTTTTGTTCCACCATCACAATCGTCTTTCCATCTTTTTGCTGAAGGTCGTTCAGAATTTCAAAAACCATGTCAATGAAACGTGGCTCAAGACCAATGGATGGTTCATCCACAAGCAACACATCAGGGTTCATCACCAATGCACGCGAGATTTCAAGCAGACGTCTTTCCCCGCCAGACAGCACACCCGCAGGCTTATCCCGTCTTTCAGCAAGACGGCTATATTTGTCAAACACCATTTCGGCTGCTGCTTTTGCTTCAGATGGCTTGTCTTTTAGAAACCCGCCCATTAGCAAATTCTCTTCAACCGTCATGCCTGGGAAAACAGACTTATCTTGCAAGATATACGCAATACCCGCTTCGGCTAGCTTCTGCGAGGAGGTAAGTGCTGTTACATCACGGCCATTGACCGAGATTTTTCCAGAAAAAATGTTTGTAAAGCCAAAGATAGAGTGCAGGACAGTCGATTTACCAGCCCCATTAGGGCCGATTAAACATAAAGACTGGCCTTTTTTCACATGCATGGTGAAGTCATGCAGAATCTGCATTTTACCATAACCAGCACATAATTTATCAATGACCAGAAAACTTTCCTTGTCTGCAAGATTTTCAAGCTCTTTTACGGTAGGTGCGTTTGCAGCGATTGAGGCAGCTTCTTTTGCGACCTGATCGACACTCATCACCACATCAACAGAGCCCATCCCATAACCAGAGATGTTTTTATCGCCAGCTTTTTTCTTGGCTGCTTTCTTTGCTGATGTCGCTTTCTGCTTTGCTACAGGTGCTTTTGCAGTTGCTTTCTTTGCCGCAGTCACAGCTTTTTTGGCAGTTGTTTTTGCAGCCTTTTTCGCTGCTTTTTTCGCAGGTGCCTTAGCCATTAATGTCCTCCTAGATAGGCGTCAATTACACGCTGATCATTTTGCAATTCTGATGGCTTCCCATCAGCAAGCATATGACCATTGGACAAACAGTAAATATGTTCAGCCAAATTCATAATCACACGCATATTATGTTCAATGACGCATAGGGTAATCCCAAGCTCTTCATTTGCCTTGCGAAGCCTATCAATCAGGCCGTTAATCAGAGTTGGGTTAATGCCTGCTGTTGGCTCATCCAGCAACAACACCTTCGGCTCATTCATTAGTGCCATCGCAAATTCCAGCAGTTTCTGCTGACCAAAGGATAAATCCCCAGAAATCAGATTCCGCTTTGAATACAGCCCGACAAATTCCAGCAGATGCTCTGCACGCTCTTTGATTTCACCTTTACGGCTGGCAAAAATGCCATCACGTGAATCCTTTCGGTGAGACACAGAGATCTGCATATTATCCACACAATTCATTTTGGTGTAGATACGTGTCTGCTGAAAGGTTCTGAGTAATCCGAGCCTGGCAATATCACCAACAACAAGTTTAGATATTTCCTGATCGTCAAACTCAATTGAACCATTATCAATCGGATGATAGCCCACAATAGAATTAAACAATGTCGTCTTGCCACACCCGTTAGGGCCAATAATACCTGTAATTGACCCCTGTTTAACCGTCATCGAAATATCGACATTAGCCTTCACACCGCCATAGGATTTGGAGACGTTATTTACCTTGATGATATCAGTCATTTACGCCTCCGCCTTATCAGATGTGTTGCTTTTATCTACAACAATACCGAACATTTCAGGATATTTGGTCTGCAGCCATCCCATCAGTCCCTGCTGGAAATATACAATATTCACAATCAGGATGAGACCAAGGGCAATCCACTGCAGATTCAGCAGATATGTCCATGTGGCTTCTTTAACGACATGGAATATGATGGCGCCTACCACAGGCCCCCATAAGGTTCCTTTACCGCCAAGCAGCACCATAGCCACCATGAAAATACCAAATGTCGGGATTGGATAAGCAACTTCCTTGTCAATGAAGCCTGCCATATTACCAGCAACAGCCCCAATTGCGCCCATAAATACAGCGGCGATACCCCAGCCAATACGCTTGTAGACCAGCGTTGGAATACCCATAGCCTCTGCTTTGTCTTCATCATCACGTATCGCGTTAATGGCCAGACCAAACTGGGTTGAATACATCCAGCGCAGCAGGATGTGCGCCATAATGGTCAGCACAAAACACAGGATATAGAAAAAGGTTGAGCGGAACTCAATATCCCCCGGAAAGAGCGGCATGGATATCCCGGATGCACCACCAACATAATTAACGGTGATTGTCAGCTCAGCAATAGCCACAGCTATCCCTAATGAGCCAATCGCAAAATACGGGCCTCTTAGACCAAACATAAAGGTAGACAGCGCCAGCGACAACGCCAGCGCAGCAAGTGCGGCGGCAATTATCCCAAAGAACAGACCCTGGAAATATTCTGCATCTGTAAATTCTGGTTTAATCGACCCCATCGCAGAGGTATATTCACCAACCCCGCCCTCATAGAAGAATGCGATTTGCACGATAGCAGAAACATACATACCAACACCAAAAAAGGCGATGTTACCCAATGAATTATAGCCCATCTGGCCACCCAGAATATCCCAGGTTGAAGCCATCAGCACCATCATCCACAGATATGCGATAGATAATGTATATTCAGGAAAGAGCATTGGCCCGAAAATGCCAAACAGCCCTAAACCACCATAAGTGATAAGTGTTTTTTTATTCGTCATTATCTTAAAACCTGTCTGTTGCGTCGCATAGACATCTGACGCCAAATGAGAACAAGAACAAGCATGCTAACAGGAGCAGCAACTTCATATGCAGTTCCGATAATTACGCCTGTATATTTTTCAACCAGCCCTATTCCGAATGCAGCCCCAATAACTCCTGGCAGGTTGCCAAGCCCGGCGGCTGTCACAATCGCGAATGAACGTACAGAATAGGTAATCCCGTAGAAAGGCTGAATAACCCAGATAATAGAAACCAGTACACCGGCAGCACCACATAATGCAGAATTAAACGCAAAGGTGATAGCATAGACCCGGTCTGTATCAATACCCATTACCCGTGCAGCGCGCGGATCCTGTGCGGTAGCACGGATAGCCTGACCTGTACGGGATTTTTTCATGAATAACACAACGGCAAACGCAATCGCACCTGCCAGAATAAGAGAAAGAACCTTTGATGATGGCACAGTGACCATATTATCAAAATAATCCCAGTTCGGCATATGCAAATCAATCGTCTGCACTTCTGGTCCGTAAATCAGGTTCATCACCTGCTGCATCAGCAGAGAAAGACCAAAGGTCGCCAGCAGGGATACAAACATATCCTGGTCAATGATGCGGCGTATCATGCCCACATATACGACCCAGCCATATACAAACATGGTGGATATAACGATAAGCAGTATCAGCGGTAGCGGCACATTTGCCTGTGACAGTGTTAAGGACATATAGCCGCCCATAATCACAAAGTCGCCCTGCGCAAGGTTTTTGATGTTCATAACACCCCATACAAGTGCTAACCCATAAGCACTGAGCGCAAAGACAGCACCTACAAAGATGCCTTCTAATATCACCTGCACATTAATGATCGGCGCCCAAACAAAAAGGAGCTGAAGATTGTCTAGCATAAGGATCTCCGATGAGAAAAGAATAAAGAGGAAGGAGACGCACCCCTTCCTCCTGCTTTTGAAAAGATTAGTATGTGACGTTCCGTGGGAATGTCATATCTTCGAAGTTTTCAACCAGGCTGTATGAGCCATCTGCACCAATCTGGCGCATAAACATTGGCTTAGCAATGTTGTTTCCATTCTCAGAGAATTTGATATCGCCGTAGAATGTTTCCATCTGAACTGCTGAAATCGCATCTCTTACTGCATCCTTATCAAAGCTATTTGCAGCTTCAAATGCTTCTTTCCAGACATACACAGCAGCTGATGCTTGTGCTGACTGGTAAGGAACTGATGAATATGATGGATAATCGTTCTTAAATCCAGCATTCCAGTCAGCAGCACTACCAAACATTGGGTCTGACTTTGAAAGTGTTTCTACCCACTGTGTTGGGCAAAGCAGGCCAGTTGATGCATTCGGGAACTTTTCCTGTACCTTAGCGGCTTCACAATGTGTCATTGCGATCATTGGTACATTCACTTTCATCTCATCGATTTGGCGAACCGCAGTTGCTGCACCTTTTGAGTGACCTGAAACGATTAGAATGTCAGGACGAAGTGCTTTTACCTTTGTAAGTGTTGTTGACATGTCAGACAAATCAGCAGGAAGCTGGTCATCAATGACGATTTTCATGCCATATTGGTTGATCTTATCCACCACACCAGCTCTCACATCCATTGAGAATGGGTCGCCTTCGAAAGCCATCGCAACACGAACTTCACTTGTGTCTCTGAAGTTTTTCTTGCGTTCTGCTGCTGCTAGCTCAACAGCTGATGCAAGATATTGCTCAGATGTTGAAAGCACAGCAAATAGATACTTATAGCCTTGTGTGAAAAGGGAACGTGATGCACCTTCCGCTTCAACCATTGGCACACCAAACTTTTCAGATACAGGTGCAATCGCCTTTGTCATGCCTGAGCTATATGGCCCTAGCATATATTCAACACCATCCTGCTGGATAAGACGCTCAGCAAGCTGGGCACCACGGGCAGGTGTTGATTCATCATCATAATACTTAATCGCTAGCTTATAGCTCTTACCGCCGACATTTACGCCGCCAGCTTCATTGATAACCTTTGCGGCATAATCGTAGCCGCGCTGCGTGTGCAGACCATTTGTTGCATACTTACCTGTTAAGGAGATGGATGAGCCAAGAACAATGGTATCCCCCTCAACTTTAGCAAGTGCAGGTGCGGTTGCGCCTGCGATTGTCAACGCAGCAACACTTGCGGCTGCCATTAACGACAATTTCTTCATGATTTCCTCCAAATTTTTTATCACAATTTGATGAATACA
>CBFHYP010000020.1:0-50267 GCA_965660095.1 Puniceispirillaceae bacterium (SeqCode)
CACCATCACCCACCTCCCAGCGTTGCGGCAATAAATCATGCACAACCCAGCGATGTGCAATCCACGGGTTATCCACCGCTTGTTTTGCACAAATCACCCGCATACCATATAGAATATGTTTTTCCATTACGCCCTTCGCTAACGCCCATCATCATCCACATCGTTAAGGCTAAGATGTTTCTGCGCGATTAGCCAAGTTTTTTAAGCATGCAAATCTACATCATTTTAAAACTTCTCACATAGTGGATAAATCTAGACGTTATTTCATGGCATAGCGGCAGGTTTATCTGGCAACATGATAAAATAGTTTTTTTAATCCTCTGCCTAACACAGCAAAGAGGCCTCAAAATGGAACAATCAGTCAGCGATACAAGCACGCAGCGCCATATTTTATGTAATTGTGAAAACAGCATGCCTGTTGATAGTAAGACAATTTCAAAGGCACTTGGATATGATGCGGCATTGCCGGTTCACACTGCCCTATGCACCCAAGAACAAGAGGTGCTGGTTGAGCGGCTTGGAAAACTTCAAGGCCAAGCCATTATTGCCTGCACACAATTTCCAAATCTGTTTTCAGCCCTTGCAGAAGAAGCTGGCAAGCCAGCCCCCCTCACCGTCAATATAAGAGAGCAGGCAGGCTGGTCTGATGATGCAAAACAATCAGCTGCAAAAATGGCCGCATTGCTTGGCGGTGCAGCAGATACCGCGCAAGATACCAAACTATTATCCCTTATATCCCATGGGCGCTGTTTAATTTATGGCGGGGGTAGAAACGCGATAGCCCTTGGCAAATCCCTATCAGAAAACCTTGGCGTTACGGTAATGCTAGAGCCTAGAGATACCGATTTTGAGATGGATAGCTTTGATTTCACAATCACTACAGGCACGATTAAAAAGGCCTCAGGCTCTTTTACCCAATTCCAGCTGACCATTGATAATTTCGCAGAACTCTCTCCTGCCAGCAGGGGTGAGCCTGTATTCTCTGCCCTATCACATGATGTTCAGACAGGCTGTGATATTTTAATCGATTTGACTGGCGGCACACCGCTATTCACAGGGTGGCAAAAACGTGATGGTTATTTTAGGGCTGACGGTGATGATGTTTTAAAAATTGAAGAGATTAAAAGCCAAGCTGCTGAGATGATCGGCGAGTTTGAAAAGCCGCTTTATGTAAAATTTGATGGCAATCTATGCGCCCATCAGCGTAACAAGCTTAGCGGCTGTAGCAGATGTCTTGATGTATGCCCAGCGGGGGCAATTAGCTCTGCAGGTGATATCGTATCTATCGATCCTAATATATGCGGCGGCTGCGGGATGTGCGGGGCTGTATGTCCTTCAGGGGCGGCACAGACCCATCTTCCGGCCATTGATACCATTCTTGGCCAAATTGATAGATTAGCACGACGCTACAAAGATGCAGGCGGCACCTCGCCAGCATTATTGCTTCATGATACGGGCTATGGCGATGAAGTTATTTCGGCGCTAGCGCGATTTGATACAGGGCTTCCTGCACATCTTATCCCGTTTGCTATGCATAGTGTCGGGCGGGTCGGACATGATATTTTGCTTGGCGCTATCAGCTCTGGCTTTGAGCGTATTGTTATCTTAGCCAACCCTCAAAAAGCTGACGAAAATAGCTCTATTAGTGCCCAAATCGCACTAGCAGAAGCGATGTTAACAGGGGTATCTATACCTGCTGAAAACAGATTTGCCTTGCTTCAAGAAGAACAGCCTGAAGCTATCTCTGAGGTGTTATGGGCAAGCGGCAAACTGCCTGCCTTTACCCCTGCACCTGTGATCGCACTTGGCGGGCCGCGCTCTATCACGCGCACTGTTATGCGGGGTCTAGCAAAGGCAAATATGGCACAAGCAAATATAGATGCAGAAAATGCGGAAGATATTGCTATCCCACTTCCAGCTGGCGCGCCCTATGGAAAGGTTGATATCGACACCGAAAAATGCACGATTTGTCTGTCTTGTGTTGGGGCTTGCCCTGCAGGTGCATTGCAGGATAATCCAGATGCCCCGCAATTGCTTTTCCGTGAAGATGCCTGTGTGCAATGCGGGATTTGTACCGTAACCTGCCCTGAAAAAGTCATTAGCCTGGTGCCGCAATTCAACCTATCTGATGCAGCAATGGCGACAGAGTTAGTCATTGAGGACGAGCCGTTTCACTGCACCTCCTGCGGCAAAGCATTTGGCACTACCCGCTCTATTGAGGCCATCATTGAGCGTCTATCTGGGCATAGTATGTTCACCCAAGAAGGCCGGTTAGAGATGCTGAAAATGTGCGAAGATTGCCGTGTCGGTGCAATCTTTACCCAAGATGATAAAATGCTGGATGTGGGTGAGCGGAAAAAGCCGCGCACCACAGATGATTACCTAAACTAAATCAAAAAAGAATTCGGGGTTTAGGCTGTCTTTAACGGCAAGTTTGCCAACAGATTTTGCGGTTTTGCGTGGATGACACCTGCCCCGTTCATACTTAGCGCAAGATAGACAGGCTTGCCCTGCATCTCATCCTTAAACCCTTGTTCAGCCTCACATTTAAACAGGCATAGGATTTGGGCTAGCCGGTCTTCTGAGACGTCTTCAGCATGGTATAAATCGTTCAGCACCCCTGTTGAAACGCTATCAAGACCAATATGCCAAGCCCATTGCTCATCCTCAATTTTCACCATTGGCGTAATGCTGACTTTGAGGCGCAAGAAATGCGCAACCCATTTTTCTAAGACCCGTGCAAGCGCATCATTTCCAGGCTGGGTATAGGCAAGATCAATCGCGGTATCAAAATTCTCTGCCCTGTCCCAATAGACATCTTGAGTGTCTCTGGTCAGCACATCAATATGGACCTCATCAGCTGTTTCAGCATGATGTTTACCCACCTGAACATTCAGCTTTTGCTGGTCTGCTTGCATCTGCACGACTGCCTCGTCAGCCACCATAATCCGGCCATCTTGCGTGGTTACAGACTGGCTTCTAAACAAGATTTCAGCAGCACGCAGATGAAGCGGTTCAATTTCATCTTTTAAAATTTCCCGCAAGATAATATGGCACATCTGGTCTACAAATAGGGGCGGGAAAGAAATCGGCTCACCTTGTGCAATCGCAAGATAAGCAGATTGCAAATTCTCATAAGACTGAATGAAATCACGAAATGCGAGCACGGCCCGATAATTATCTTGAATATCAGGGTCTGCCATGGCCTTAATCTCAGCTTCTGCTACCTCAGCAAAAGGGGCATGTTGCAGCTTTTCATAAAGGGCGCGTTCATGCGCACAAGATTCTTCCACCAAAGCTAATTCAGGCCGTTGCAAATAGGCCGCCATAAAATCTTCACCTGGCACAAGCATTCCATCCTCTTGCCGATCCATTAAATGCCAGCCAGAGGTACGCCAAAAATCTAATGCGGCAAGGCTCATACTATATTCTCCACTTTATCTTTTGGCTCTTCATCATCTTCAACAATGGTCCATAGTTTTTGCTCGGCACAAGAATCTGCTTTTGGGATGTTTGAGAAACGTTCTTTAATGCCTTCATCAGTTAGCTCTCTGCTAATCGCAAGCAAGCTTCCAACCTCATGATCCGCACAAATCTCTGCCATAAATTCAACCTCTTCAATTGCTGCTTGGCGGGCAAGCTCAAATGATGGCGCGCCTAAATTAGAAACAAAGAAACTGGCTAATTGCTCTATTAAGGTTTTTTGATCTGTTTCACTTGCGTTTGAGATACTGACCAAGGTTGAAAACCCAAAGCTTGGCAAGCCTAAAAAGCCATTTGCAAAGGCTTGCTTTGTCTTGCCCCTTAAATCCGCTTCGGTGATATGCGCAAACATAAAGCCGCCAGTGACTGCCCACTCGCCTTCATCTGCGGCTAAATCAAAGATATTTAGGTCTGATGCGTCAAACCGGATTGTTCGTGCGAGTTTCATCAGCTTATCGCCCTTGCCCTCATGATCTGCCCTATTCTTTAATCTAAGGCTTTTTTGCCAAATAATGCGTTAGCTTTTGAGATATCTATCGCTTGAACCTCACCCTGGTCTGAGATCAATGCCGCGCCTGTTTCATCAAGCCCGATAAATTCAACTTTACCGCCTGAAACTGTTTTTAGCATCGTCTCATCATCGCGGCGTTTCATCCAGCTATCATGAATGGGCTTAAAGCCTTCATCTTCCCATTGATGCAGCCACACCAGAAAATGCCGACTGGTAGACTCAATTAATCTGGTACAGGAAATAAAACTCCCCCCCTCTTCAGACAGGCAGGTATTTTCCATCTGATATTCTGCATCTTGCACATCATCTTTAAAATTCAGCCTGATTTGAATGGAGACCACCATCCAGTCAGGGATATCATCTGATCTGTCTTCAACCTGCGCAGAAGCTAGCCTTACCACACCTGCAAAACCGCGATTAAACAGAATATCGCCAGGATAGCGATACCGCACCCCGACCTCAGGCGGTGCTAATGCCCCAACAGCATCACCAACAGCATTCATGGCAGTAAACAGCATTTGCTCTGCTTGGCTTGCTGGAACTTCAGGGGCTAGCGTTATCGCGATATCCATCACATCATTATCATCAGCGTAACATACAAGCCCCACCTCACCTGCACCAGCGCGGCCTATCGCCTTGGTCATCACATCAGCGCCAGATGCTATCTTCTCTGTATGTAATAAAGGGGGAAGTTGCGGCTCCTCTCCTTCACCTGGCGGCACATCTTCATAATATAGGTTCATGGTTTAACCTCCATTCGCGATAGGGCTAGCTACCAATTCTGCATCTGTTTTTGGATCAAGTGTAGCTTTTTCTATCAGGCGTCTAGCCATCTGCTGATATAATCTTGCATGTTCTGAATCAGGCTCAGACAGGATAACAGGTACGCCAGAATCTGCGCCTGTCCGAATAGATAAATTCATCGGCATTTCCCCCAAAAGCTCAAGGCCGCGCTTCTCTGCCTCTTTCTTCACACCATCCTTGCCGAAAATATGGTCTGTTCTGCCGCAATCAGGGCAACACCATACAGCCATATTCTGCACCATCCCAAGCACTGGAACCTCAGCCTTTTCAAACATCGTGACCGCCTTTATGACATCCAGCAGGGCAATATCTTGCGGGGTTGATACAATCACAGCACCTGCAAGATTAACCTGTTGGGCAAGTGAGATTTGAATATCGCCTGTGCCTGGCGGTAAATCGATAACGATAACATCAAGCTCGCCCCATTCCACCGCATTTAGCATTTGAGATAAGGCGGATTGCACCATAGGACCACGCCAAATCATTGCCGTATCATCTGGTACCAACAACCCCATCGACATCAGCTTAATGCCGTAATTTTCAAGCGGTGCAACCATATCACCACCAATGGCTGGTGGCTTGCCGCTTACCCCAAGCATCCGCGGCTGGGATGGGCCATAGACATCTGCATCTAATATCCCTACCCTTAAGCCTTCAAGCTTTAGCGCGACAGCAAGATTAACAGCCGTGGTGGATTTCCCTACCCCCCCTTTCCCTGAACCAACAGCGATAAACCGGCGCACATTGCTTTCAACAATCTTCTCCTGCGTGCCATTATTGCCGCTAAGCGCATCGCCATCCGCAGGGCTAGCAGCTTGTTGTTTTTCATGATGGGCAGTTAGGATAACCGTTGCATTGGTAACCCCTTTCAGGGCTAAAATGCTGTTTTCAGCCTGCTTCCTTAAATTCTCTAGCGCATTAGCGCGGTGGGCTGGCACCTCAAGCACAATATTTACATTGCTTTGCTTGACTGTCACAGCCGCAAGATAGCCAAGCGAGACAATATCTTTATTCTGGCTTGGGTCTACAACCTGCTTTAAACAGTCTGAAATTTGTGCTTCGGTTAGGGACATTATCATCACACCTTTACGATGTTTTCGGGGTGACAAGGGTTGCTGAAATCTCGTGATTAAAGCTTAATTCTGCTATCTCAATTTTAGCTGTGATATTCACTGCTTGGTCTGCATCAAGACTGCCGCTAGCCACAGCATCAGCTATTGCAGCTTCTAGCTTTTGATGGGTGGTAACCCCAAGGGCTTTTAAAAACTTACGCATTGAGATTTCGCTTTCACTCATCTCAGCATTATCTTTTCTTGGCTTATCATTCTCGCGCATTATGTACTCTCTTTCCCTATTTATGTTTTGTTATGCTTTTATTTGGGGCCAGCTTCTAAAGTATCAATGAAACGAAGCAAATCTTCTAGCTCATCCACGGTAAGGGTAATTTGTTTTGCAAAAGCAGGAAGATGTTCTGGCCTTTCTTCAGAAACGCCTTCAATTTTCACCACCGCTGGATGCGGCAATAGCGTGTAGAATATCTCAAAACGGTGCTGCCAATCTGCCATTGTCTTAATTGCCCCAAAGGAGGGGGTCGAGCCGATACCGCCATATTTATTCATATCACCGACAACATGACATCTTGTGCAATGCTCGCGTGCTAATCGCTCTCCATTTTTGATATCTGCTGCAATGCTAGCGCCCCCAACGCCTAAAAACAGCACCATCAAACCGCTGCGTATGATTATTTGTATGCATTTTACTTTCTGTTGAAAAAGCCAGCTCATCTCCCCCGCCCCCGGTCTACACAGATGGGTCAGCTAAATGTTCACGCAACATATCTTTAAATTGAGCTGTCATATGCTCAACAAAGCCTTCATGCTCATCTAGCTCGATTACATTTTTGCCCACATGTGCGGCATAACGTGCACCTGCAAACATCATCACATATTGCAATTCAGTAGCAAGAACACGCTTATTCCTGCTATTGGCAAGAGAGATAAATTGGTCTGCTAATTTAATGAAACTAGCTTCATCTAACCGACCATCACTTGCGACTGCAACGCGCTGATGCCATGGCGGAAATTGGGGGGCTTTTTGTGTCATCACTACCTCATTTACGTTAACGATTTGCGCTTTCAGCGGACATTGTTTCAGCTTGATGCTCTTCAAGCCATGCAAGCAAGGGTTCGGTTTGCGCATCGACTAATTCTTTGGTGTGGTAATACCACTCAATAAGCTTTTTGCCTGTTTCGGTTAAGCTTGCACCCCCTTTTTGCGCGCCACCTCTTCTGGTTTCAAATAAAGGCACCTTAAAGCCAGCTTGGGTAGAATGAAGCAAGAACCACGCCCTGCGGTAATCCATCTTCATCTGCTCTGCGGCAGCGCTTATTGAGCCTGTATTTTCAAGCGCCTCAAGCAATTCAATTTTCCCAATCCCGATCGTTTCTTCAGCCACAAAAAGTTTTGTGCGAACCCCTGGTTTTCGTATCTTTGGCGCGTTGCTCATTTTCTGCCTGTTAAAAAAATATCCACTTTTTGTTTTTTCACTTGGCAACATCGCGCATTTTTCTGAAATATGATCAGTTTATCATAACGAGACCAAATGAATGTTTAGGCAACAATGGCCTTCCATAGATGTCAAGAAGAAAGAATACTGCCAAGAATGGTTTTATCACTGATGGAAAAAACTCACCTAATTGTTAAAAAAACATGCCTGATAGCTTGCGCTTATCTCATTGGTGCGATGTGGAACACGGCACTGAGTGATGATTTTATTATTGTCCAATCCACAACCTCCACCCAAAATTCAGGATTATATGATTTCCTTATCCCGCATTATCAAAAAGCAAGCGGGACAGAGGTGCGTGTGGTCGCTGTCGGGACAGGCCAAGCTTTGAAGAATGCTGCAAATTGTGATGGTGATGTGCTGTTAGTGCATGCTAAGGCAGATGAGGAAATATTTGTGGCTAATGGATATGGGCTAGCCAGACGCGATGTGATGTATAATGATTTTGTGCTTCTTGGCCCTGCCTCTGACCCTGCGGGTATTGCTGTCGCCAAAAGCATAGAAGATGCTTTATCGCGCATCCAGCAACAGCAAAGCCGTTTTATCTCGCGCGGGGATGATAGCGGCACCCACAAAGCTGAGAAGCGGTTTTGGGGTCTTGCGTCCATTGACCCTAACACAGTTTCAGGAAGCTGGTATCTTGAAACAGGCCAGGGCATGGGCGCAACGCTAAATCTTGCGGTTCAGCTAGAGGGGTATGTGATGTCCGATAGGGCAACATGGCTTGCGTTTGGAAATCGTCAAAACCATCAAATCTTATTTGAAGGGGATGATGCGATGTTCAATCAATATGGCGTCATTGTGATTAACCCGAAACGTTGCCCAAAGGTCAAACAGACACTTGCACAGCATTTCTCAGATTGGCTTGTTTCGAAAGACGGGCAGGAAAAAATCAACCGTTATAGAATTGGTGGGCAACAGTTATTTTTCTCAAACGCCCAATAAGTATAAAACATAAAACGATATAGATAAGGATACAGCACATGTCAGACACCCAAGGACAAGCTGAATTTAAGCACTTATGGCCGACCTTATTTATGTCGGTTATCCTGCCAGGGCATGAACCTGCGAATGGCGTGTTAAGTACCCTTGTGATGCAGGATAATGCCGCACAAGAACAGATGACAACGCAATATCTTGAGCAGAATTTTTTTGCCTCAGACCATCCAGCAATTGGCTGGTTATATCAGTGTTGTCTGCATGCGGTAGCTGAATATGCGAGTGCCGCAGGAATGCAAGAAGTGCCTGAATGCACGCTTCAAGCTTGGCCTAATGTGAACTTTAAAGGGGATTATCACAATCTTCATAATCACCCCCATTCTTGGCTTTCAGGTACCTATTATTTACATGTGCCTGACCAGCAAAATGCAGAAACCTTTCGGGATGATTTAAACCCTGCTGCAATCAGTTTTTTTGACCCAAGGGGTGCTGCAAATATGACCTCCATTCGAAATGATGGTCAGTTTGATCCAGAATTCAGGCGTAACCCCCGGGCTGGTGAATTGTTTTTATGGCCCTCTTTTTTGTATCATTTCGTGCATCCAAATTTGGTTGATGAGCCGCGCCTGTCCATCTCATTTAATGTGGTGTTATCTTCGGCATCAAAGCATCTTTAGTGCTGGCTCAAAACACGCTATAAAATACTTGTGCTAGGGGCATTTGCCCTTCACCATATAGGTTCATCTGATACGCAGGCAGCAAAGGAATATTGGGGAATGGAAACGCCTTTATCTTTAGAAGAAATCTCGCAGAAAGTGCAGTTTAATGCAGATGGGCTAGTACCTGCAATTGCACAACAGCATGACACAGGCGAGGTGCTGATGATGGCCTGGATGAATACAGAAAGCCTGATGCAGACACTTCAAACTGGCCGGGCAGTTTATTTCTCGCGTTCACGTCAAAGCCTATGGCGAAAGGGCGATAGCTCAGGCCATATTCAACAGGTTAAATCTGTATTTATCGATTGCGATGGCGATACATTACTTCTGAAAATTGACCAAACAGGTGCTGCTTGCCACACGGGAAAGCGAAGCTGTTTTTATACCCCTGTTAGCATGATGGCCGACCATGTCTGAACACAAACAAAAGCCCAAAACCATCACGGTAAGCAAAGAAACGATTTGGCATATGGTGTGCGGGCATTGCCAATATTACTGGACTGTTCCGACGATGAATGCGGGGGATGACCCAACAAGGCGGCAATGGCATTGCCCGCTTTGCGGCACCAAAAGCGCATGTGAACACGCACCTGACACTCAGCTTTAATCATCATACCTGCAATGATAAGTGCGCTGGCAGCTTAATTGCGGGGATAGGCTAACCACTTCTTCTTCTGTGCCCTTGCCTTGCTTGCGATACACACACATGCGTGAGCCAGTATCTTTATCAATATACTGGTTTTGTAATCTGCAAATCACCGCAACTTTTGTGGGCTGAACTGCTTTTCGTCTGCATTTTGCAGGCTCACGCCCCATAATCGTTTGCGGCCACACAAGCCGTAGATTATCCCATAAGGTGCAATGTGTCCCCTCCGGGTCATGCTCATACATACGTCCCTCAGCTAATACAGAATTACTGCCTGAGATAATCATGAACGCCACGAACAGGCTGAAGATGTGAGCCCTTTTAAGGTAAGCCATTTTCCCATCCAGATTAAACAGTTTAAACACACAACGCTATGTTGGGTTGACGATACACCAAAATCGCAATAACGACTGAAATTCCCTCACCTAAAGGTGAGAATTTAAACATAAAGAATTAATCCAAATATTAGCATATTTCTATGTATTTGTCTCTAAAGTTAAGAATTCTTTAAGGTAATTTAGATTAAACTTATGCTAGCTTATGTCGTTTGTTTTAGGGATGCAGTGTTTTAAAACAGCAAACGCGTTTTAAAATGCTACAGTATAAAAAGAATATGTAACAGAGCTGGTTTAACTGTGCAGGGGTGTGGCAAGATGACAAAAATTTTAAAATTTTGTGCATTAATCTGTGCATTTGGTTTCTTGTCAGGATGTCAGTTTTTTGTTGATGGCAGAGACGACACATTGATGGTTGTGACCGCTGATGAGTGGGCAGAGGTTAGCCACCAAGCGGCACTTTATAAAGAAGCTGAGGCAATGCGTAATAAGCCAATGCCTCTGCCTGGCGCCGAGCAAATCTCATTTACCAATAATGCAGATGCGTATCTTGCTGGGTGCCGGTCGTTAGGAATTGTTGAGGTACATCATTACGGTTCTGACGATGAAGCCATTATCTTGATGCGGAATGAGGCTGTAAAGCTCAATGCAACAGCCATTGTTCCGTTAGATTTTTATCAAGATAAATCACAAAATAGCGAGATGGATCAAAAGCTGAGTTTTATGAAAGGACGTGTTGTGACATGCCCTGAAAACCCAGCAAAGGCAGGAGCTTAAAAAATGGGAAAGCTGGTAAATTTAAGAAAATATCAGGCCGAATTAGACCCTGAAAGCTTCAATGCTGACGACTTCCCTGAATTAAAGGCAGAAGTGCATAACATCGAAGCGCTGACCATGCGTATCGACAAGATACTTAGTGACATCAGCCAAGAACAATCGATCCCGCAAGCTGTTGCAATGGCTGCAGGACGTTATGCGGCATTCAGCTTATTTCAAAGACATGGACGTGCTGAAGCATTAGCCTTTTTCGAAGATTGCATCCAAACAGCAGAAATCTGTGACGATATTTTGAAAGAAATCGACACGCCTAACTAAGCTAATTCAAGCTTTAGCAAACAGGCAATGCACCTAGCTGTTAACCATATCAGGGTTTCGGCGGACAATCTGGCCAGAAACATTTGCCCCTGTATCAATGGTGATGGCATCGACAACAAGCTCGCCACCAACCTCTGCACCATCCCCGATACCAAGCGTATCTGTATGCAGAACTCCCGCAAACCTGCCGTCAATTTGCGCGGTTTCAGTGGGGATAATTGCTTCACAATAACTGCCCGGCATAATGTGCAGATGGCGTGCCTTAATCTCGCCTTCGAACCGGCCTTCAATAATCACGGTTTGATGGCTAGCCTCTAAGATGCCGCGCAATTTCAAATCAGGCCCGATATAGCTTACATCACTCATCACTCTGCCTGTTTTCAACATTCAAAAATTCTAAATCAACCAACTCTTCACTGCCGTCATCTTCCCAATTATGCAGAATCCGGCAATTTAAGGCAGCCCCCCTATCCATCTGCACAGACCCATATTCAATTTCACCAGACAGTCTTGCCTTGTTCATAAGCCATGCTGTTTTTGCCCTCATTTTGCCCTTATATCGGCCATTAATAACAGCAAGCCCAATTTCGCTATTTCCTTCTAAGCTGCCGCCTTCTGCAATTTCTAATTTGTCTGCGATTACATCGGCATGCACAATACCGTGGATTTCTAAGGTTGAAGCTGGGCTGATATGCCCTGAGAAACGCACACCTGCACCAATCACCGATTTTGCTGGTAGGATAGCGTTCTTATCACTCATCTGCTGCCTCTTCAGAATCTGCGAATACAGGCAAAGTAGCAGCCGCATTCTGGGTGCGTTTGAATTCACCCTCAACTTCAGCACCCGTTTCAATTTCAACAGTCTGGTACATCAATGCGCCTTTTACTTGAGCTGTTTGTGCGATCAGTAAATGCTCAGCAGATATATCACCATGCACCTTGCCAGCGACAATAACGTGACGCGCTGTAACATTTCCGGTAACAGAACCAGATGCGGTAATTTCAATCTCATCTGCATGCACATCGCCATCCAAACGGCCACCCAAAACAAGCTGATTTTCCGAATCAATACGTCCAGTGATTCGGACATCTGCACCAATTTGGGCTTGATTAGACTGTGTGTTTTTTGGGTTTTGCGCAGTTTTAAACATGGGTTTTTGACACCTTGGCACCTTTAGTTGCTGAATTTGCCTGTTTTATATTAAAAATCACTCACACTGACTCAACAAGCGTATCTAAATTAGATTATCATTATAATATAGATGCACAAGCACTACTATCTCTTCTGATGGAGATATGATGTAAAGGTGTTAAAGCGCATAACCAGCAGGCATGGATTTGATATGGTCGTAGATGTTGTAGACATTCGCAAACGCATTCAGAAAGTCAGAAATGATGTATCAGATTCTGTGCTTTCACGCCGTTTGCCTACTGCAGCATCTGAGCAGATAAATCAGGATGTATCCTTAGATTTCATTCCAGCAGAAGAAGAACAAGCAGCGCTTAAAACTGGTGATATGCAATCTACCTTGCCGCTAGATTTGGACCAGCTTGACCAGCAAATTCCAAACAGCACCAAAGCCGCACATCGGGCTGTTACAGACGCCATGTCAATGCCGTCATTTAATCTTAATGTGACAAACAGGCATTCCAGCCGCCTATTGATGGGGTTAATCGCGCTTCAGCTACTCACCAACCTTATTTTGGTGGTCGTGCTACTCTTGAAATAGATATGCACGTTTTTTTTTGAGGGAATAGGATGATATCCCACCTTAAAAAACAACTGGTCTCTGTGCTGCCACCTTTCATTGCAGATAATGATAGGGGCATGCGGTTTCAGACGACCGCTAAATTTGCAGGATTAAAAGAACGCAAATTTCTATTTCTAACCTCTTCTGGCCCATTGGAGATTTCGTTTAAACCGCTTCAAGCGATGATGATAGCAGGCGGCTCTGTTATCGCATTAGCATTATCAAGCTGGGCGGCTCTAATGCTTCCTACACTGCTAAATTTTTCAATGCCAACCCTACCAGAATTCGCATTAACGCCTCTGTTCAAGCAGCAGGCTGAACAGGTTCAGCAGATTGAGCAGGTTGAAATAATTATCGATATCGATACCGCTGACGATAGTATGGCAGCACAATTACCGCAAACAACAGCGCGCTCATCTATGTTATCTGCACCGCTAGATATTATCCAAGATACACAGCCTGACGGGGTGCTATCACAGCCGGCAGCGGCCCAAAAAATCATCCCTACAGACCAGCAAATTGTGGCGCAAATTTCTGCAAACACGGCACCGGAAAATAGGGATGAAAGCGCGAGCACCGTGCAGGTTGAGCCAATTTCACCTGTGCTGGAGACAGCTGAATTAGACCCTGAGTTTAAAAATTTTAACGGGCTTGAAACCCCGCCTATCCAAACCGCAGAAATCAAATTCCACAAGCAATACCACTTCATGCTTACAGAAGCGAAAGTAATACAGGATATTTTTGCCCATTTTAATATCCAGCTTGATAATCCGCCGCCTGTATTTTCAGGCAGCTTAACAGCGAATAAAGAAGATTTAACGCGTTTATATTTGCATCGTGATAGCTGGCGCAAACTACTTGCTACGGCGCCGCTGAAACCACCTTTACGCTATTACTATATCACCAGCCCTTATGGCTGGCGCACCAATAAAAACACAGGCAAAAGACGGTTCCATCACGGGGTAGATTTAGCTGGCACCTGGCGTTCGGAAATTCAAGCGCCTAGTTCAGGCATTGTTAGTTTTGCTGGCACTGATGGCGGCTATGGCAAAACCGTGCGTGTTGAACATGGCAATGGGATTGAAACAGTTTATGCCCATTTATCTTCGATTTCAGTGCGTAAAGGTGATTATGTCACTCCTGAGGTAAGTTTAGGCAAGATGGGGAATACAGGCCATTCAGATGGCATGCATCTTCATTATGAAGTGCGCATTGACGGCAAATCCATCGACCCAGCAAGGCTATTTAACATCAGCCACCAAATTGGTGTGCTTGGGAATGTGCCCTCCTCTATCAGCTATTAAAGCGGGCTTTCAGCCATCCAAAAAGAAGCTTTGCGTTTCTTGATGGCATGGTTGTTGCACTCTTTTTCTGAGAGAGAATTCCTGAAAAGAAGAGGTCAGCAAAATGACAGATAAAAAGCCGCTATTAGCTGATATGGGTGTTGAGCTTGTCGAATTTGATGGCGATGATAACAAAATTTCTACCTCTGTAACCCCGCTTGGTCATTTCTTGCATGAGGGTCCTGCAACAGAAGAAGAAATGCAGATGACATCACAACTTGTTGCGTTTGCACCACGCTAAAAAAAATACCTCCCCCTTAAATAGGGGGAATCTGAGATTAAGCAAAAACCCTGTGTTTGTTTCCAAACACAGGGTTTTTATCGGGAGGGACAATTTAATTTTTCTATCAGCGCAAATCAGACAGTCGGGCTTGCATTCTTCGCTGTGATGAGGATGGGATGTTTAGCATCTCACGATATTTCGCAACCGTTCTGCGCGCTAGTTCAATACCTTGCTTTGAAATAATCTTTGAAATCGCTTCATCACTTAGTGGCTTACCAGGTGTCTCTGTTGAGATGATTTTCTTCACCATGTTGCGCACCGAAGCTGCTGATGCATTTACCTCTGAATCGCGTGACGTAATATTGACACTGAAGAAGGATTTCAACGGCATGCCGCCACGCGGTGTTGAGATAAGCAAGCCTGTTGTAACGCGGCTTACGGTGCTTTCATGCATGCCAACTGCCTTTGCAACATCACGCAACGATAATGGCTTGAGGTGATCTAAGCCTTTTTCTAAGAAATCCTTTTGATGTCTGATAATTTCAGCGCTGATTTTTAACGTGGTTTGATTACGCTGTTCAACTGCACGCTTTAGCCATCTTGCATTTGCAAGCGTATCCGATGAATATTCTTGTGCTTGGCTATCCTGTTTGACCTGATTAGCCATCATCTCAGCATAATCTTCATTCACCAATACCGCAGGCAAGGTAGATTTATTAAGCTCAACAGACCAGCCATTGCTTCGTCTTGTGACAATTACATCAGGGCTAGGCACTTCACGGTAAGAAATACCAAGATGCTCACCTGGCTTTGGATTTAACGAACGGATAACACCAAGCATTTCCACAATATCTTTTTGCTCACATTTCAGGCGCTTTGCTAATGGTCTTAGCTCGCCACGGCCTAGCAATTCTAAATTATCAAGCAAAATCGCAAATTCTGGTGTAAATTCTTCTCTATCAATCAGCTGAAGCTTTAAACATTCGGCTAAATTACGCGCAAATAATCCTGCAGGCTCAAAGGTTTGAAGTACCGATAGCACCTGTTCAGCCTGCGCATCCGCACAACCGCATTCGGCAGCAATATCCGCCACATCCCGGTTAATCCACCCGCTAGGCTCAAGCGCATTGATAAAATGACCTGCTATAAGCCGGTCAGAAGTTTCAGTAAAGGTTAGGTTCATCTGCTTGAATAATAGCTGGTAAAAGCCTTCTTCACTTGCTGCATTTTCAATCAGATTAAAATCGTCATCACCGCCGCCAAGGGGCATGCCGCCGCCAGATTTCGGCATATCCACCAATGCAGTATCAAAGCGGTTATCCATGTCTGTATGCTGGGTTGGGTCATCACCAAGTGCTGTGCTTACATTGCCTGCGCCAATCTCATTTGCAGCAGAAGGTGCGGCTGCATCTGGGGCGGCTGTTTCAGCTGCTTTTTGAGGCGCATTCATGCTAACCGCCTCACCTTCGCCAGCAGGCTTCACTTCTAAAAATGGATTATCATACATCTGTTCTTGCAGATGTTGTGATAATTCTAGATTTGACATTTGCAACAGCTTAATCGCTTGCTGCAATTGTGGTGTCATCACTAAAGACTGTTTTTGTCTTAATTTAATCGATTGTGAAAGTTGCATTGCTCTGGTCTCCCTTTCCTCGAGAAGGAGAGTGTAAAATCGGCACAAAGATTGCAAAATAAACGTTTGACAGCAGAATTTGTCAAAAAATTATCCACTAAAATCATTTAAAATCAAATAGTTATATAATTTAGTTAATTTTCTATTAACAGGATTGTCATTTTTTAGACATTTTTTTTGACCTGTTTCGCATCTTGCTAAGCGCAATAAGCTGGTTAAAATGAAAATACGATAAACATGAAGTGAGCAGGACAGGCTATGTTTTTCAAACAACGTATCGCAGTAAAAAGAGAACCCTGCCGAAGATGTTTAATCATCAGAATGTTTTTGATGATGGTTGTGGGTGTGATTTGCTTGGGTATTTTAGGCGGTGACAGTCTGCGCCATTTTGGTGGCCTTACCCCGTCATTCTTTGGCTGGGCTTTTGCAGCATTAGGGGTTGGCTTCTTTATATTACGGTTTGTGCTATGGCGTATGGGGCGGCTTGATTAACCCTGAATGAAATAGGCTTACCTGTCTTTTACAAGCCTTACTGCGAGTTGTTGATAACCAAAGAAACGCCCATAGATATGTCCTGTTAGGAAATTGACTGACCAGTAATTTTTTGGCGATATCCAGTTTTTCTGCCCTGTCCAATAGGGCTCTGTTTCTGTATTTGGAAAAACGTGGCTATCAATTTTTACGCCCTCACACTCCTTGCACACTAAAAATTTCAGCTCGTCACGGCTGGGAAGACGCCATAAGCCCCCAAGTTGCCGCGATGCGATTTTAGCAGCTTCACGGGCTTGTTCTTGGTCAAGACGCACCACCTCACCTATACAGCGCCCTTTGTCAAATTGCTGACCCACTGAACATCGCATCCATTCAACCCCTGTCCGCAAATCAATCGCTGTTTGCCCTGAGATGATAAAATTAGCTGAACGGGTGGGTTGCGACAGCTCAGATGCATCCAGATTAGGTGCTGTTATCCAAGCTAGCGCTAGAGTAGACAAGATAGTCATCTGCCAGCTTTTCCACATCGCTTTATTCAGCATTGCACACATTTCTTCTCATTCCATCTGCCACAGCTTCTGATTAAACATTACCATAATATAATTTAGCAGGATATTATGTTATTATATGGATAAGTTTTCAGACAAAACACCTCCGAAATGCTGGTTTGGTATCATAATTGCTAGTTTGGGGGGTTGGCAGATGATTTTGAATTTCATCGCCAGACTAAGCTCAATAAGGACTTAAGATATGGATATTGCATCAATTATTGGTCTAATTGGCGGTGTTGCCGTGATTTTGGGGGCAATGATCTCAGGTGGTGGTCTTGCACCCTTTGTGGATATTCCTTCCATTTTGATTGTGTTTGGCGGCACCTCGTTTCTTGTATTGTATAATGCGCCAATGAGTGTCTTTCTTGGACATTTTGGTGCGATGGCAAAGGCATTTATGCCGCCCATCAAGAAAATGGACGAGTTAATCGAGCGGATGGTTGAGCTTTCAGGCATTGCCAGAAAAGACGGAATGATGGCACTTGAAGGCCAGGAAGTTCCAGACAAATTCTTCCAAAAAGGATTACAGATGCTGGTCGATGGCGCAGATGAAGCAAAGCTGGTCGCGCAATTGAATAAAGAAATTAAGTCCATGCAAAAGCGGCACGAGACAAATCAGAATTGTGTGAAGGCGTGGATTGACCTTGCCCCTGCGATGGGCATGATCGGCACCTTAGTTGGTCTTGTTCTGATGCTTGGTAATATGTCAGACCCGAAAGCGATTGGACCTGCGATGGCGGTTGCGTTGTTAACAACAATGTATGGGGCGATTATCGCAAACGTTCTTTTCATGCCGGTGTTGAATAAGCTTGAGGGCTACACAGAATATGAAGTGACGTATCGGGAAATGGTTGTAACAGGCTTGCGCAATATTGCCCGTGGTGAATCGCCGCGTAATATTCAGGATCAAATGGTCGCAAACCTTGCGCCGAAGATGCAGGAAAAACTGGAAGCAGCTTAAATAGCAATACCCCCTTTAAATGGAGGTATCTGCAAGGATGAGGATGAAGCGTCATGGCTGAAGCACAGGCAAATCCAGAAATCGAAGAAGAAGAAGAAGAATGTCCCAAATGCCCTCCGGTTGGTGCGCCTGCTTGGATGGCAACATTTGCGGATATGGCCACATTGCTTATGGCCTTTTTCGTACTTATTCTTTCATTTGCTGAATTTAACGTGCCGAAATTTAAACAGATTTCAGGCTCATTAAGAAATGCCTTTGGTGTGCAGAAAATCGTACCTATTGTGGAACAGCCAAAAGGGACGACTGTATTATCCCTTAATTTTAGCCCCTCGCCTAGCAAGTCTGTTACCAATGAGATGACACAGCAAACAACGCAAATCAATCAGCCAGACTTAGAAGTTCAGAATAAAACAAAAGATTCTGATGGGGAAGCTGAAGATAGTGCAGAAGATGTAGTAAAAGCATTAGAAGAAGCCATTGCACGCGGTGATATTGAGGTTCAAACCTTAGGCGAGCAGGTGGTGGTAAATTTCACGCCAACAGAAGCCGAAGAACAAGATTTACCTCAACTGCTTCAGAAAACACTTAACGCCATTGAAAAAGCAAAGAAAGCTGCTGGCGCTTCAGATCAAGAAGTGATGTTTGGCGGGCTTGAGGGAACCTTGGCGCAATTAGCAGAAGCGGCAAGTCAAGCACAGCAACAGGCTGAAGCTGATGAGAAGAAACAGGCTGAAGCTATTGAAAAAGCTGAGCTAACCGAAGATAGACTTAAAGTTGCTTTGCGTGAGGAAGTGGCAGAAGGGCTAGTTGCCATTGAACGCGATGAAGATAAGGTCATTATCACAGTAGGTGCTGGCGGTGCATTTGCTTCTGGTTCAGCAAATCTAACCCCTGAGGCCATTTCCATTATGGAACGTATCGCAGGTGTAAATGCTGAAAGCAATTCTGAGATTACGGTTTCTGGACATACCGATGATGTACCGCTTATCTTTGGCTCGCAATATCGTGATAACTGGGATTTGGCAGCAGCACGTTCTGCAAGTGTGGTGCAAAGCCTGTCTAAGGATGGTGTTATTGGGGATGAACGGCTTGAAGCCATCAGCTATGGGGAAAGCCGGCCAGTGGATAGTAATGAAACGGCTGTTGGACGCGCCAAAAACCGCCGTATCGAAATTGAAATTAATTACTAAAGATACATAAGATTGAGTAAGGGGGGATTATGTTCCCCCCTTTTTCAATACGTCTTTTCTAGGCGTCTTAAGCGGGCAGTATCAGCCCACCCCTCCTTGCTTCATCACTCGCTATGGCCACCTTCATACCTTGCGCTTCTAAAGCCCCCCGCCTTCTCTTGGCCGCCAATGACCCTAGGCACCTGACCAACAAGAATAAATGAGCAGGCATAAAAAAAGACAGGCGATACAGCCTGTCTAATCCTGTATTTACATCCCTTTAAGAAAGGAGATTTAAGCCATTTCAGATGAAAGCGCGGCTTTGGGTTTCTTTTCAGGCTCACCAACATGGGAGAAATCGAAACGACAACGCGGATCAAATCGTCTGCATATTTCCTGGGCATGCTTGTCTGAAGTCGCTGCGAACTTCATCCAGAAATAATGTTCTGTATACAGAAAATAGCCCCTGATAAGCTGGATATGCGCTTTGTGAAAATAGATGCTCAACAGAATATAGACCAACATAAACAGTGTTGGATGCACCGCATAACTCACCCCATAGGTAGCGAGCACAACACCTAATGGCGCCCACATGCGCTGATTAAGAAGCCAGAATGCAGGCAAAGTCACCGCAAGAATAGAATATTCAGTATCAACAATACACACATGACGATTGATATTCCGCAATGCTTCGAACTGTCTGTAGCTATCACGTTCAAGAATTTGATGGTCAGCTATCTTGCCCATAATTTCATCGACAAGCTCAGGCTTAGCAAATTCGTAATTGCTCCCTAATGAGCCATTTGCAAGCACTTCAAAGAAATGTCCTTTGCGATAAACCGTCAATAAAAGCTCTTCTTCTTTTCCTGACTTCATCATCAATTCGAACTGGTCCATATCCAGTTCTGGCTGAGAGCCGTTTATCGCCACGATCACATCATCAGCCCGCAATTTCAAATCGCGCGCTAATGAGCGTCTGCCAATCCCTGCAAGTTTAATCAAGCTAGGGCCGCTTTGGGGTTGGGTTTCAGCTTCGGTTGCCATTTTTTCCTAGTATCAAAACAGTTAAGGAATAAGCCTCTTTTGCAAAAATGCCTACTTATGGGAAACTAATTCTGTCTTGCTGGACTTCTAACAGTTTCAGGATTTTCATATTCTGACCTGTCAACATATCGACCTGACCAGCAGTATTTGATTGTGCTGCAGATAATGCCCCGAAATCAGCTGGATTAATAAGTTTCTCTTCAATCTGCATAATAGATTTGTTCAGATTGGATTCAATCGCTGCTAGCTTAACAGCAAGACCATTATTTTGACCCATCGTCTGTTCAAGCAATTTGCTGCCAATTTGTTCTGAAACAGCGTCATTAGAAGCTTTGATGGTATTTGTTGTAGAACGCAATTCTGTTAACGTCGCTTCAGATGTGTCTGAGATAAGCTGAATAAGCTGTGTCATTTTGTCTGAAGATTCACGATTTAAAGCCACTAACTCTTCTTGTTGTTCTAGTGCCATATTTAAATCTTTAAGGACCGTATTCAGACCTTCAATATTTTCAGCAAAGATGACTAGACCTTCTCTGTTTGTGGTGCTCATCAGCTTCAATTCAGCTAGTGTTTTGAAATAAAGCAAGGCAGAAAAAGAGATACCTGCAAGCCCTGCAACAACAGCGCTAACAAAGGTGATGGTGGTATAACGATGAATCTGTGACACTTTACGCTCCAGCTTTTTATGTTCGCGTTTAACCTGACTATATTCAGAGGTAACATCAGTTGCTGCATCTGCTGCATCAAGTGCAAGCTTGATACTTTCCTGAATTGAATTAAGTTCACCAGCCATTGGTCTATCCCTGTCTTCATAATGCCTTAGAGATGGTTTTACAGCGCTATCTTAGCGGCGATAATCTGGGCCTACCCTCGAAAATCAACCTGCCCTTTTCTTCGTCTGCGCACAGGCTTTTTTGCCATAAAACCGGCTCTACGCTGATAATATGCACATTGCATGCCAGTAGATTGATAAACCACTTCTGCAGGTAGGTTTTTACCTTTAAAGCCAAAATTTCTGCATCCCCACGGTCTTTGCGGATCGTGCGTGACAAAAAAATGACGACAGCCCTGACAGCTTATTTTAAAGGTAGGATTACCTCTCATCTTTTCTTTGACCTTAATTTTGCAACCAAATCATGGATGACATAACGCATCCCGCCTGCCACACAGCACATCCCACAAACTGCAAGCACTGTGCCACGCAAACGATAGCCAGCATCTAAAAAATCTGCAGCTTGCAAGAATAGAAACATCGCCATCAAGAAAAAGCACACGGTGCTAATCATCGTTCCCATTGAACGTTCATGTGATTTCTTGCGTGCCATACTTACCCCTCACTATTGCAGCTTACAAACATAACGATTTATGGCCGTGTTGAATTATCATTGCCATTATGCTGGCGCTCTGCGGCAAGTTGACCAAATTCGTCAAACTGTAGCTCTTCTGGGACTTCAATTTCAGGTGTTTCTAATAACTCGCCCTTATCAATACGGTACAGATAGGCCAAGACCACGGCAACAGCCTGATATAATCTTTCTGAAATCTCTGCGCCAATTTCTGAAGTATAATATAGCGCACGCGCAAGCACAGGAGCGCGGAACACGGTAACAGAAGATTCCTCTGCCTTTTCGATAATTCGGTGTGCCATCTGCCCACGCCCCATTGCTAACACTTCAGGCGCTTGTGACGAGCCAACCTCATATTTCAAGGCTATCGCAAAGTGCGTCGGGTTTGTAATCACAGCCGTAGCATCAGGGACATTATCAAGGGCTGCGGCTTGGCGTGATCCGTTTGCAGCTGTTTCCATCTGCATCCGCCTGATTTTAGCTTTTACTTCTGGCGAACCTTCGGTTTGCTTATATTCGTCTTTCACTTCTTGTTTGGTCATCCGCAATGACTGAATATGCTCATACCGCTGATAGAAATAATCAATCGCAGCAATAATAAATAAGACAATCAGCAACGCACCAAGGAGAATCAAAAAATTAATCATCGCTGAGCTAACAGCCACATTTAAATCGCGCATTGGCAATTGCAAAATAGAGGGAAGCTGTAGATAGATTATTGCAGCTGACATCCCAAATAGCAGTACAACTTTTAAAATCGCTTTACCAAGCTCAACCAAGCTTTTTAGCGAAAACATTCTTTTTAATCCTGAAATCGGATTAATTTTATTGCCTTTAAATTGTGCGGCTTTAAGTGCAAAATTCAACCCGCCAACACCAATTTGTGTAAAGAACACAATAATAAGCAACGGTATTCCAGCAAATAAGGCGGTGAAGATAACGGCGTAGACGATCATCGAGAAACGCTCTGAGATCATTGTTGCCAAATCATCTGGCCTTGTAAAATGAAACAGTTGCGACCAAGTACCTAGCAATTGCTGGGCAATCATGGGCGCTATAAACATCAATAAAAACCCACCAGCCATTGTGCTAAACACAAACATTTCTTTGGAGGTGAGAACCTTGCCATCTTCTTTGGCTTTATCAATTTTTCGTTGGGAGGGTTCTTCGGTTTTATCCTGACCGTCCTGACTTTCCTCAGCCATAACGCGCTGCCCCCATCACAAGTTGCAGATTTTCCAAAGCTGTGAAAGCTAGCTCGCCAAACGCATATGCAAATACATCAACACACAAATATAATAATACAAACACAGCAAGCAAATTCATCGGAAAGACGAAAGAGAATAAATTTAATGTGGGTGCTGAACGGGTGATAACCCCTGCAGATAGGTTCATCAGCAACATCACCACAATAATCGGTAACATGATAAGGGCTGCGGCAAAGAACATCTGGCCTGCTGCGGCTATGCCGCCCTTAATGAATGCGCCAAATTCTGGCAGTTGGCCAATCGGTAAATACTGATAACTTTCCAACATCACCCGCAATACGATTAAATGGCCATCCATTGCCAAAAAGGCCACAATCAAAAACTTAGATAGCACCACAGATACAACTGGGGTCTGCCCGCCTGCCTCAGGGTCCATTTGCGCTGCATAGCCAAGACCTGCTGAGGTAGCGATTTTCTCGCCTGCCATCACCACGGCTGCAAACCAAATAGACATGATAAGCCCTGCCATCACCCCAACAGCTATTTCGGTAATAATTACGCCAACCAGTAATAATTCATCAAAATCGTTTGGCGAAGGTACATCAACAAGCCCAAAGACCGCCATACTAACAACTGCTGATGAAATAATACGAACCTGAAGCGGGATTGACCTGCTTCCTAGCATCGGAGACGCAATAAAGAATGCCCCAATCCGCAAAGTTGCAAGAAAATACATCGACAGCATTTCGATAGCTTGGTTTAGCTCAATACCTGGCAAACCACCTAGCTTATCTAATTCTGTTAAGGGAAGAAAATCCATGAAACCGAAACGCTGTATATCGTTTTTGATTAAGGCGGGCTAACTAGCCCACCTGCTTTACTTGGTCAAAAATATGCAGAAAGTAATCTGAAAGCTGCACCAACATATAATTCGCAGCAAAGCCAAAAGTCAGCATCACCAGCACCACTTTCGGCACAAACGACAAGGTCATCTCGTTAATCGAAGTGGCAGCCTGGAAAATACCAATGACAAGACCAATGGCCAGTGCCACACCCAAAATAGGGCCTGCAATCATTACAGTATTCCAAAAAGCCATCCGCAAAAATTCAACATTTGTATCAAATTCAACCATTACTCAAACTCCAATTGGCGCCTTTTCAGGCTGAATAAGTTGCTACTAACGAGCCAACTGTCATGGCCCAGCCATCGACAAGCACGAATAATAACAGTTTAAAGGGAAGTGAAATCAGCATCGGGCTAAGCATCATCATACCCAAGCTCATCAACACCGAGGCGATTACCATATCGATGACCAAAAAGGGCAGGAATAACAGAAAACCAATCTGAAAAGCTGTCTTTAACTCAGAGGTAATAAAGGCAGGCATCAACACCGTAAAAGGAACATCTTGAGGCGTTTCAAAAGCACCTTCATCTGCTAAATCTGCAAACATCGCTAAATCGGTTTTACGGGTGTTTTTTACCATAAATTCTTTCATCGTGCTTGATGCGGTATCGATTGCCTGTTCTGCTGGCATATCCCCATTAAGATACGGGTCAGCTGCATTCTCATAGATTGAGGTCAAGGTTGGCCCCATAATGAAAAGAGAGATAAATAGCGCGATTGCGATAAGCACCTGATTGGGGGGCGTTTGCTGTGTTCCCATCGCCTGACGCAAAATGGAAAGCACGATAATAACGCGGGTGAAGCTTGTCATACCTAGCACCAGTGAAGGTAGCATGGTCAATGCTGTCATAAGCGCAAGCACTTGCAATGATAGCGAATAGCTTGTTGTACCATCACCATATTCAGTTGTGGTCAGTGCTGGAAGCCCGCCTGTTAGGCCTGCTAAATTATCTTCAGCTATCGCCTGTCCGCCAGTGAGCATCGATATCAACACCATTGAGATAGAAACAAAAAACACACTGATGAAGGTGGATTGGAATTTTGGATGCATCATGACATCCTCCAGCTTTTGAATTTTTGGCTAAATGCGCTTAACTCATCTGTGCTATCAGAAGAGGTTGCTGCTTTTTCAAGAGCGCGCTGAAAAGCAGAAGAAGAAACAGTATTTTCTTCGGTCAGCACCATCGGGCTTTGTGCTGTGCTGGCTTGCGCCTGTGTTTGGGGTTGTGTTTGCGCTGCAGGCTGTGCAGATGCCGGACTAGCTGGCTGTTCTGCTGCCTCTCCAAGCAAGCTTATGACAGGCTGAACACCTTTGGCTGAGATAACAATAAATTCTTTTTGGTCAATTCTAATCAAGCGCATTTTCTCGGTTGGAGAAATACCTGTTTCCTCAACCACCTCAATCCGCTTATTATTGTGGAGTGAGCGTCTAAGCCCACCTCCCTTTGCACGCAGGAATATCAAAACCCCTATCATCACCGCTAAAAATGCGATGGTCGTGATAATTTGCTGTAAACCAACAACAGATTCAGCCATGTTACTTTCCCTTGCCTTTGATATCTGGCAGCGCGAAATGCGCCTCGATCACGCAAGGAGAAAGGCAAAAAACATGCCAAAGCTGATACCAGCTCTGGCACATTTATTTTCATACATATTTTCAATATGTTAAGGTCAATTCGTCTCAGGAAATTCTAACCTGAAAATTACCCTAATCCGCTAAAAAGGCTGCTGACATTTTTTTGACAGCGCAACAAGCTATAGCGATTCAACACGTTTTTCAGGGTCAACAATCTCTGTGAAGCGAACACCGAAACGCTCACCTACCATCACAATCTCGCCTTTGGCGATCATCGTGCCATTAACCAGAATATCAAGCGGGTCACCTGCTAGCCTATCGAGCTCAACAACAGAGCCTTCATTTAGACGAAGCAAGTCACGAATTTTAATCTCTGTTCTGCCAACCTCAACAGATAGCTGTACTTCAATATTTTCAAGAACACGCAAATTTTCAACAGATGCATGATGCGAAGGTTGTATATCTGGCTGTGCCGGATTGGGATCAGCTGCCTGCTCTGGGGTTTGTTCTTCTGCCATCTTAACGTTCCTTTATCGCTAGCTATCACTCACTCAGCTTAGGATGGGCGGTTAATACGTTCTGACAAGCTTACTGCTGCCTTGCCAGATACTTCACCGATTTCGCCCAAAAACACTGGTTTATCTTCAACTTTAATCGTAACGCCGTTACCGACTTCCATCGGGATCACATCACCTGCAACTAATCTTGTCATACTGCCCACGGATAGAGATGGGCGTCCAAGTAGTGCAGACATTTCAAGCGGAATATCCAAAATCGCTTTTTCAATACGTTCGCGCCATGTAATATCATCTTGTTTACTATCGGACTGCACGCGTGAGCGCAGTTGCGCGGCAATTGGCTTTAATGTTTGAAGCGGATACACAATATCAATTTTGTCCGATTCAGCATCTGGGAGCTGGATCACAAAAGAACAGATGATCACCAATTCAGACCCATCCACCACAGAAGCGAATTGTGTATTCACCTCTCTGCCTTGTTCGATTAATGTGATTGGCATTAAATCACGCCATGACGCACTTAGCGCTTTTGTTAGCCCTTCTGAGACAAGCTCAATTACGCGTTCCTCAGTGGAGGTAAACTCTGCACGTTTACCGCCGCCACTTGTAAGAGAGCCACCATAAAAAGCTGCTGTGAGGGTGGATATAAATTCTGGCTGAATAGCCATCAGCATTGGGCCTCTCAATTCTTCAATCCGAGAGATATTCAAATTCATAAAGGCGTCAATACTGTCTGTATATTCATCAAAGGTTTTCACTTCAGGCGCAAACGAGGTCACTCTGGGCTGAAGCCGCAACATGGGCAGAAAAACAGAACGCGATAATCTAGCAAATCGTTCATTGATTTGGCGAAGCGCATAATAATCCCCCATTAAGGATAAATCATCTTCACCAAATACAAACGGACGCACATCATCAGAGCCTGCAATATCGATAGAAGATGGCGCATCAGAACCTGCAAGCCCTTCCATCAATGCATTTACTTCATCTGTTGTCAGCTTTTTAGATGCCATATTCTGCTTACTCTTTGCCTTAACTTATCGCCAATGTCGGTCTATCTAGTCTGTTCGCCCTGATTTGCCAAGACCTTATTGCAGAACAAAACTGGTGAAATGTACTTCTTCAATGCCGCCAAAATCTTCTAGCATTAATAGCTTTTGGTTAATGCCATCCGCTAACGCGCGCCCTAAAGCTTCACGCCCTGCTTTGCCTTGAATATCTTCTTCTGAAAACTCGCTCATGACATTCAGAATTTCAGAACGCAATGCAAGCTGATGCGCTTCAACATTACCCATCACACTTTCATCATATTGTGTAGATACCCCTAGACCAAGCTGAAGGAATTTGCGTGAATTCCGCAAATTGGTGGTGAATGTGCCTGGGAATTCGAAATAGGTTGTCACAAATGTTTCAATAAGCGGCTTTTCCTTTGCCACCTTATTTGCGCCATCTAAAAATTCTTCTTCTTCAGCCAACTTCTCAGCCTCAGCTTCAGCCATCTTCTTCTCGATGATATCTTCAATCTCTTCAGATGGGGATGGTGCCTGACTTCCAAAAAGAACATATCCTGCGCCAATACCAGCACCTATTAATAAGATACCGCCAAGGGCAAAACCGATAATTTTAATTAACCCACCACGCTTTTTTGGCTCGTTATTTTCTTCATCAGCCATAACCGTCTTCTCCTGCCTATAGGCCTTAACCCATCATCAATCTCAAAAAGCCCTTTTTCTTATACCAAGCTATTTGGAAAATGATAATGCTATGCTTGTAAATTCACTACATGTTCTGAAGAGGTGTTTTGCTCTTCAGAGATATTTTCTTCTAATTGCTCATCAGCTTGTGCTGTTTGTTCCCCGTTTTGTTTGCCCTGCTGTTCAGCATTATCTTGTGAGTGCTGTTCAGCATAGCCTGATTGCGCACTAAACTGGCCAAGCTTCATCCCAGCTTGCTCTAGCATTTGCGCTAACCTGCCTTCAGCATCCCCTATCATTTGTGCTGCCATTTGCGTTTCTGTTTTCATATGAACTTGGGTTTGGTCATTTACCACATTCAAATTAACGCGCAATTTCCCAAGGTTGCGCGGATTTAGCTCAAAATCAATCCCTTCCGCATTTCTGCCTAGCGCACGTTCAATCCGTTTTACCAGCATTTCTGACCAATTATCTTCCATCATATCTAGCATTTCAGCCATATTCTCAGATAAAGAAGAGGATTGCGGTAATGCAGAAGTTTGGGATTGCCCACCTTGCTGTTGGAATTGGCTGTTTTGCTGGCCAGTAGCTGCGACTATTTGGCTAGCCTGGCTGCTTTGGCTATCTGAATGTTCAGATGAAAATGGACGTGTAGTTACTTCAGAAGGCTTGAGGCTAAGCTGCTTTTCAGCCATTTTCTGTAATGTTTCTGTTTCTACTGTCTTGCGCAACTTAAGCTCAGCACCATCAAGATTTGCAGCTTTTAGTTTTTCAGATTGACCATCAGCATCTTGAAAATCCATTTTTTCGCTAGGCAATGCTGTGTGCTTTGCCACCGGCTTATAGGTTTGTTTTTGAATTGCGATTTCACCAGATTTGCGGGTTTTCTGGTGCCCAGTATTTAACTGCGCTAAATGCTCATGTGATAATTTTGCATTACCACTATTTTCTTTAGAAAGCGCTATTTTAGGTTTTTGCGTTTCAACCAGAGCCTCCTCTACCACTTCTGCAGGGTTGGCATCAGCTAACTGTCTCTCTTGCGTCACGCCTTGAGTTAAGCCTGTTTTGCCTGTTGTGGTTGCGGCTGTGCGGCTTTTACCTTCAAGATGGGCTTGTGCCAGCTGTTTTGCTTGCGCGGCGGCGGGAAGATGCTGGTCTGGGATGTCGGCTTCACCTGCACCGTCTAGGCCTGAGGATACTGGCCCTATCGCTGCGGCTAGCAATCCTGCGGCGGCTTCCTCATCCCCCCCTTCAGAATTCATCAATTCACCGTCGATAGCTTCTACGGTGCCATCTGCTAGTTCAGCGCTTTGTGATGTTTCTGGAACCACAGCACCGAAAAGCGCTGCAAATAACATCGCTTCGCCGCCACCAGCATCTGCGTCTTGAATAAGCGCAGGCATTGGTGATGAGGACATCCCAGAAGGTGGTGCAATCTTAGCCATTTTACCGCAAATCAGCCTTATATCATGTTATCGGACAGAATTATCCAAAGCTGGAAATGCAAGTTGAATGCCAATTCAATTACCCACAAATTTTAAAGGTGTTAGATAGTTTGATGTAAAATTGGGGTGGTAACATTTAGCTTGAATTTAGCGTCTTCCGCCAAGCTCTGATAATGCTTGATCTGCTTTTGCCTGACGTTCTTTTTTCGCCAAACTATGTAATTCTTCTGCCCGTTCCAGCTTACGGGTTCGCTTGCGTTCTGTTGTAATAAGCTCTTTTTGAAGCCTTTCGCTCTCTTTTTCTAATTGCTTCAGGCGTTCCGCAAGCATTTCAAGCTGGTCACGAATTTTGGTATTCATCCAAGAGGCTGAAAGCAAGCTTTGTGCAGATTGATTTTCATGGTTTTTATCATTCTGCTCAATCAGTTTTTCGAGCTGTTCTCGCATTTCGATATTTTTATCAATTTCTTCGTTGACAAGTAGAAAGGATTGACGTGTTTTTGACGCAGCAACCTTATCTTTAATGGCCAATTTCTCGAAAATAGAGGCTCTTTTCTCAACCTTAGCTGCCATCAGACCCTCTATTTAGCCATGCCAAATAGCCCTGTTAAGGCAGCAATAGAATCCTCAAAACTAGCTTTCTGATCATAGGGCTGTTTAATGATATCCATTAATTTTGGCCAAAGCTCTACGGCAAGATCAAGATCAGGGTCCTGACCAGCACTATACCCGCCCATCATAATCAAATCACGGTTTTCAAGATATAAAGATACCAAGCGGCGGAACAGAATAGCTGCAGATTTCTGCTCGTCTGTAACAATTTCATTCATCACACGGCTCACAGAAGCAGGCACATCTACAGCAGGGTAAATCCCCATTTGGGTTTGTTCTCTAGACAGTAGAATATGCCCATCAAGAATGGCGCGCGCTGTATCTACCACAGGGTCATTTGTATCATCACCATCTGCAAGCACCGTATAAAATGAGGTGATGGAGCCCTGCCCTGGCAGACCTGTACCTGAACGTTCAATGAGTGAAGGGATAAGCGATATCACAGATGGCGGATATCCTTTTGATGTTGGCTGCTCTCCCAAGGCAAGTCCAATTTCGCGTCTAGCATGGGCAACACGGGTCAGACTATCCATAATCAGCAGCACATTTTTGCCTTGGGCACGGAAATATTCAGCTATTGCTGTTGCTCTATTTGCAGCCCTAATCCGCAATAGTGGCGAGCGATCAGCAGGCTCAGCAACAACAACTGTTCGGTTGCGTGTTTCTGCACTAAAGACAGTATTTACAAAATCGCCGACCTCGCGTCCGCGCTCACCAATTAGTCCCACAACAACCACATCAGCTTCAGTATAGCGTGTCATCATGCTGAGTAGCACAGATTTACCAACCCCCGAGCCTGCAATAATACCCAAACGTTGGCCTTGCCCTACGGTGAGCAGGCTGTTAATCACCCGCACCCCAACATCTAAATGCGCATCCACTGGTTTTCTGGCTAGCGGGTTTAGCTTTACCCCATCCATTGGCCAGTGTTGATCAAGTTCAGCTTGGGGACGATCATCAAGGCAATTTCCAAGCGCATCAAACACCCGGCCAAGCACCCCATCACCAATCGCCATCATCGCGCCATCATCTTTAATGGTGACCCTAGCGCCAACCGCAATACGCGCACCTGTTTCATGCACACATAATAAATTATTGCTATTTTGAAAGCCGATAATCTCAGCAATCACCGGGGCGCTATCTTGCGCTTCTATCTGGCACAACGTACCTATCGTTGCAGGAAAACCGCTACATTCAATCATGATACCGTCAAAGCGGGAAACCCTGCCAGCAACAGATTTCTCTGCATGGTTCTGCGCACCTTGTGCAGATTTAATTAAGGATTGGCTAAGCAGGTTCATCTCTCATCTGTCCCCTGCTCATCTGGCGTTTCTTGTTCTTGGGATGCAGCTTCTGCCACTTCTTCAGAGCCTGCGTCATTTTCTTGACCAGCTTCTTGTACCTGCATTTCGGCACCAACAGTATCGCCCGTTTTTCCCCTAACTTCAGCTTTAGCAACTTCAGCTTCAGCTTCAATTGCTTTCTTTTCAGAAGCATCAGCCGCATCTTGAGCGTGTTCAAGCGCTTCAGCTTCGACACTTACATCATTATTTTCAGGTTCTGCTATATCGTCTGCGGCGACTTCTGATACAGTTTCACGATCTTCTGGCTGAATATGTTCTGCATCGCCGGTGTGTGTAGGCTGATCTGGCAGGGGCGTGAAAATATCAGCTAACTCCACACCGCCAATCACGATACGGATATCACCTGAATGCATTTCAGGCGCGCCATGAAGCCGCCATTTCATTTCCGTTTCAGCCGTATTTAGCCATTTTTCAATGGCCTGCTTATCTTCGGCATTCAGATAAACATCCATCACTTTTGCTTGTGATGCGACATTATCAGCCATATTTCTGATTTTTTGCACCATGCCTTCAGGATTTTGTGAAATCGCAATCCCTGCCCTCTCTTCAGCAAGGCGAATAAGCGCAAGCTCCATCTCTTCTGCAAGGGCACGGCTATCCACCGCATCCATCTGAGAGGCTGAGGCGATAATCGCATTAAAGCGGGCGATGATATCTGCGCGTTCTGCTTCTTGATGGGCAATATGGGCTTTTTCCTCATCCGAAGGTTCAGCCGTTTTTGCTGCATTCATGCCAGCGTCAAACCCCCGATGATAATGGGTTTCGGTTAAGCTTTCTTCCAAAGCCTTTTTCTCTGCCGCAAATTCAGCACGCAAGCTGGCTTCAGCTTCAGCCAACTTATCTTCAAGCTGTTGTGCTGTAATTGTTGGCACTTCGGCAGGGTTTTCAGGTGCAATTTGTGCCTCTGAGACTTCGATTTCCGATACAGGCTCTGAAGGCGTTTCAGACTGTATTTCACCCGTCGCATCACCTGGCCCCGCATCGCTTGCATTTTCAGCATCACTGCCTTCAGCTGTATTTTCAGCAGCTTCCTGTTCAGCCTTTTGTGCTGCTTCAGCTTTTGTTTGTGCTTCTGCCACTGCAAACTCAGCTGCACGTCTTGCGTGCTCTTCTTTGCGTTTTTGTTCAGCTTCTTGCGCTATTTCAACCAAGGAACGCGGCTTAAAGCTGGTATCTTTTGGCGAGATGAGTTCTGATTTATTAAATTGGGCAGCCTGCATGGTACGAAGCAGATTTGAGATTTCTGCTCCGTCTAGCAATTCTGGCTGTTGATCTGCAAATTGTGCTTGTGCTGTCATCTGCCGACTTTCCATTACCCTCTTTAAACTGCCTTGCCTTCTATATCTTAGACAAAGTCATCTCCGCCGCGTCCTGCAAGCACAATCGTGCCTTCATCAGACATGCGGCGCGCGACGTTAATAATATCCTTCTGTGCTTCCTGCACCTCTGTTAGACGAACTGGGCCAAGGGCTTCCATTTCATCCACGATATTCGCAGCAGCACGTTTTGACATACATCCAAACAGCTTTTCGCGTAACGGCTCGTCTGCACCTTTAAGCGCAAGAACCAACAATTCTGTATCCACTGCACGCAACAAGGTCTGCAAGGAACGATCATCAGAAAGAATAAGATTATCAAATACAAACATAGATTCCTGAATAGAAGTCATCAGAGGCTTATCCTCACGACCAATATCCTTCATAATCCGTGTTTCCATATTTTGCTTTGTAAAGTTCATAATCTTAGCAGCCGCATCAACACCGCCAACCTTAGCAGCACGCAATGAGGTATTTGCCTTGAATTTCGACTGCATCACCTGTTCAAGCTCAGCGAGCGCATCAGGACCAACTGTTTGCAAGGTTGCAATACGGCGAATAATTTCAGGTTGCAGATGCTGCGGCAATAGCCCTAGCACATCTGCTGCAAGACCATAATCAAGATAAGATATAATCAGCGCGATAATCTGCGGATGCTCATCAATGATCAGCTCAGCGATTGAGCGTGCATCCATCCAATCTAAAATATCAATCGGACGAGAGGTTTGTGAGGGAGCAATTCGGCTAAGAACAGATTGTGCTTTATCCTCGCCCAATGCTTTATTCATCACATTACGGATATAGTTTCCAGCACCCATGCCCAGCGATGTCTGCGCTTTAATAATAGCTAGAAATTCATCTAGCACCGCATTCACTGTTTCTTGGTCAACACCTTGCACAGAATACATCGCAGTACCAAGATGCTGAACTTCTTTTGGCGAGAGGTTTCTGATGATCTCTGAAGCTTCATCCTCACCAAGCAACATCATCAATATTGCTGATTTCTGTGTGCCTGAAAGCTGCTCAAATGCGCTTAGCTCACCATCATTTGTTTGTTCTACTGCCACGGCCATAACCTCTATTTCCTCTTCTAATATACGCCTAAAGCCAAATTCTTGCAAAAATCCTTAAAATAAGGGGCTCTGTATTTCACAAAAATCCTAAAAAGCCTTATACTGACATATCCTTTTCCATCATTGCCTTGAACACGTTTGATACACGGCCAGCTTCATCAGAAACAATCATTCTAATAATCGCTACCTTGTCATCATATGTATTTGCGGTATCCAGCATTTCAGCTGAGATGGCTTGTTTCTTTGGCTTCAGCTTAGATTTAATATCTTCTAAGCTTTCACCTTCACCAACCTCAATCTGGTCTAAATCTACTTCTTCATCGCCAGATACTAGCTGTGATGATGTCACAGGTGCTGGTACCAAAATTCTGTTAAGTAACGGACGAATAATACCCAAAATCACAATCGCAAGGATAAGCACAATCGCGATTTGATTTACAGCTGTGCGTACCCATTCAGCTTCATACCACGGCGCTTCAACACCTTGTAATTCTGTCATGAACGGTGAGCTTGATACCGTAAGGCTGTCGCCTCTGTTAATATCAATACCAATTGTATCCGCAACAAGGCGTTCAATTTTCTGTCTTATCTCATCAGAAATAGGCACAGAAACCTTCTCACCTGTTTCAGGGTCTGTTACCATCTGATCACGCACCAACACCGCAGCATTAATCTTCTGGATACGATGTGAAGGCTTATGGGTGTTAGACACTGTGCGGCTAACTTCATAGTTTTTAACTTCACTAGAAGAGCTTGCACGAATATTGTCAGGTGCGCCTGGATTTGGGTTTTCTGTATTTAAATCAGGTGCCTGAGGCGGTGTGTTTGATACAGCGCCTGGAATACCAATAGCAGGTGTCTCACGCGTTAAATCTTGGGTGTTTTGCTCAGACCGCAATGCATTACCCTCAGGGTCAACAATTTCTTCAGTGATTTCAGAACGTGTGAAATCGACATCAAGATTAACCTGTGCATTCACATTACCAGGCCCAACAATCGGGGTTACAAGCGAGATAATGCGGCGGCGATAAATATCTTCCATCCGCACCCGATGCTCTAGCTCAGCATTATTTATCATCCCAAGCGCTGTTTGTGAGCTATCTGAGAGCAATGCGCCATTATGGTCGATCACAGAGACATTCTCTTTTGCCAATTTTGGCACTGAAGACGATACTAAATGGATAATCGCCTGTACTTGCGAGCGCCCTAAAGCGCGGCCTTGGGCAAGTTGCACAAATATCGAAGCAGTTGGCTCAGATTCTTGCCTGATAAAAACTTCTTTTTCTGGAATAGCCAAATGAACACGCGCTGAAATCACATTATCAATTTCAGCAATTGAACGGGCAAGCTCTAGCTCTTGGCTTTGCTTTAATTTCATACTTTCAACAGAACGGCTTGAGCCCATCTGAATAGTATCCAGATTTTCATATCCTGTAGGCACAACCGACGGCAGACCCTGTGCTGCAAGCATGATACGGGATGAATGATAGTCCCCTGTAGGTACCATCACATCGCCGGTTGTCGGGTCAAGCGTTACATCAACACCAGAATTTTTCAACGCATCTAAAACCCGTGATTTCTCACTCTCAGGCAAAGAAGCATAAAGGGTGGTGCGAGAGGGCTGTTGCATTAGAAAATATGCAACAAGGCCTAACACAACCACAACAGCAGCAATAATTGTTGGTAAAGCGCGTCTGAAAGCAGGCTGTTTGCCAAGTTCTCTCGCGCGTTCCACTAACCCGCTTGCATTGCCTAACATTCCGCCTGAAGGCTGGGGTGTTAGACCTGTTGCTCTATCTGCTGCTAGTTCTGCCATTTCATCTCTCCGTGAGTGGCTTATGACTTAAAAAAGTTCAAACCGTGATATCCCTGTTACACAGGCATATTCATGATATCTTTATAGGCGGTAAGGACCTTGTTTCTGACATTCAATGTCATATGAAAGCCAAGGGACGATACTTGCTGGTTGATCATCACCTTGCTTAAATCGGTCTCTCTACCTAATTCAAAATCGCGTGTAATTCTGGCTGCGTTATTTTGTGCGTCAGCAACCGACTGCAATGCTGATGACATGCGCGAGGTAAAATTCACCTGATTTTTATCAGTAGGCATGACCTGTTCAGCATGCGCTAAAAGCTGTTCACGCAAGCTTTGAGGGCCTTGTGATGCGGTCAGCGAAGCTGTGTGTTCAACACCGCGAATGGCTGATAAACTGTTCATCGTTGACGATAAATTTGAAATACGGTCTACCATGATACTTTATCCTAATCGTTTGCTAAGGTTAGGCCTGTAGCCGATGTTCGTGGAAGTGCTGGGCTGTCTGACGTGACATCCCTTGGCCTTCAAAGACCCCATCTACCATAATATCAGCAGCTGTAATGATGCCATCGCTGCACAAAACAAGCGCACGCTGAAGCACATTTTCAAGCTCTCTTACATTTCCAGGCCAGCCATAATCCATCAACATCTTCACAGCAGAACTGTCTAACGCAGGGATGACCAGTCCATCCGGGCTATGACGCTTTAACAACACTGTGCTAATCGCCACAATATCGTCACGTCTTTCAGACAGATGACAGGTTGAAAGCGGGAATACGTTTAGGCGGTAGAATAAATCTTCTCTGAATTTGCCTTGTTTTACTTCTTCCAACATATTGCGGTTGGTTGTTGCAATAACCCGAACATCCACATCAACTTCGCGCTGGCTGCCAAGTGGCGTAACTTTACGCTCTTGAAGCGCACGCAGAAGTTTTGCTTGCAGGCTTAGCGGCATTTCTGAAATCTCATCCAGCAATAATGTCCCGCCATCTGCTGCTCTAAAAATACCTTTATTTGAGGTTGAAGCACCTGTGAACGCGCCCTTTTCATGGCCGAACAAAATTGCTTCCAGCATATTTTCAGGTATCGCAGCACAGTTTACAGCCACGAAAGGCGCATCACTGCGTGAAGACTGGTTATGAATAAATTTAGATAAAACTTCTTTACCTGTTCCTGTTGGACCATTGATAAAGACGGTCACATCTGTCTTGCTTACCTTTTGTGCAAGTGCCATCAAATCTAAGCTAGATTTATCCGCTACTGCGACATGCTCACTATCTAGCAACAGGCTCACAGCCATTTGCAGGGAATAATTATGCGGCACATCACGGCCTAGCATATCCTCGGTACAATCAGTACCTGCCATATTCAGTGAAATAATCGCACCACGCATCTCAGAGGTTACTTGAAAACCTTGCTCGGGGTCATGGCCAATTACCAGCACCTTCGCAGCTTTCATTGCGCGTGCTTTTTCCACCAAAGCAGTGCGCCCACCACACGCCTGCTCATAATGCGTACTACAGACAAATGCATCAACGGCCTGAGGCTTTGCTTCTGCCCCAGATTGGCCAGATTGCTCCTCATGCCAAACGATATTTGCCATTCGGCGTTCAAGTGAAGCTGCAAGCTGTTCCGCACCTAGCAGTTCGGTTTTATGAATAGATATAGTTGCCACTTTATTATCCTCAAAAAAAGACATCAGACGAGGTGACAGAGGCAAAAAGCAGGCCAGAAAATTATCAAAAGTGAAGTTAATTTGTTAAGTTATTGATTTTAAACAAAATAAAAATTAATTTTTTTAAACTCATTTTTTTGACATTTCTAAATTAGTAGTTAATATTGAAACGGAATTTTGACACTTTCAGCTTAACGCATCACCCTTAATGGCTAATATGTATTTATTGGAAATATTTAGGGAAAAGAGTGGGGTAGGGCATATATGCTTGATGAACTTCTAGTAGGCCAATCTGCTCCCATGCGGGAAATAAAACGCCTTATTGAGCTTGTTGCGCCTTCCACCACCACAGTTTTGGTGCAAGGCGAAACAGGTACTGGCAAAGAGCTTGTCGCACAGGCCATTCATGATTTATCTGGCCGCAAAGGCGATTTAATCTCGGTAAATTGTTCTGCTATTCCGTCAGAATTGCTTGAATCTGAATTATTTGGCCATGAAAAAGGTGCTTTTACAGGGGCTGAAAAAACCAAAGCAGGCCGTTTTGAGATGGCCTCTGGCGGAACATTATTTCTAGATGAAATTGGTGATATGCCGATGAGCCTGCAGGCAAAACTGCTTCGAGCGCTTGAATCGCGTTCTATTCAGCGTGTTGGCGGCGGCAAGGATGTGCCGATTGATTTCAGGCTGGTATGTGCAACGCATCAAAATATTGAAACCCAGATTGAAGCAGGCGACTTCAGGGCAGACTTATTCTACCGCATTAATGTATTTCCGTTATTAATGCCGGCACTAGCAGCGCGTGCGGTTGATATCCCGCAATTGGTACAACGGCTTTGTGCAGTTATCACCGAGGCTGATAGTTCTATCTCCCTGCCAGATTTCAATGATAGCGCCTTTTCAGAATTGATGCGTTATCCGTGGCCTGGCAATGTGCGTGAACTCAGAAATTTGATGGAACGCGCATGTTTATTATATCCGGGGCGGAAAATCTCAGCAGAAGATGTGCGCAACAATCTGCTTCGGGTAAAAGTGCCTGACCCCATAGAAGAGCAAGAAGCGCTATGGGACATTTCATCTGAATTCGATCCCGTTGGATTAGAAATAGAGGATGAAAAAGAAACCCTGCCAATCCCGCATCCTAGTCATTACAAGGATTGGTTTGCCTTTTTTGATAATATTGATTTAAGAAGACATCTTCAGGATGTTGAAATTGTGCTTATTGAGGCGGCGCTTGAAAAATCTGAAGGGATGATATCAGCCGCAGCGGAGAGCTTGAAATTAAGGCGGACGACCTTAATTGAAAAAATGAAAAAATATGTAATTGAAAAACCTGTTTAAAGCTTTAGCGCCGCACGCTTTGCTTAACGCTGGCTATAGGCAGCCTGCACCTTGCGTGACCTGCTTTGCCGAAAGGTCATATCCTGCATATCCGCTTCAACCTTCTGAATAAGGCGCGCATTTTCTTTTGCGCATCCTTCAATAAATTCGAAGAAGCTTTTATCGATTGTGGTTGGATCCATTAAACACAGGTCTTTCAGAATATCCTGACGCGCTTTGTCAAGCACTAACGCCCGGCTAAAATCCTTATTGGTAATGGCCTCGGCGATATGCGCATTCAGTTCTGAAAACTGTGCCCTAATTTCCGCCGTCTTGGTCATTCTTTTTGCCAATCTCGTCCCATGCGTCACGAATTTCAGTGAGGAATTCAATAGCCTGATATGAACCGGTTGGCTTGCCATCCTTCAGATCAGACAGTAATTGCTGTCTGCCGAATTCGTAAAGCTGGAAGAGATTATTGGCGATATCGCCGCCCTTCTCAAAGTCAAGCGAGGATTGCAAAGCATAGATAATGGTCAATGAGCGAGCGAAATGCTTTGATTTCACCTCTAATTCACCACCTTCTTTCAGATCACAATTATCTGCGAAAAGCCGCATTGATTTTAGCAGCTCATTAAACATCGTCAGTACAATGAAATGCGGGTCTTCAGTCTCCTGAAGCGCCTGCCTTTCTGTGTTCTGATAGGCTTGTGTAATCTTACCGTAATTCATAGCTCTCGCCCATTATCTCAAAATCTTGCCAAAAAATGCACCATTTGCTACATTATCTAGACTATGATCTCACCTCTTCTTCAAGAACGGCCTGTTACCCGCTTAACAGAATCTCAGCGCACTTTGTCTGATGCTCTGTCGCAAGTAACACGTCCTCGTGATGCAAGCTCTATGCCAACATCAAGACAAACGACGCAAGGCGTAGAGGCTTTACTTGAAACACCAAGAATTTCAGCACAATTATCTGGAATGCCGCTAAGCCAGATTAGATCAAGCAGACAAGCCCCTTCAGCCATTGTCACAGAACAATTTCTAGCCGCCCGCATACTGCACGCGCCAGGATATCTGCATCACGCAGCAAGCACAAAAACCGAGCATATCTCTAATCTATATGCAGAAACCCCGCGTTTTAGAAATCATATTGATATTCTTGCCTAAAGCGATACCACAGATGATGGGCTCGCAAACGAGCTAGCGCTAGTGCATTTTTATCATCTACCCATGCTCAATTTTCTGAATATCTTGCTGGGTTTCAAGATAGGCTCTGAATAGATCGCCCTCAGTCACCACACCTTTAATCTTGCTTCCATCACAAGATAATACAGCAATACTTTCCCCCACAAAATTTGACGCTATTTCAATTGCATTTTGCAGACTTGCATCTTCAGCTATCGTCACCTCATCCTGTATCAAAAATGCAGATACGGGACTGCTGGCATCTGCATGAAGGATAGCATGAAGCAAAATTTTTCCTACATAATGCTGGCTATCATCAATACAATAGGCTTCGGTGACGTGATGTTCAGAAAATTTATCCCGCAATGCCGCAATAGAGATATCAGGGGTAACACTCAAAAATGTGTCACTAATGATGGGCGTTATAGGGCGCGCAGATAATTCAATAAAGCCCCTGCCCTTTGATAATATTATATTGCGCCTGATGAGCTGTTTATCAAACAAGGAATGTCCAAAACTGATATGGCTAAGTAAACTCGCCACAACCACACTTAACATGGCGGCTACTGCGAAATCATAGGATTCAGTGAGTTCTAAAACCAGCATCACCATCGCGATAGGCGCGCCGACAATTGTTGCAGACAGCGCTGCCATTCCAGCAACCATCATCATCAACACAGAAACATCAAAGCCAACCATATTCAAACAAATTGCAAACAGCCCGCCTGTAGCTGCACCGATAAATAAGGATGGGGATACAAATCCGCCAACAAATCCTAAACTAGACGCTGCAATCACCGCAATAATTTTAGCGGTTAATAAAAGGATAAGCATTTCTGCGTTCATCTGGCCTGCGAGCATGTCAGAAATTACATTTAACCCAACCCCTAAGGTTTGCGGGACAACCGCCCCAACACTGCCCAATACCAAGATAGCAAGGCCCCCTAACCGCCATGCAGACCACCCCGATGAAGCGGCAATAGCCGCTAGCTTTAAATGGGCAGACATCACAACAATAGCCATCAGCCCAAATATCACGCCGCCAATCAAAAGATAGGGCACTTGCATTAAAATAGTGGAAGCATCTGCATCTAATTCCAGAATATTCGCACCACCAAATAGCCATTGTCCAAAAAAAGAAGCGGTAATAGAAGCGATAGCTATGGGGGTAATCGCGCGTGCAGAAAAATGCCTGAGCACCGCTTCATGCGCAAAGATGATAGCGGCTATCGGAGCTTGAAAGGCAGCTGAAATAGCTGCCGCTACCCCGCATCCAATAAATACATCAGAGGAAAGTAGTCGATAGAACGAGAATTTGCGCGATATGCTTCCAAGCACCGCGCCCATCTGCACAATCGGCCCATATTGCCCAAGCGACGCGCCAGAACCAAGTGATATCAACGCTGCAAAAATACTTGCCAAGCCCTGACGCAACGGCATGCCAGTATCTGCGCGATGTGCTGTATAAATCACATCTGCTGGGCCTTGCCATTCCTTTGTTTGTGTAAATCCTGCAATCAGGCGTATCACAATAAAACCAATTGTAAGCCATAAGAACGGCTCAGCAAGATATAGTATCGAGGCGCTATCACTTGTAAACAAGCCATTTTGGCGAAGTGCAGTTAACCAGCCTAAAGTAGAAACAAACCAATTTGCGGCAACACTTACAGCAGCCCCAATCCCTAGACCCACAGCACATGACACAATAAAAAGGCTGATTATCTGTCTCACCTAGCTTAAACCCCTACCCTAACCGCTTTTTTTGTAGGCATAGCGCTATCTTTTTCTTAAAAAAATTCTACACCTAAACCCATGTTGGCACAAAATTGCCAAAATCGGCATAAAATTTGCTTGATATCAGGCGTTATTCTGAAACATATGAGGACAATTTTAAGATGGCGGTCGATTATTTAAGTGCACTGAACGTGGGAAGTGGCCTAAACGTCACTCAGATCGTCGATGCCATGATCGACGCTGAACGTGTCCCGCGTGAAACCCAAATTAACGAGAAAATTGAAGAACGTAATGTCTCCATCTCTGCCCTAGGCGAGGTGAAAAATGAGATGACAACCTTCAAGGATAATCTTGGATTTTTGGAAAGCACTAACACAAATGGCCTTGTTGTAGCATCTAATGATGACGCTGTTTCTATTGAGAGCAACGGCAAAATCGCTGTTCAGCCTTTTGCGCATAGTTTTGAAGTCACCCAACTTGCGGCCAAGCATACACTTGCATTTACCGGCTTTGCTGATACGACATCATCAACAGGTGTCACAGATTTGACAATTGATTTCGGCGCATGGGACACAAGCACCCCGCCTGTCTTCACGCCGCGCACAGGTAATACCCAGACCACCTTGACCATACCATCTGGCACAGACAGTCTTGCAGATATCTCAAACGTCATTAATAACGCGGATATGGGCATTAGTGCTACGGTTATCAGGGTAGGACCAAATGATTACGCACTCACCCTTGTTGGCGAAGAAGGGGAGCAAAATCAAATCCGCATTACAGCCGAGAATAATGGTGTTCGCGAAGATGATTTAAGTTATGACCCAAACACAAATGCAGCTGACACATCACATCAGATTATCGCTGGCACAGATGCTGAAATGTATCTAGATGGCGTTCTAGTAACGCGCGATAGCAATAATATTGATGATTTGGTAAGCGGTGTTTCATTCACCTTGAACAAGCTTAGCACCAATGTTGCGACCGTCTCAGCAAGCTATGATAAAGATACCGCAAAAGAAACCTTGCGACTATTTGTTGAAGAAATGAACTTCATGCTTGAGAAGCTGAATGAAGTGACATTCAGAGGGTCAGCAGGAAGCGATGATGCAGGCCCTCTTGCAGGGGACCCCCTGATGCGGTCCTATTTAAACACCCTTAAATCCATGACGGTAAAACCCATCCCAGGCTTTCAGGCAAATGATGTGTTTTTATCAAATTTCGGGGTGATGACAGAACGTGATGGCACGTTATCCATTAATGATACACGTTTTGAAGAATTTTTTGAAGCGAACCCAGATGCCTTTGCAGCCCTAATGGATTCACGCGCTATCACAGATAGCAACCTAGTTCAGGCAGAGCTTACTGGCACCTTATGGGAAGCTGGTACATATTTGTATAATAATACTAGCAACGAGCTTGCAAATGCCTCTGGCACGCCGCCCACCTATGAAAGCATGAATTTTGAGGGCGGCAAATATAAAATCACCACAGGCGGCGCAAGGGGACTTGCCTTAACCCTTTTGGGCAATGGTGCTGATGCTACTGTCTACATTGGTAAAAGCTTGCTTCAAACCTTAACAGAATTTGCAGATACGGTACTTGCAGCTAATGGTGATATCGATACCAAAATCGCTACCTATAATGACGATATTGATGATTATAATGATAAGCTAGACGAGCTATCTGAGCGGATGGAAAATGAACGTGCGCGATATGTCGAACAGTTCACCGCAATGGAGCAAAATGTAACCAGCTTCAAAGAAACAGGTGATATGCTTGATAATTTCATGGAGACATGGAAAGCAGGCGTTAATCAATAATCTAGATTAACGCATTCAGCTTTCCTAGATAGCATCTAGCACAGATACTTGTTTTGCAGCTGTTGCTGATAATTCTTCTAAAGTGGTTTCAGAAGCAAGTTTCCAGCCTGGATCAGCCAAAATTGCAGTGCCAGAACGCCATGCAAACACATATGCTTTAAAACGTTTTACGGTATCGCCAGAGCTATATTTTTGTGTTTTATCGCCAGAATCCACTGCCCCAAATAAAGATTTCATCTTTCTTTTTACATTTTGAGTTTCATAGCGAATTCTGAAAAAACAAAAGCCGCGAAGCAAATCTACCGCATGTTCATTAGCGTCTACCTCAGCAAGAAAGCGGATCATCTCCTCAGCGCCTTGTGCAATCTCATCAAGATTCAGCGGCTGATATTTCTTTGCAAGCCCATCCGCATATTTCTTCGCAGAGAGACTTAATGGCAAATCAGTGGTAAGAAAATCCTCCCCAATTTGCGCAAAAATGGCATCATATATCCATGTCGGACAATAATTCATTTTACCTCACCTTGAAATCTACATCGTATTCTGTGCCGCATTAGTTGCTCGTAATACCTGTAAAGCCGCAGAAATTCAAGCATTTGATAGAAATTTGTGAAGAATTAGCGAATTAATTGAAGCATGAGCTGTTTTGAATCTGCGGCATTGGCAATCATTTGGTTTGCTGCATTGTTGAGAATAGTATTTTTAGCTAACTCACTTGATTCAGCTGCCATATTCGCATCAATGATCCGTCCACGGGATAAGCCAAGCAACAATTCCGTCATCGACAGATTATCAATATTATGCTCAAGCCTATTTTGAATAGCACCAACCTTCGCCATAGATGAAGTAACGCGGTTAATCGCTTCATCTAGTAAATTACTCGCAATTTTAGCACCTTCCACCGTTTCGATATTCAGCCCTTCAAGATCAAGATTATCATCATCTCGCTTATCATTTGTTAACGTCAATTCCACAAAATTTTGATAAGAGGTACCGTCAGAAGCTGTGTAAATAACCGAAAATTCGTAAAAATGGCGGTCAGTTTCATAATCAAATGCAGCTTTACTTGTCAGCACACCGCGCTGGTCAATTTCAAATAATTCTCGGTCTTGAGGGGTATTTGGCGAAGCTGCAATCACATATTCCCCTAAATAATTATCTGCGGCGGCAAATGCGCTAATAGCTGGCATACTTTCTTCACCAATAACAAGCACCTCTGCCTCACCCACCGATAATTCAGACATGGATTTATTGTAGGTAGTGTCTGTTAAATACAGGTTCACTGTTTGGGTAAAAGCGCCCCCAATTGCTGGCGTATAGCGGATATCAAATTGATAAATTTCTTGCTCATCTTTACGCAATGTCTCGGTTGCACGCACATTTCCAAACTCGTCCACCTCAAATTTATCGTAATCGCTCCCTTCCTTTACGATATTGAAACTGCCAGATGGACCACCTGGATTAAGCTTATAAACATAATCTCTCAAGCTAGTCATATCGCTTAGCAAAAACACAACCTCATGGCTTTCTTCTGCTGTTATGATGGACTGACCTGAAAAAGTATCACCAAGGGTAAGCTCAACATGTTGGGTAAAAATCCTGCCATCTGAGGCAAAATATGCAACATCGAAATTATTCGTGTTATCTGCAGGATCATCAAATTCTAATGCCCCGTTAGACATCACAGAACCATCTCTCATCACAGAGAATTTTTCGTGATCACTTCCGCTTTTAACAATTCTAAATAACCCTTGCCGATTATCCCTATCTGCAAAAGCTTGAATCTCTTTCATCTGATTGCCGTCAATACGAACCGAATTTGCCTCATCAGCTTTCACGGTGCTTGATGCTTGCAGAGATTCTGTAATATTTAGATTCACCGTTTCAAAGAAACGTTCTCCGTCTGATGCATTAAACGACACCACAATTTGATGGTTTTGCCCCTGATACAGCGTATCACGGGAGGTAAGATTGCCAGATGAATCCATCGTAAATTGCTGCCAACTTGGCCCGGTTGCTTCTAGCTTATAGGTGCCTGAAATACCGTTTGCTGCTTTTTTAGCTACAAAGGCGCTTAACGAGCCCAACGAAGATATCGGAACAGATACTTGATGCGATTGTTCAGCCTCAAGATTTGATGTTCCAAAAAATGTGTCTTTAATATCAAGGGTCACTGTTTCTGTGAATATGCGGCCATCTGATGCGACATAATCAATCGCCACCTCATAGCTGTCTTTTGTGTCAAACTCGATACCATCTTTAGATGTAATCAAGCCTGTATTCATATCAACGGTGAAATCACGGAAATCAGCCCCGCCTGCAAGCCTGTAAACCCCTCTATTTAGATCTCGCTGTGCAAATCCTTCAATACTATCAAGCTGAGACACCGCTACCGAAATACTGTCTGTTGCTTCATATACATCCACCGTCGCTGCAGCCTGAAGCGATTCTGTAATTTGCATTCGGACGGTTTCACGATGTGTTTTACCATTCCAGGATTGAAATAAGACATCAAACTGAACATTCGGGTTAATCGCATTAAGCAACTGTCTGTTTGAGGTAATACGCCCTGTCTGGTCAATATCAAAAAACGCAGCATCTGGGCTTGTTGGATCAATTGAAAAGAGCCCTGAATTTCCAGATAATCGATGATTTGCTGCAAAAGCAGATGTTGCAGATAGGGTGTTAGCCTCAATCACAATTTGGCTTGCTTGTTCTGTGGTAAGACTGCTTTGTGCTGTAAGTGTGTCGGTTAACTCTAAGGTAACTGTTTCTGTGAATTCACGCCCATCACTCGCACGGTAGATAAGATCAAATTCATATTCTGGGTTCATATTCAACGCAGAAAGGAAATTCGCGCGGGTATCATATTCAAGGGCCGTGTTGGACGAAATATCACCACTGCCATTCACCCCAAAGAAATTATGATCCCCTGACGTGCTCGCCAAGCGATAGCTCCCCCGATACGCATCGCGTGACGCAAACCCATCTATGCTTGTCATTTGCGCATTATCAATCGTTATTAGATCAGCCTCTTGTGCAGTTATAGAAGAGCTTGCCTGAAGCGATTCCGTTAATGCCACTGACACTGTTTCAATGTGATCGATTGTGGTGCCTGCATTGGTAACACGGGTGCGAAGCTGAAAATTATAATTAGGTTTATTTGCTATCAGTAGCGGGCTTGTAGAACGCACATCACCTGTTGCTGGGTCTGCTGTAAACATCGCGCCATCACCAAAGCTGGTAATATCGTATGATACATTCCAACCTAAGGCATTATATTTAGCACCAAACGCCCTGCTAGAGGTAAGCTGGTTTATCCCTACCCTCACCTCAGTTGCTTGTTCTGCTGTAACAGCGCCTGTGGAGGTAAGTGTATCATTGAGATTCAGCGTAATATCTTGGTTAAATATTCTGCCGTCTGACGCTACATATTCCACATCGAGATTGCGTGTTGCGCCATTATCAAACTCAATCGCATTGTTTGAGGTAATTTGCCCTGCCCCATTGATGCTAAAATTGCCACTGCCAGAGGTAGAGGTTCCTGAACCTGCAAAGCGGAACGTTCCAGCAAAACTATCCCTATTCGCAAAAGCAATCATATCTGGTAGCAAGCTTGTCGGGATATTTACATTCTGGGCTTCATCAACGGTTAGGCTAGCACTTGCATTCAGTGCCTCTGTGAGATTAAGGGTAACGGTTTCAGTATGCGTCACCCCTGTGGTGGCTAGATATTCTACATCAAAAATAAATTGGTCTTTGGTTGCAAAACGAAGTGGCCCATCGAGCACCAAATCCCCTGCTGCATCAAACCGGACGAAAGAGGCATCTGCACCTGAAAGGGTAAAGGTGGGGTTCGCAGGCGCGCTAGGGTCAGCAGCAACTTGGGTCTGCAAGCTTGTTAAATCATCTATATCGATGGTGATACTACTTCCGGGCAGGATGATTTCTTCTGCTTCAAGTGTAATTGCGCCTGTTGTATCAATAGGAACAGGCGGGGCTGAAGATATAACGGTGATATCATCAATATATAAGCTTGCACCTGCGGCTTTGCCAAAGGTCTCGTCAAACGTACCTGCCACAAATACATACTTATAGTCACCGGCGGCTGCAACTGTGACATCTTGCGTTGCCCAAGCCGTATTCCCATTACCCGTTACATTCAGCAATTCTTGGGTAACCCCTGTGGTTTCTTCAAGCAAATAGGCATAGACATCATAGGCATCTGCACCGTTTCTGGCGCGCCAATCAAACAGAACACGATCCCCAGCATCTAACGAGACTGCATCATCAGAAATAACATACGGGCCGTGGACAACATCACCGCCTTGATCCGTGGTCATAGAGGAGAATAGTCTTAAGGACTGGCTTTCAAGAGCCCAGCTATACGATGCTGAAGCAGGGGCATAATCATCGCCCCGACTTACTCTAGAGTCCCAAGGCGAAGGATGAGGCGGATTAGCAGATGAATCTGTAGGCGTAGCAAATCCGTCAATAAAGCGTGTTGTATCTGTGGGGTCAACAGCATCAAAGGGGGCGAGCTTTACTTGCTCTCTGAAAATTGTCCATCCTGGGATAGACACACTACCATCTGCATTTGTGACAGGCGTCACAGAACTGTCAAATGAGCCATTATTAAAGCTATTTGTAGTGAAGGTTGATGCACCACCTGGCGTGACAGAACCAACTGCTGCGGTTTGTGTTACCAGTGTTGAGCTTAGTAAGGTGGACGAGCCTGTTGCGGTCGCGTTAACAGCTGTATCAAAACTAGATGTGCCAGACGAAATGGCAATGGGAAGCACATCGATGCTGGACGAGCCTGTGCCTGCTTCTGCAGCCGACCTATCCGTAAGCGAGGTTCCTGAAGCACGCACTTGCGCGAGCAGGCCAATTACCGAACTTCCGTTAAAGCCAACCGCATTTGCAGGCGTATCAAACGAGGATGCACCTGAGGCTGAGCTGCTATTTGCAATCAGGATTTCGCTTAACCCTTTTGCCATACTTGAAAGTGCTGTGTTGAACTGCGAATTCCCCAACCCTGAGGTGCGCTCACGCAAAATAGAAAGGGTTGTACCTTCAGCATATTTAGTGCCGCGCGCAGAACCTAAAATACCCATCCCGCCTAAATTAATATGAACAAGCTCTTCATTACTTAACCCAGAGCGGACAAAATTGTCATAGGTGCCATCTAGCAATTTAACACTATTGAATGATGTTTGATCTGCAATACGGGTAATTTCAGCTAGCAGCGCATCCACTTCTTTTTGGCTATTCAGCCTATCAGAATGTCCAAAAATGCCAGACGCTGCTCTTACAGATAGCTCCCGCATGCGCAAAATAATGTCATTAATCTCATCCATGCCAGAAAGGGCACTTTGCAACAAGGATACCCCGTTTGATGAATTGGCAATTGCCTTATCCATAGAACGAAGTTGCAACTGCATTCGGTTAGCAACAGCCAAACCTGCAGCATCGTCAGCCGCGCTATTGACGCGCAGGCCGGATGAAAGCCTTTCGAAAGACTTTATCAGGTTCTTTTCTGCCACTTTTGCTTGGGCCGAAGCCATCAGCGCAGCACTATTGGTGTTGATCGTTGTCATATTTTCGTCCTAACGAAAATAAACGACTGAAAACCTGTTCCCGTTAGAAAATTTCTGCATCAAGAAGCAGTTTTGGCATAGTTTTTGCGTTGCCAAAAATCATGCCAAAATGAACCGAGCATATAAAAAAGGGCGCCGAAGCGCCCTTTTCCTAAATTGTATATTTCAGTTATCGAGGATTTACTGAAGCAGTGACAATACTGACTGCTTAGACTGGTTAGCCTGAGCTAGCATTGAGGTTGCTGCCTGCGCTAGAATCTGCTGCTTTGAAAGCTGAGTAGTTTCTTTTGCAAAGTCGGCATCAGTAATACGACCCTTAGATGTTTCAGTCAGCATCGCACCCATAGTTAGGTTATCGATGTTGTGCTGAAGTCTGTTCTGCACCGCACCTAGTTCCGCTTGTGCTGCTGAAACTTGGTTCAGAGCTTGGTCTAGGATTGCGATTGAATCGCCTGCTAGTGCCTGGGTTGCAACGCTGACGTTAATCAGGTGGTCACCAGAATCTGCCTGGCTGTCAGATAGCTGCAGATTTACAGTTTCAGTAAACTTGCTTCCATCTTTTGCAGTGTAGGTCACATCAAAGGTGAAGTTTGGTGTTGTTTCAAAATCCATTGGTGCTCTGTTTGTAATCACACCTTCTCTTGAAACTTCAAACTTTGTGCCGTCAGTGCCGCCAATGGTGAACTCACCATTTGCATTTGCTGTTCTGAATGCTTCAAAGTCTGAACCAAGAACATCAAGACCGATTTGAACCTTAGCAGCTTCAACAATATTTGTGATTGTTGAGGTTGCAGCGATTGTTGTTGCGCCAGACCCAGCAGCATATGAGCCGCCTAGTGTAGCTGTTGCAACCGCATCGGTATTGTTACCTGTAGCTGTGTTGTTCCTTCCATAATCAGAGGAGTTTTCTGCGTTTGAACCTGTACCACCCTCAGATGCATCATAAGCCTTCAGACTGTTCACACCATCAGATATTTTAGTTGCAGTTCCTTTATCAACTTCTGCACGGTCAATCTTCAACTGTCCAACACTGTCAGAATTCGCCCCAGCAGTATCAAAAGTTAGTCTCAAATCACTTCCAACACCAGAAAATGTGAGGCTTGCACCTGCTGCCGACGCAGCGTTGGTTAGATGCGTAGCAATTTTTGCTATCTTACCACCAGAACTTGCACTGTTGATATCGGCAGCTTCTGCAGCAGTTAGAGTGTGGGAGAGATTGTGCCCTCCTACAGTCATTTTAACAGCATCTCCCACAGCAAAATCTTCGGAACCTAGCGATGGTGTAGCTATTGTCTCAACTCTGTTAACCGCATTGACACCTGATGTTGTGATTGATGCTGCCCCGCCGACCAAAATCTCTTCACTGGACGAGTTGACAAAATTTATCCGGCCAACAGCTGCACTATCGGTATTTGCAACCGGGACAGCTCCGTCATAGGTTAAAGTCGCAACAAGATTTCCGCTCGATACACTAAACGTTGCATCATTGAATACGTTCAGTGCGCCAGTGGTTTGACCAGTCATTATTGTCGCTGCTCCTAACGAAGCAGTGATGTCGTCTGACCCGTCACCATCGACGAAGGTAATGGAAATCGTATCGTCATTGGCTCCCGTACCAGCTGTTTGAGAAGTGAACTGAAGCGTACCGTTACTTGAAGTTACAGTAAATTCTCCAGAAATGGCGGCAGTACCGCTCAAAGCATCATGAACAGCTGTTGCGAGTGCACCCATTGAAGCATAACCACCAGCACTACTTACTGTTACAGTGGTATTTGTTGAACCCGTATTTA
>CBFHYP010000021.1:0-33329 GCA_965660095.1 Puniceispirillaceae bacterium (SeqCode)
AGGGGATGATACGAATTCGTATGATGGTATTGACGGTGATGGTAACTCCAAGACTTATGAAGACGGTAACGATATCTTTGGCGAAGGCGGCAATGATATTATCTATGGCATGGGCGGATATGACAATCTGTTTGGCGGTAGCGGCAATGACACGCTTGATGGCGGTGCAGACGATGATAAGCTTTACGGCGATAGGGGCAATGATACCCTTATTGGCGGCGCAGGTAATGATGTGCTAGATGGCGGCAGGGGTGCTGACACCCTTACTGGCGGCAATGGCGGCGACTTCTTTGTACTTGATTTCACCTCTGCAGCTGAACAGGGCGAGCATGTAGATATAGTCACTGATTTTGCCGATGGGGATAAGGTAAGGATTATAAGTAATGGTGACCGTGCAACCCCAGGACTAAGTGCTTTTGATATTGAAACAAGACAGGAGGATTACGACGAGGACGGCACTACGGACACCGTCTTTAGTTATGATCATGATGATGATAGCAATACAGCAGCTATTGATATTATGGCGCTAGAAAGCTTCACAGGGTTCAATGAAGCCGATGATCTAGATATTTTCATGCCAGAGATGTAGCACAAGCTGACAGGGGACTGTGTATTTTTGCGATAATGCAAACAAGCTCACTAGCCCTATAATCCGCAGATGATTGAGGTAAAGCAGAATTTTGCTTTACCTCTTTTTTATGGGCAAATAGCCAACGCTTAGTTCTCATCAGCCCGCCCGCCTATAAATGCGCCGGTAAAGTGATGCTGGTTGGTATTCAGGGCAAAGCCGCCGCCAACTTCGGCAATATCTTCACCAAAAAAACCACCCATGATTTGCCAGCTTCCAGCCTCCAATGCTTGGCCTTGAAACTGAATGACAGGGGGCGTGCCACCAGCCGCAGCAAAAATCCCTGCTTTATCGAGCTGAATGGTGCTATCTAGACGTGCGGATAATGCTTGATTAGCCAGATGAAATTGGCCTGTTTTGCTAGATAGATTTATCTGCAAATCACCATTCATCTGAAAATGATTGCCCTGGCATGTGGTGCAATGCACATCTGCCAATAGTGAAAAATTAAGACTGTCTTCGGCTGCGGTGTCAAACGCAGAAGGCGGAGATAAATGACCCCATAAAAAATAGCGGCCATGCGCAGATTCTGCTGGTTCTGGGGTGAAAAAATTTAACCCATCTTCGCTTTCAAGCCAGACAAGCTTTAGATGTTGGGTGCGGCTTTCAAATAAATATTCAAAATCATCAATGGGGTTTTTGGCAAGGAAACTTTCTAAACTGCTCGCCCCTTCAAGCTGGGTAAGCAATAAACTGTCTGTTTCGATTACAAATCCGGTCAATTCAGCTTGATTATTTCGCGCTAATTGGCCTGAGATTTGACCTAATAGCTGGGATGGCTGACCGCTAGCTGCGGGGAGGGGCGCGCTATCCTGCCCCCCGCCCCCGCTACAACTGCCCAAAGCCAAGAAAAATAAACTGGCAAAATAACATCTATGCAGTTGCGGAAGTAACCTCACATGAACCCTAACATCAAAATAACATTACTGTCTGAATGGCACCTACATTACCGCAAAAAAAGCAGCTAATGTGATCGGCTAAAAAGATAGGCTAACCATGCAAATGGCGTATCTGTTTGGAATTGCTATGCCTTTTGAGGCAGAAATCAGGGTGTATCAGACTTGAAAATAAACCTTAATTAGGGTATAAGGCAGGCCATCACTTCTATAGCCCTCATGGCTATGGGTAAATACCCGATAAATATTGCGTATGTTCATATAATATAGGGTCATATGATATAGGGTTGTCGCTTATCGCTTCAGTTCATCTAGAGGGTTGCATTGTAATATGCACATCTCGACAGGAGGTTTTAATCTATGTCTAATTTTTCACTTTCAGGCCGCAAATTCGCATTGATGGTTGCACATGGTTTTGATGAAGATAATTTTATCTCAATTCAAAAGATGTTGATGGCTCAGAATGCTGTGCTGAAAATTGTCTCGCCGCATATCGGGCTAGTCAATGGCATGAAAGATGGGCAAGTGGGGATGACCTATCCTGTGGATAAGCCATTTAATGAAACCTTGGCGGTAGATTTTGACGCGCTGATTATCCCAAAAGGTGATGCGCATATCGAAACCCTTTCTGATGAGCTTCATGCAAGCCGTATTATACGCGCATTCAAGCGCGAGAATATGCCAATCCTTGTGCAAGGCAATGCGCTAGATATGATCGCTGAATTTATCTCTGATATTGATGTATCTGCGCTGAAAGCCCAAGGCGATATTGGGACGGTGGATAATCTGCAATGGGCAGATGAAAATGCTTCGCTTGATATGGTGCTTCGTAATTATTTTGGGCTATGCGAGACATTAAATGCACAGATGACAGCACTTGCCGAAAATGAAAATGGTGATAGCGCTGCTGCTTAAAAAACCACTTTTCAGGCTTGCCTAAAAATTGATAGCATATAGCTGTGCCTAAGCAATCAAGATAAGAGAGGCTGATGACGCGCCATGGCTGAAAATCTGCCTTCACCTTGCATTAGTATTTGTCAGATAAATCCGATATCTGGCAGATGCACTGGCTGTTACCGTAGCCGTTCTGAAATAGCATCTTGGCCACGATTATCTGTGGATAAGCAAGCTGAATTGCTAGCAGAATTGCGCCAACGCCGCACCGAAGCAACAGGGATTAGGCGCCGCCAAACCAGACGAAATAATCTGCAAAAATAAGTTTCTTCTGCACTGATAAGGTCAAGCATCATGAGCACTATTCTGCATACTCATTTAAAGCGTAAAGGATGGTTGCTAGCAGATGGGGCGACGGGAACAAATTTATTCAAATTAGGGCTTGAGACAGGCTATCCGCCTGAATTATGGAACCTAGAACAGCCTGAAAAAATTCAATCGCTGCATGCTGGCTTTATCGATGCGGGCTCTGACATCATTTTGACGAACTCGTTTGGTGGTAATGCGCTTCGGCTTAAACTGCATCAGGCCGAAAAACAAGTTGCGGAGTTAAATATCACTGCCGCAGAAATCGCACGCGGTGAAGCTGATAAAGCAGATAGACCGATCCTTGTCGCTGGCTCTATCGGCCCCACAGGGGAGCTGTTTGAGCCGATGGGCGCATTAACCCATCACATAGCAGAAGAGGTGTTTGAAGAACAAGCGCTCGCGTTAAAACAGGGCGGGGTAGATCTGTTGCAGATTGAGACCATGTCTTCACCACAAGAAATTGAAGCAGCTGTTTCAGCCTGCCGAAAGACTGGTTTGCCAGTGCTAGCAACCATGACTTTTGATACTGCAGGCCGGACAATGATGGGCATTACCCCGCAAGAATATACCCAACAAGCTAGCCAACTTGCCCTTGAAGCATTTGGTGCAAATTGCGGTATTGGCCCTGCAGAATTGCTTCATTCTGTGATGAATTTTACCGCCGATACAGACATCCCCTTGATTATCGCGAAGGGAAATTGCGGCATTCCGCAATATCTGGATGGCGAAATTCATTATCACGGCACCCCTGAATTAATGGCGCAATATGCAGTGCTTGCGCGTGATGCAGGGGCGGTGATTATTGGCGGGTGCTGCGGGACAACGCCGTTGCATGTAAGAGCGATGGCAGAAGCGCTTGAAAATACCGAAAAGAAATCGTCGGTTGACCCAGAGATGCTCGTCCACGCATTGGGTAAGGCGTGGGGCGATATTCCTGGAACTCCTACAAACAATAATCGCCGTAGAAGCAGAAGACGTTTAAAATAACACTGAATTTAAACCCGCATATATCCCTAAATTCAGAGGGGCTTGCGCTTTGGCGCAATTGGTGCATACTGCAACCCGAAAAAACACGCAAAAACATAAACAATTCCGCCGTAACTGAGGTTTATCATGCATAGCTATCGTACCCATCATTGTGCTGCACTTTCCGCATCTGATATTGGCCAGACAACGCGTCTTTCTGGTTGGGTGCATAGAAAGCGTGACCATGGCGGCGTGGTGTTTATTGATTTGCGAGATCATTTTGGGCTTACCCAATGTGTTATTGATAGCAGTGATGCACATTTTGATGTCATCGAAGGCCTGCGCAATGAGACGGTCCTTACGATTACAGGGGTGGTGCGTGCACGTTCACAAGATACGATTAATAGCAGCCTGCCAACAGGTGAGATTGAGGTGCATATCGGGGATGTAACTGTGCAATCTGCCTCTGATACATTGCCTATTCAAGTAAATTCAGATGAAGATTCTTCAGAAGAACTTCGACTGAAATACCGCTATCTAGATTTGCGCCGTTCACGCCCGCATGCCAATATTTTGTTGCGTTCACAAATCATCGCATCTATTCGCAACCGGATGACCGCACAGGGTTTTACAGAATTTCAAACCCCTATCCTAACAGCATCCTCGCCAGAAGGTGCACGCGATTTTCTTGTGCCAGCACGTCTTCACCCAGGTAAATTCTACGCTCTGCCACAAGCACCTCAGCAGTTTAAGCAATTAATCATGGTTTCAGGCTTTGACCGCTATTTCCAAATCGCACCATGTTTCCGTGATGAAGATAGCCGTGCGGATAGAAGCCCTGGCGAATTTTATCAGCTTGATTTAGAAATGAGCTTTGTTGAACAAGCTGATGTTTTCAATGCTGTTGAGCCAGTGATAAAAGGCGTGTTCGAAGAGTTTTCAGATAAAAAGACAGACCCTGATTTTGTGCATATCCCATTTGATGAGGCGATGCTGAAATATGGTTCTGACAAACCTGATTTGCGGATTCCAATTGAGATTTGTGATGTAACGGATATCTTTGCAGGTTCAGGCTTTTCTATCTTTGCAAGCCAGATTGAAAAAGGTGCGGTGGTGCGGGCTGTTCCAGGCCCTAAATGTGGTAGCCGCGCAATTGCAGACAGAATGAACGCATGGGCACAATCTGAAGGCGCGCCAGGCATGGGCTATATCATTTATGGTGATGGGGAAGCGCGCGGGCCTGTAGCAAAAGCGATTGGCGCAGAAAAAGCAGAACAAATTAAGCAGGCTTGTAATGTACAAGATGGAGATGCAGTATTTTTTGCCTGTGCCAAGGCAGGGGATGCCGCTAGCCTTGCAGGTAGAGCGCGCCAGCGTATCGGTGCTGAGCAAGGGCTAATCGATGAAAATATCTTCAAATTCTGCTGGATTGTTGATTTCCCAATGTATGAATTGGATGAAACCACAGGCAAAATTGAATTCTCACATAACCCATTTTCGATGCCGCAAGGTGGGCTTGATGCGCTGAATACGCAAGACCCGCTAGAGATTAAGGCATGGCAATATGATCTAGTGTGTAACGGGGTTGAGCTTTCATCAGGTGCGATTAGAAACCATCTGCCGGAGGTGATGTATCGTGCGTTTGAAATTGCAGGCTATGGTGCTGAAACCGTGGATGAGCAATTTGCAGGAATGATTTCAGCCTTTAAATTTGGCGCACCGCCTCACGGCGGCATCGCCCCGGGTATTGACAGAATGGTGATGCTTATCGCTGATGAGCCAAATATCAGAGAGGTTATTCTGTTCCCAATGAATGGCAAGGCTGAGGATTTAATGATGAATGCACCATCAGAAGTTGATGATATCGCATTGCGTGAATTGCATATTGCAAAGAAACTACCCAAAAAATCTTAAAGGCTTAGGGTTATCTTCTGCTGAGTTGGTGCAGTACTATGGTGACACTGCCAAGCAATAGAACAGCACCAAGCTGATGCAGTGCACCTGCCCAAACAGGAACATATAATAGCAATGTAATTAGCCCAAGGGTGAATTGCATACCCACAAAGCCGAGCATAATATGGGCTGTGATGCCGATTTGTTGCTTGCGTGCAATCATCCATAAACCGATAATCGCAAGCACAGTGATAAGCGCTAAGATACGGTGATGAAATTGTGCTGATGCAGGGTTTTCAAACGGGTCAGCTGCTCCCGCTTCGCCATATTCGATAGGCACAAACCCCTCGCCCATCAATGGATATTCATTATACACAAGTCCGCCATCTAAGCCTGCCACAAACGCGCCTGCGACAATGGTGATAGATAGAATAACAAAGCTTGCTGCCCCATGTCCCGTTGGCATTTTTGCACGACCAAAACGGATATTCATGCCAACCCACACCAACAGCACAAAAATGATTAAGGCCATCGAAAGGTGGGTTGCAAGCCGGTATTGCGAAACAGCAGGGTTATCTACCAAGCCTGATTTCACCATCCACCAGCCGATTACTCCCTGCATACCGCCCAAAAACATCAAGCCTATCAGCTTAGGCTTATAGCCATGCGGGATGCTGTTTCTGACCCAGAAATAAATAAGCGGCAGGATAAAGGCAAAGCCAAGCATTCTGCCCCATACACGATGCACATATTCCCAGAAAAAGATGGTTTTAAAGCCTGCAAGGCTCATATCTGAATTAATTTCATTAAATTCAGGCGAGGCTTGATATAATTCAAAGACGCGCACCCATTCTGTTTGTGACAATGGCGGCAAAATCCCCATTAAAGGGCGCCATTCAACCATGGAAAGCCCGCTTCCCGTAAGCCGCGTTACCCCGCCAATAAAGACCATCATTGCAACAAGGCTGGCCATGAAAAACAGCCAATTTGAAACAGCCTTGCCATCTATGCCCATATTATTTGAAATATCGGAGTGGAGCGTTTTGCCTATCATTGCGTTACCTGCATCTCTTAAAACGGGTTTAATGCTATATCATGCGATATAATTCTTCACGGAGATGACGCAAATGTGGCGAAAGATCACGGTGTTGAGAAGAGCGCAATCCACAGATTAAAAAATTCTGCCAAAAAAAATAAATTTTTTGATTTGATTGCCTTGACAGTGGCACCCACCATTCCCAATTAAGGCGGTATGGTGGGGTTTAGCACTCTTACGATACGAGTGCTAAACACATTTTGAGGAAAAATTTGAAATCTTGAATTGGAGAATGAGGCATGAACTTTCGGCCGCTTCACGACCGTGTGCTGGTACAGCGCGAAGAATCAGAAGAAAAGACAGCTGGCGGGATCATTATCCCTGATACAGCAAAGGAAAAGCCTATGCAGGGCAAAATCATTGCAGTGGGTTCAGGCTCACGTGATGAGCAGGGAAATGTGACCCCTTTAGATGTGAAAGAGGGTGATACTGTTCTTTTCGGCAAATGGTCAGGAACAGAAATCAAGCTAGATGGCACAGATTACCTGATTATGAAGGAATCTGACATTATGGGTATTTTGTCTTAATTGACAGAACACCCTCTCATTAAAACTCTTCAAGCAGAATTATAAGGAAAAGCAAAATGGCTGCAAAAGACGTAAAATTCGGCGCAGAAGCGCGCGCACGCATGATGGAAGGCGTGGATGTTTTAGCAAATGCTGTTAAGGTAACTCTTGGTCCTAAGGGCCGTAACGTTGTCCTAGACAAGGCATTCGGCGCACCACGTATCACCAAAGACGGTGTAACTGTTGCTAAGGATATTGAATTATCTGATAAGTTCCAAAATATGGGCGCACAGATGGTGCGTGAAGTTGCATCAAAAGCAAATGATACAGCTGGTGACGGTACAACAACAGCAACTGTGCTTGCGCAAGCAATTGCACAAGAAGGCTCAAAAGCTGTTGCTGCTGGCATGAACCCAATGGACCTTAAGCGCGGTATCGATTTAGCTGTTGAATCTGTTGTGGCTTCTTTGGAAAGCCAGTCAAAGCAAATCACAACGTCTGACGAAGTTGCTCAGGTGGGTACGATTTCAGCAAATGGTGAAGGTGAAATCGGAAAGATGATCGCTGAAGCTATGGAACGTGTTGGTAATGAAGGTGTTATCACTGTTGAAGAAGCAAAAAGCCTTGAAACTGAGCTAGATGTTGTTGAAGGTATGCAGTTCGACAGAGGGTATCTATCACCTTACTTCGTAACAGACCCAGACAAAATGCGTGCAACCCTAGAAGACCCATATATTCTTCTGCACGAAAAGAAGCTATCTAATCTTCAGGACATGCTTCCAGTATTAGAAAAGGTTGTTCAGTCAGGTCGCCCGCTATTGATTATCGCTGAAGATATCGAAGGTGAAGCACTAGCAACATTGGTTGTTAACCGTCTACGGGGTGGCCTAAAGGTTGCTGCGGTTAAAGCGCCTGGTTTCGGTGACCGCCGCAAAGCAATGCTAGAAGATATTGCTATTTTGACAAACGGTTCTGTTGTTTCTGAAGAAATCGGCATCAAGCTGGATTCTGTAACATTGGAAATGCTTGGAACTGCAAAGCGCGTTGAAATCACCAAAGAAGAAACAACAATTGTTGATGGCTTAGGTGCGCGTGAAGATATCGAAGCACGTTGCGCACAAATTCGTGCACAGGCTGAAGAAACAACTTCAGACTATGACAAGGAAAAGCTTAATGAGCGTCTTGCAAAGCTTGCAGGCGGTGTTGCTGTTATCCGTGTTGGCGGTGCAACAGAAGTTGAAGTGAAAGAACGTAAAGACCGTGTAGATGATGCGATGCATGCCACACGTGCAGCTGTACAAGAAGGTATTGTACCTGGCGGCGGTTCTGCATTGGTTAAGTCTATCGCTGCGTTGAGCTCCTTAAAGCCAGAAAATAATGATCAAGAAGTGGGCATTAATATTGTTCGCCGTGCGCTTCAAGCACCTGCACGTCAGATCGCGAACAATGCAGGTGCAGACGGTGCGGTTATTGTTGGCAAGCTGATGGAAGTAACCGACGCATCAACAGGCTACAATGCACAATCAGATACATTTGAAGATCTGATTAAAGCTGGTGTGATTGACCCGACTAAGGTGGTTCGTTCAGCACTTCAGAATGCAGCATCTGTTGCTGGCCTTCTTATCACAACCGAATCAATGGTTGCGGATAAGGATGAGCCAAAGCCTGCTGCAGTTGGCGGCGCACCTGATATGGGCGGCATGGGCGGTATGGGCGGCATGGGCTTCTAAGCTGCTCCCAACCCATAGATGAAATGAAAGCAGGCTTCAGTATATTCTGGAGCCTGTTTTTTATTGCGGCGGTAGCACAAAAATGGCGGTGCAATTAACATTACGCCGCAGCCTTGCCTTAATGCTGAAGAAATTCGTTTTTAAGGTTTACAGCTGATTAAAACTATGTTTGCCTATCATAACCTAAATGTATTTTAGGCAAAAAAAGGGTCGCAGATAAAACTGCGACCAAGTCTAGGGAGGATGCACTGTTGAAAACGATTGTTTTCTTCAGTGACACCTTATCTACGAAACTTTTCAGAAAATCGTTCATTTTTTATTTGTGGGAGCATCTATCCCATCAAAAGCATGGCTGGTGATAGGCAAAATTATGAATAAATCTGAACCCTTGCAATCGCGCAGAATGCCTTTTTTATCAGATGTGCCTATACATTCTTTGGGCATGAGCCAAATTATCGCATATGGGCTGCTATTTTATGTATTCGCCCTCCTAAAAGCACCACTGGCAGAAGCTTATGGAGTAAGTGAAATCCATATCCTGAGTGTTTTGAGTGTGATTGTTGGCATACAGGCGTTTCTTGGACCACTTTTTGGATATTGGGCGGATAGGTTATCTGCGTTAACCGTTATGGTGTTTGGCCTATTAAGCGGCGGTGTAGGGCTTGCTATACTTAGTTTTGGGGGCGAGATAATCTGGCTTTATGCAGGTTTTATGTTCATTGCATTTGGGATAGGGGGCGCTACCTACGAGCTTGCATTCACAGCAGCCGTTCAATTAGATGAGCCCAAATCGCGCAAAAATATCTCATATATTACGTTTTATGGTGCTGTGGCTAGTTCCTTGACTTGGGTGCTTGTAGGGCCAATGCTTGAGATGTTTGGGCTAGGCATGACGCTAATGCTGTTATGCTTTTCTGTCTGGGCGATGGCTTTTCGTCTTGCATGGCTTGCAAAAAACACCGCTAGCCACCGCCAAGAATCCAAGAGTGTGATAAGCCATTTTAGATGGTCTGAGCTACAAAGGTCTGAGCAGATTGCAATGGTGCTGCTTGGTCTTGCAGGGGGTGCTGGCTATCTTGGTTTTGGTGCTGCTGCAATGATGTGGATTACCTGGTTTGATGCACTGTATGCGAGCGCAGGCTTCGCCGTTATTCTTGCAAGTATTTATGGGCCATTTCAGCTTGTTGGTAGGCTGATGGAAATGATATTTGGAAGCCGTTTTGATGCGAGATTGACAGGGGCAATCGCATCACTTTTAGTGCCGATTTCTGTATTTATGGCACAGTTTGAAGATGGCATAATCTCAATACTCGCAATGGCGCTATTTGGGATGGGGCATGGGGTGACCACAGTCACGCATGGCTTTGTTGCTAATTTATATTTCAGATCAGAAGTGTATGGACGCGCAAAAGGCTGGATTTCCTTGCCAAAAACACTAGGCCTTGCCGTTGGCCCCTTAGCAGGGGGTTTGCTGTATCATGCGTTAGGGACATCCTTTTTATGGTCGATAATAGCATTATCGCTTTTAGCCAGCCTGTCCTTATGGGCCATCTTATCACAACAGCCAACCAATCAGGCACATCTTAGCTAGAGCAGGTTATTCGTCATCTGATGCGGCATTGCCGATAAGCTCATCTGTTCTATCATCTGTTTCACCAAATCGCTTTAGACTTGGCTGTTTAGTGCCTTCATACAGCTTGCTAAGATTAGCGCTTATTTTTTCATTCTCACGTTCAAACAAACAATTTCCCTGTAAATCCGACGCAACAATAAAAGGCCCCATCTGGTTGCATTTTAATACCCACATGGCTTGTGCTAATCCAAGCTCTTCATGCCAATGAACAGCCTCTACCTGTTCAACCCCTCTGCCTAATAACGCTCCGGTGCCGTAGCCAACGGTGGAGAGGTAGATAGCGCCATTCGGCACAAAATAATCTTTATAATCTTTTGAGGACATCCCGCCCTTGCCAATTACAAGCTTAGCCCCTGAACGTGCTAGCCATTCAGGAAGCCATTTGGCAAACCGAAAAGAGGCTGTGGCGGTAACTGCACCAAGCGAAAAACTGCCATCTTCATTAATAGTTGCTGCAGGCGAGCAATGAAAATTTGCGGCGCTTTGTGCTGGCAGTTCCATCGGAATATTGCCGCCTTGCTCAAGCGCGCGCATGTAAACCCCTTCACGCGCGGTATAAATCAGCCCATTCAGATATACAATATCACCAAGCCGCAATGATTTCAGCGCTGCAGTGTCAGGGGTTGTGCTTAAGCTGATTTGTCTTGGGCCAGCTGGTCTTTTGGATTCCATTCCACGGTCTCTCTTCTTTGATAGGGGGTGAACCAATTAGGGTCTGTCCGATAGGTAACCTCACCATTTGGCATTAACCGCGCAACCGCACGGCGAGACGATAAACAAAAAGCATGCACAGACATTTGCATCCCCCCTGTATGGCAATATCCAGCTTCAATATGGCAATCAATGACCATATGTTTGCCCACAAACCCCATCGCGCCCATGCCAATATTATTGCCTAATTCTTTTAGCTCATCTTCAAGTGCAGCAATTTTTGGGTCAGGGTTTTTGCTCCCAACAATGCGAAGACAGGCAGCACGTTTTCCAAGCACCATACAGCTATCTTTTGAGCCGCCAAGCCCAATACCAATAATGGCAGGCTGACAGGCAAGCCCGCGTTTGCCAAAAGCAACCAGGCTATCCAGATAAAAGCGTTTAATCCCCTCAATACCGTCTGAGGGGAAAAGCATACGATAATCTGTGCCAAATAGCCCGCCCTTATGCACGGTTGTAAGGTCAATCCACTCCCCTTCAGGCTCGAATCCAAATTCGATTTCAGGCGCGCCAATCCCAACATTATTATCATGATCTGTTCGCCATAATGGATGCACCCGATTAGGCCGCAAAGGTATCGATTGGGTGGCGTTCGCGGTAGCACGTCTTAGGGCTGTTTCAAGCGCAGCAGGACCACCTTCAATTTTAGCATCATTACCCATTTTTACATACCAGCGCGGCACCCCTGTATCGCCGCACATGGCTCGCCTGTCTTGTTTTGCAGCTTCATAATTATCCAGCATTGCTTGCAACACGAATGAGGATAAATCACCTGTTTCGGTCTGAGCTGCTTCTTTTAGCCCATCATGATAATCTTGCGGGATTTCAATAGCTGCTTTTTCCATTAGCCTTTCGGCTGTATGTTCAATGCTTTGAAGTGAGATCATTGTGCTGCAACAAGCGTTTCTGGCTCGTCCTCCGCTAATAGGCTTTGACCTGGTGATACCATGCTGAATGTAACAGCTTTTCTGGCGACCTCTACAGTATCATTCTTCTTAGATACAATGGTGAAATAAGAAGATTCTAAATCACCCTGTTCAGGGAAGTCAGAACGGTAATGGGCGCCGCGTGAATTCTCCCGCGCTAATGCGGCATGGGCAATCACTTTGCTCATTTCTGCAAGCGATTGCAGATTAAGCCAATCATGCCAGCTCATATTATAGGCAGGCATATCACCAGAAACCCCAACATCATCTAGCTTATCACACAGCACCTCCAGCCTTGATAAACCAGAATGAAGTGTTTGTGCATCTCGAATGACGCCAATATCTTCCCATGTGATGTTTGCAAGCTCATCGCGTATCGGCTGAATAGGGGCAGGGGTTTTGCTGAACGGGTATATTGCCCGCACCATTTCAGCTTCAATCACAGCCTCATCAGGGTCACGGTGATGGGGTGTTTTAGCGATATCCTGTGCCATAACCTCCCCGGCTATACCGCCAAATACGGTGGAGTTTGCAACCCCATTCCCCCCAAGCCGATTTGCGCCATGCGCACCGCCTGCATCTTCACCCGCCGCATATAAGCCTTCGATAGCCGTGCGGGTATCCACATCAACCACCACGCCGCCCATCAGATAATGCGCGGTGGGTACAATCTCCACTTGTCCTGCTGCAAGGTCAAAGCCGCAATCAGCGCATCTTTTCACCATCCCTTTGAATTTTTCAGCAACATGCTCAGGTCCTAAATGCTTCATTGAGATGAACATGCCTGCTTCACTGGGCGCGTTGTTTTTTCGCATCTCAGCATAGATGGCGCGGCTTACAATATCTCGGGTAGCGCGCTCGCCTCTCTCGTCATAATCAAACATGAAGCGCCTGCCAGCTCTATCCAATAGATGTCCACCTGCCCCTCTTAGCCCTTCTTCAAGCACGGTACCTGTCATGCGTGTATGCGCCCCTGCTAGCAGGCCGGTAGGGTGGAATTGCACCATCTCCATATCCCGCAAGCCAAGGCCAAGGCGATATGCCATCGCTAGCCCATCCATGCTCTTATCACCAGAAGGCGTGTGATATTTATACATTGTCGGGCCGCCGCCTGTTGCCATCAGCACAGCTTTAGCACGCACGAAGCGAAACTTTCCGGTGCGAATATCAATGAACAACACACCTGATAATGCGGTGCCGTCTTTGGTGGGAATAAAGCCAATAGCGCGATGTTCTTGTAATTTTTCAACAGGCTGTGCAAGCACTTGCTCCATCAAACGAGAGATAATTTCAATCCCTGTTAAATCCCCTTTATGCACGGTTCTATCTGCGGTTTGCCCTGCAAAGGCTTTTTGGTGCAAGCTTCCATCAGGGTTTCTGTCAAAGAAACAGCCAATTTCATTTTCCAGCTCATGAATGCGTTCTACCGCCTTGGTACAAAGCCGCCATGCCATATCCTGATCAGGAAGCCATTTGCCGCCTTCAATTGTATCCATAAAATGACGTTCGATTGTATCGCCGCCCCCAAGTGCAACATTATAGCCGCCTTGCACCATACGGGTACATCCTGATTTGCCAATTAAGCCTTTGACAGCAAGCGTAATTTTTGTGTTCTCAGGGCTGTTTTGCAAGGCGTGAAGTGCTGCAAATAAACCTGCACCTCCGCTGCCGAGGATCAGAATATCTGTATCATGCCGGTCGATGGAAGAGGGTGTGTAATCTGGCAACATAAAAAAATCCTTACCACTTAAAGGGCGTTAAAGAGAAATAATAAAGCGATAGCGCTTGCACAGCCCAGCGCGGCGGCGGCAGCTGTTTTATGCGCAGATGGCCAGCTAAATCTTTCAAAGGCCATTAATCTTAATCCGCCAAAAAAATGAATGGCTAATAATCCGACAAGCCCTGTTTCAGCAATTTTTACTGCCAAATTATCGGTAAGGGACAAGAAGCTAGCAAGCTTATCTGCATCTCTTACTGCAAGCGATAGCACCCAGAAATGGAAAGGCAGAAATAGCCCTAATAGCAATCCAGATATCCGGTGTAGTAGAAAAGATATCCATAAAATTTGCGCGCCTCTTGCTTTGGCAAATTGGCGTAAATGACGGCTTTGAGAAGATGAAGATGCTACACTCATATCAATATCCCCCCTACCCAAAAGTAACAGCCCAAATCGCATGGAAGCCCATTGCCAGCAACCCAAAGCAGAGTATGCTTGCCCCGCGATATGCCCATCTTAGGTTAAATTTTCCCCATTCAACAGCGATAACACTTAATCCTAAGGAGGCGTGGATGCTCACCGCAACAACAAAGGCGCCGTAAAATAACAGCCATGCTACACTGCCTTGGGTTCTGGATAGAATTTCATCAACCGAAAGCCCGCCTTGGATAGCATAAATCATGAGCCCAAGATGTCCGCAAACAAGCGGTATCATCACTAATGCAGATAGCCTTTGTGCTAAGTAAATGCGCGCGCTAATCATGATTTGTGCCCTTTTTGCAGTAGCCCAAGAAGGGAAAAGCCTCGTTTTAAGGTTTGTTTTTTCAGCCCTGCAATAGCGTTCATAGGCTCAAGCTCATTTGGGCAATAATGGCTACAACTTCCCATCGCATGGCAATTATGGCATCCATCATGTGCCGATACAGCCTCTAGAATTTTATCTTTCTGACCGTCTTTCGCATCATTCAATAAAGTCCATGCGCGTTGTAAGGCTGCAGGGCCTAGATAATCTGGCTGGTTTGCAACCGTATCACACGCCGCATAGCATACGGCGCAATTGATACATTCAATATGGGCATCTGCATTTTTGCGGTTCTGTGTGTCAGGTTTTACCGCTTCCATATCCTGATGGCGTGATGCGGTGGGGTGGTGTAGGGCTTCAGCTTTTACCCATTTATCGAAAAAAGGGTCTAGATCAGCAACTAAATCTTTAATCACTGGAAGATTGCGTAACGGTGCTAAGGTTAATTTTCCGCCAGAGGTTACTTTTGATATATGGGTTCTGCAGGTCCAGCGCGGTTCTTCATTTACCATCATTGCACAAGAGCCGCACATGCCAACCCTACAGGCAAATCGGTAACTTAACGCAGGGTCGTGATATTGCTGAATCCATGAGACAACATCTAATACGGTTTGATTATCCTGACGTGGCACCTGATAATGTTGCTGATATTGCCCATTTTCTGAATCACCACGCAGAATAGTAACCTTAAGAAACTCTTGTTCTGTTTCAGCAGAGTGGGTGTCTAGCATAACTGCCCCTTAAATGTGACCCTTAATATTGCTTGTTGTAACATCAAAGGCTAGCACGATACGGTAATCTGTGAACAACTTAATTTTAGCCAAGCTGAGATAAAAGCTTAGGATGGTTTTGTGGGTATGGAAAGATTTAACGGGTCATATTTTCCACATCATAGATGCGCTGTTATACCTTCTAGCTGATTTTTTAATGACTTCCTATACGCATCGTCCTATATCTGATAAAAGAGGAACGAATTTAAGATTCATTTTATGATGGCGGGCATTCGCTTGCTCAAGATTATCAGATTAATGCGTTGCAGATATGCATGAAAAGCGATGATGAAAGGATATCAAGCATGGCTTACGAAAAACTCGAACTTTTGATTGATGGTGAATGGCGTACAGGTTCAACAGGCGTATCAGAGCCTGTGTATAATCCTGCTACAGGTGAAGTTCTTGGTGAATTGCCGCATGCGAGCAGTGATGATTTAGATCAAGCAATGGCATCGAATGCACGTGTAAATAAACAATGGGCATCACACACCCCTGTGCAAAGACAGAAAATCATTGAAACAGCAGCGCGTCTTTTAGAAGAAAGATTTGATGATATCGCTGCTAATTTGACAATTGAGATGGGTAAGCCACTTGCTGAAGCAAAGGCAGAATTGCAGATGGGTATTGACGTTGCCCGTTGGTATGCTGAAGAAGGTAAGCGCGTCTATGGCCGTGTCGTGCCATCACGTGTGCCTGGTATGACGCAAACCGTAATAAAAGACCCTGTCGGTCCTGTAATTGCATTTGTGGCGTGGAATTTCCCATGTATGAATGTGGTGCGTAAGGTCTTTGGTGCATTGGCTGCTGGCTGTCCGATTACCATTAAGCCAAGTGAAGAAACACCAGGTACAGCCATTGCTATTGGGCGTGCTTTGATGGATGCTGGCCTGCCTGCAGGGGCGTTAAATATCGTCTTTGGTAAGCCTGCTGAAGTTTCAGAACATCTGATTAGCTCACCTGTGCCGCGTAAGCTTTCATTCACCGGTAGTGTGCCTGTGGGTATGCATCTGCAAAAACTTGCTGCAGATAATATGATCAAATGCACCATGGAACTAGGTGGTCATTCTCCTGTGATGGTGTTTGATGATTTTGATGTTGATAAAGCGGTTGATATCGCTGTTGCTGGCAAGTTCAGAAATGCTGGTCAGGTATGTGTATCCCCAACCCGTTTTCTGGTTCAGGAATCAGTCCAAGACAAATTTGTGGATGGGTTTGTTAAGCGCGTAGAAGCTTTAAAAGTTGATAGCGGCCTAGAAGATGGCGTGAATATGGGGCCATTGGTTGCTGACCGTAGAATGGATGTGATGGATGATTTCGTGCAAGACGCTATTGCAAATGGTGCTGAGCTAAAAGCAGGTGGTAACAGACTGAACAGGCCTGGTTATTTCTATGCGCCAACCGTGCTAAATAATGTTTCCGATGCTACAAAAATCATGAATGAAGAGCCATTTGGTCCAATCGCACCTATCTCAAGCTTTAGCGATGTAGATGAGGCTATTGCGCGTGCGAACAGGCTTGAGTTTGGCCTTGCGGCATATGCTTTCACACATAATTCAAAAATCATCTCACGTTTGCGGGATGAGATTGAAACAGGATTGCTTGCTGTGAATTCAACTGTTGTCAGCACCCCTGAAACACCATTTGGCGGCATCAAGCATAGCGGCTATGGCTCAGAGGGCGGCATTGAAGGACTAGAAGCCTTCCTTGTAACACGGTTCATCACTGAAATTCACTAATTTCAGATTTGATTTAAGACGGTTTAATCGATAAGGCTACAATGTGGGAATCATTGTAGCCTTATGCTATTTTAAGTAAGATTGCCGCCTATATGCAAAAAAGGGTTTAATCGTAGAAATGGTAAACGCTGAGGTAAAACGCATTCCTGCCGCATCTGACATTTATGGTGTTAGCCAATGGGGAAGCGGGCTTATTACGATATTGGAAAATGGTCATATTGGCCTAAACAACCCTGTAGCACCAGAAAGAAAGCCAACAGATTTGCGTTTGTTGGTGGATAATCTGCATGAGCGCGGTATCCCCACCCCTGTATTGCTTCGGGTAACAGATTTCCTGAAATACCGCATTGATGAGATTAATCAGCAATTTGCTGAAGCGATCACAGAGCTTGAGTATAAAGGGCGCTATCAGGGTGTTTTCCCGATTAAAGTAAACCAACAAGCTGAGGTCATTGAACGTATCGCAAGTTACGGCAGAGATTATGATTTTGGCTTTGAGGTAGGTTCCAAAGCTGAATTGCTTATCGCGCTTTCGCTTGATTTGCCAGCACAGGCAGCGATTATTTGCAATGGAATTAAGGATAGCGAATTTCTTGAGCTTGCGATTATGTCTCTGCAATTAGGGTTTAATACTTTTATTGTATTGGAAAGCCCACGTGAGCTGGATTTAGTGCTGGATATTGTTTCTGATACCCCTATCCGCCCCCAGCTTGGGATGCGGATTAAGCTTACCCACACAGTAAGCGGTAAATGGGCACAATCATCAGGGGACAGATCAACCTTCGGTCTGACCATTGCCCAGATTATGGATGTGGTCGAAAAATTGCGTGATACTGGATATTTAGATTGTCTGGTGCTGCAACATTCGCACCTTGGCAGTCAGGTGCCAAATATTATTGAGATTAGAAAAGCAGCCCAAGAAGCCTGCCAGTTCTATTGTGAATTGCGGCGTGAAGGTGTGCCGCTAAAATATTTAGATTTGGGCGGTGGGCTTGGTGTTGACTATACCGGTGAGCAAAGCGCAACCGCAAACTCTATCAACTATACTTTGCGTGAATATTGTCTCAATATTGTCGAGACAGTGAAAGATGTGATGGATGAAAATGAAATGCCGCACCCTGTGATTGTTACAGAAAGCGGCAGGGCATGTGTCGCCCAATCCTCCTTGCTGGTGTTTAATGTGCTTGAAGCTACTCATTATGACAGTACAGATAGTATTAATGCCACCGAAGATGACCATCCATTGCTCCATAAAATGCTGGATATTGAAAATTACCTGAACAGAGAACGTATTCAGGAATGCTGGAACGATATGAAATATTATCGGGATGAAGCACGCGCCCTATTTCGGCGTAACCACATTAGCCTTGCGATGGCGGCACGGATTGAAAAAGCCTATCTGTATCAGATGGCACATATCAAAACACTGCTGAAAACATCTGAGCAGATGACAGATGATGTAACAGACGCATTAGACCAGCTTGCAGATATTTATCACTGTAATTTCTCGCTCTTTCAAAGCCTGCCTGATATTTGGGCTATTGACCAAATCCATCCCATTGCCCCGCTTCAGCGTCTTGATGAGACCCCTGAACGGCATGCGATTTTAAGTGATATCACCTGTGATAGTGACGGCAGAATTGATAAATTTATTCTCTCTGATGGGCAGTCAAGCAATTTACCAGTCCATGAATTACAGCCCCACCAAGATTATTTCTTAGGTGTATTTTTTATTGGTGCTTATCAAGAAACGCTTGGTGATTTGCACAATTTGTTTGGGGATACCAATGTGGTCACCGTTGCTTTATCAGAAGATGGCGGGTTTGAAATTATCAAAGAGCAAGATGGCGATACGATTTATGAAGTGCTGTCCTATGTTGAATATGAGCCGAAAAGATTAGTCGCTGATTTTAAGGCTATTGTGGAAGCAGCAGTGAAAAAAGGGCGTCTTAGCCCTGCAGAAAGAAGACGGATGATCAAATGCTATACAGATAGCATGAACGGTTATACCTATTTTGAACATCAAGAAGGTTAAAAAATAAAAGGATAGATATGTCTAAAGTTCTTGTAATAGGTGCTGGCGGTGTTAGCCATGTTGCAGTGCATAAAATGGCAATGCTTTCATCGCAATTTAGCGATATCACCCTTGCCTCTCGTCGGCAGTTTAAATGTGATGAAATCGCAACATCTGTTGCTAGCAGATGCAATGTTAAGATTAATACAGCAGAACTTGATGCTGATGATGTTGATGCCACAGCAAAACTAATCGAGGAAACAGGTGCTGAATTAGTGGTGAATTTAGCACTCCCTTATCAAGATTTGCATATTATGGATGCGTGTTTGAAGGCTGGTGCGGACTATCTGGATACTGCGAATTATGAGCCGCGTGATGAAGCAAAATTCGAATATCACTGGCAATGGGATTATCACGAGCGTTTTGAGAGACAAGGGCTGATGGCATTGCTTGGTTCCGGTTTTGACCCGGGGGTGACAAATGTTTTCACCAGCTATATTGCAAAACATCATATCGAAAAAATGCATACTCTTGATATTTTGGACTGTAATGGTGGGGATCATGGCCAGCATTTTGCAACCAATTTTAATCCAGAGATCAATATCAGAGAAGTAACTGCCCCTGCGCGTCATTGGCAAAATGGGGGGTGGGTGGAAACCCCTGCATTATCGCATAAGATTGCATTTGATTTTCCAGAAGTTGGTTCTCGGAATATGTATCTGATGTATCATGAAGAGCTTGAATCACTATCAAAACATTTTCCAGAATTACGCAGAGCGCGTTTCTGGATGACCTTTGGCGATGCGTATCTTACCCACCTTAATGTCTTGCAGAATATCGGAATGACCTCTATCGAGCCTGTCATGTATGAAGGGCATGAGATTATACCACTGCAATTCTTAAAGGCTGTTCTGCCTGCCCCTAGCTCATTGGGTAAAAGCACTACGGGCAAAACCTGTATCGGCACGATTGTAACAGGCGAGCATGGAGGGGCAGAAAAAACTGTCTATCTCTATAATATCTGTGACCATGAAGCGTGTTTTGATGAGGTAGGCTCACAAGCGGTAAGCTATACTACAGGCGTGCCTGCGATGATCGGGGCGGCATTGATGTTAAATGGCAGTTGGCGCAATAAAGGGGTGTTTAATATGGAGCAGTTTGACCCAGACCCATTTATGGAGATGCTGAACCAACATGGCCTGCCATGGCAGCTAACTGAACGTGATAAACCGTTGGATTTCTAACTTTCATGATGGATACAAAAACAACAGGGGCAGGGCACTTTGCTGAATTTGATTTGCATGCTGTGCCTAGCCCATGCTTTGTTGTTGATAAGCAGAAAATCATTGAAAATTTGCAGATTTTGGCTGCTGTGCAAGACCAAACAGATGCTAAAATTTTGCTTGCGCTTAAGGCATTTTCATTCTGGGCAGTGGCAGACCTTGTTTCAGAATATCTGTCGGGCTGTTGTGCATCTGGGCTATGGGAAGCTAAGTTAGCGCGCAAACATTATCACGGGGTGTTATCGACTTTCTCACCTGCTTATAAAGCTGATGAGATTAAGCAGATTTGCATGCTTTCAGATCATGTGATTGTAAATTCTATCCGCCAGCTAGAACTGGTCTTACCGCACGCTCAACAGCAAAATACTGAAATTGGATTACGAATTAATCCGCAGCTTGTTTTGGGTGAGGTTGAGAAATATGACCCCTCTGCAAAAGGCTCACGGCTTGGGGTTCCGCTTGCGCAGATGGATGACATCATCACCTGCATCTCAGATAGTGGCCATATTAGCGGTTTGCATATGCATTCTTTATGCGAGCAGGGGCTTCCGCCCCTAAAGGAGCTTATTCAGGAAATAGAGCCCGTGCTTGAGAGATGCGCCCCGCATCTATCTTGGCTGAATTTGGGCGGCGGGCATATGATTACCCACCCCGAATATGACCGTGAAGGGCTAGTTGGTCTAGTGAACCAGCTTAAAGAAAAGTACGACCTGCAGATATATTTAGAGCCAGGAACAGCAATTGCGTTTGATGCTGGGATATTGGTGGGCGAGATATTAGATGTGATTGATAATGATGGTGCGGTAGCGATTACAGATATTTCAGCAACCTGCCATATGCCTGATGTTCTTGAAGCGCCATACAGGCCTGGGCTGTTACATGAACAAACGGATGGTCTATCTGTTCATTTGGGCGGGCCAAGCTGTTTGGCGGGGGATAGAATTGGGGAATATTGTTTTGCACAACACCCTGAGCCTGGCGAGCGCATCGCTTTTTTAGATCAAGCACATTATTCTATGGTGAAAACGACTACCTTTAATGGGGTTATATTGCCATCGATAGCCTTGTGGGATTCTGCAACAGACAGCATAGAAATACTGCGCGAATTTCAATTTGAAGATTTTGAAAATAGATTGTCATAAAAAGGGGAGTAGGATTTTTGGCTAGCGCAGATCAATTTATCGGAGAAGAATTGGCAGCACATGAAAATGATGCAGATACAGCCCTGTTTCATGTGCTTCCCTGCGGGCTTGAAAAATCTGTATCTTATGGCAGTGGCACCCATAAAGGGCCGCAAGCCATTCTTGAAGCTAGCCATCAATTAGAAAGATTAATCGATGGCTTAGAGCCCGCAAAAGCAGGTATTTTCACATTAGCGGACATAGCATGTAACCTGCCTGTCGTCCAAGTGATGGAAAATCTTTCCATGCATACTAAAAAGATTGCTCAGGACGGCAAAATACCTATCAGCCTTGGCGGCGAACATGCGCTAAGCTATGGTGCTGTGATGGGGGTGCAGCACGCTTTAGCAGACCAGCCACTTGGCATCATCCAGATAGATGCTCATGCAGATTTGCGCAATGCCTATCAGGGGAACCCATATTCCCATGCCTCGGTGATGCATCTTTGCTGTGATGCAGGGGTAAGGCTTGCCCAAATCGGAGTGAGGGCACTATGCCAAGAAGAGCTTGATGCACGCCATAAATATGATGTGATCGCGTTTGATGGCCCTGATTTAGCGCGCGGGAATATCACTGAGATTAAGCTGCCAGACGATTTTCCTGAACATATTTATATCAGCTTTGATCTTGATGGTCTTGACCCTGCCATTCTACCCGCAACAGGCACACCAGTGCCAGGCGGTTTGCACTATTATCAAGCGATGGATTTGCTGGCATCAGCGATTAAGGGGCGAAAAATTGTTGGGTGCGATATTGTTGAATTAGCGCCAAACACATCCCATCCCGCAAGCGATTTTATCGCAGCATCGGTGGTTTATCACTTAATGGCACTCTCATTAAGGGATTAAGTTTTCTGAGCAGAAAGCTTCAAATTCCTAGCCGTGTTGAAGGTTCCAATCTGCTAGTATCTTGCGCGCCTTCTCATTATTTGGCACGAGATGCTCATCATGATCATCCTTCTTGGCCGTCAATTCGACTACATATCCATTGGGGTCACGGAAATAAATTGATGAGATAAAGCCGTGGTCAGAGATCCCTCTGGTGTGAATGCCTTCTTGCTTACCTTTAGCTAACATCTCTTCAAGTATTTGAGGGCTTACTTCAAGGGCGAGATGCAAGTCATAATCATGCTGTTCAATAAATTCAAATTCCTGGTCAGGGGCTTCAAAAAACGCAATGAACGAGCCATCCTCTAGCTGATAGAAACTGTGCAAAACAGCAGTTTCTCTACCTGTCATCGTTTCTTTGATTTCAAGCGCACCTGAAAGCGGCAATCCTAGAAAATCTTCATAAAAAGCACGTGTTTTTTCAGAGTTGCGGCAACGAAATGCAGCGTGATGTAGGCCTTTGATCATCTCTTCATCCCTTTTGATAAACGAAAACAGTTGCGGTTATATCTCTATTCTTGTGATGTGATATAAGTTCTCTGGCTTGGTTTTCAATGGTTAAGCCTGTGTTATGTTCTATGATATGCATGTTAGCATCTCTTGGATGAGAAATTAAGGAAGGTTAGAAATGGAATTTTCTGCACGCCGAAGCCTGTTATTTGCGCCAGCTGATAAGCCAGAATTATTTGCCAAAGCTGCCCAAAAAGGGGCAGATATTATCTGTCTTGAATGCGAAGATGCGGTAGCACTACCCCATAAAAAGCTGGCGCGTGATACCCTTACCTCGATGTTTAAAACGCGGCCTGAAATCGCTTCAACACCTCAAATGCCAACCCACCAAGAATATATAGTGCGCATAAATGGCTTAGATACTGAAGAGGGGATGGCTGATTTGCAAGCTATTTTATCGCACCGATTAGCCGTGGATGGGGTGCTAATTCCCAAAATCAATACAGCTAAACAGCTTATGGATGTTGCTGATAGCTTTGATGCGGCTGGGATGAAAACTACGCTTATGGTGCTCATTGAAACTGCTGAAGGGCTGGAAAATGTAAAGGCTATCCTGACCAGCACCCCGCGCTTAAGCCTAGCATTATTTGGCGGGGTTGATTTATCCGTTGAGCTTGGATGTGAGATGAATTGGATGGCATTGCAATATGCACGGCAACGTTTAGTACATGCCGCTGCGCTTGGAAATATCGATGTGCTAGATATGCCTAATGTAGAAATCGCTAATCTTGATGTTGTTGCGCAAGAAGCAGAATTAGCTCGGCAGTCTGGCTTTCGCGGGAAGGCTGCGATACATCCTGCGCAATTAGCGTCTATCCATGCGTGTTTTACACCGCAGCCGACACATATCAAACAGGCACTTGAGATTTGTAAGGCTTGCGAGGTGGCGGGCGGCGGGGCGGCGATGTTAAACGGCAAAATGATCGAAAAACCAATTCACATTGGCGCTAAGAAATTACTAAACCGCGCAAGAGCAATAGGATTATGTACCTAAGTGATATGCGTGAAAATTCAGAGGAAAGCAGCTATTTTTGGGTTGTTTAAGTGCCGGTAAAATTGGGTGCTCTTTTCTCATTGAATGCAGTAATACCTTCACGTCTATCTTGCGTGCTTACGCATCTATTATAGGCTTCAATTTCAAATCGTAACCCATCATCAAGCGATAAATCCTTTGCCCGTGATATTGCCATTTTAGCTTGTTTCACGGCGATAGGTCCATTTTTGGCAATAGCGGCCGCTTTGCTGATAACGCATTCCATCAATTGCTCTTTGCTGGTCACACCATTAATCAGCCCCCATTTTTCAGCCTCTGCTGCACTGAAGACTTGGCCTGTGAGTATCAGCTCTTTAGCACGTTTTTCACCCACAGCCCGGGTAAGGTTTTGCGTGCCGCCTGCCCCTGGTATAATGCCAAGCTTCACTTCTGTTTGCGCAAATTTTGCATGTTCTGCTGCATAGGCAAAATCTAGCATCGCAACTAGCTCGCACCCACCGCCATAAGCAGCCCCATTGATAGCGCCAATGACAATGTGAGGGGTGCCTAGTATTGCTCTTACCATCCGCTCATAGATAAGATGCTGGGCAAACCATGCTTCATCGGACATATCCAGACGTTCTTTTAAATCCCCACCTGCACAAAATGCTTTTTCCCCTGCACCAGTTAAAATGATTACAGAAAATGGGAAGGCGGGGTCATAGGCAGTCATTGTTAATTGCTCAAAACACGCAACAAGGTCTAACGCCATTTGGGTGTTAAATGCGTTTGAGAATTCTGGCCGGAACATTTCAATCTGCAAAATAGCTTGGCTTATTTCCGTTAAGCGCAAAGTTTCAAATTGCCAGTCAGCCTGTGTAATCATGCTCATTTTAGCGCCGCCTTCTAGGGTTCTGATTAAGATGGGGATAGCTTGGCTAAGATAGTTTGGGCTTGTCAAGGCTTAGGCTGTTTGCTGATATGGTTAAAGGGCGTTTATATGCAAGCCGCATATCAAAGGCGCCTTGCTAGAGGTTCATGAAAGGGCATTACCCATATGCAAGATTATAGCGTTAATGCGGGGCTAGAGGATGAGCTAAAAGGGGTTACAGCTATCTGCATTGAACAGGCGGTTGCAGCACCTTATTGCGGGATGCTCCTTGCTGATGCTGGCGCGCGCGTGATTAAAGTTGAACGTCCAGAAGGGGATTTTGCCAGAGGCTATGATAAAGGTGCAGATGGGCACAGCACGATTTTCATGTGGCTAAATCGGGGCAAAGAATCGATTTGCCTTGATTTAAAAAACACAGAAGATATGGCCTTATTGAAACAGATGCTGTTAAGCGCGGATATTTTTGTAAGCAATCTTGCACCTGGGGCAATTGAACGTATGGGGCTAACAGGGGAGGTGTTACGCGCCCAAAACCCAAAGCTCATTACCTGCTGCATTAATGGCTATGGCGGGCAAGGCAAGGCTGCACATAAAAAAGCCTATGATTTTTTGGTGCAAGGTGAAAGCGGTGTTGTGGCTGTTACAGGCACACAAGATCAGCCTGCGCGCGTAGGTGTGTCCTTAACCGATTTATCTACTGGCCTCACTGCATTTTCGGCCATTTTGCGTGCATTGCATATGCGTTACCGCACCCACAAAGGCATTGATTTAGAAATATCCATGTTTGATGTAATGACAGATTGGATGAATATGGCTCTATGTGGGTATCGCTATTTTGGCGGGGCACCCAAGCGAACCGGGCTAACACATTCCTTTGTTGCGCCTTATGGCGGATATTTGTGCAAAGATGGCAGGCAGGTTTTATTGTCCATTCAGAATGACCGAGAATGGGTAGATTTCTGCACCTTGATATTGGGGCAGCCTGAGCTTGGGTATGATCCGCGCTTTATCCATAATACAGACAGATACGCACATCGTGAGGTTTTAGCTGAAATCATCAATACCCATTTTGCTGCCTATAGCGCGCAGCAGGTTATTGCCATGCTTGATGAAGCTAGAATTGCATGTTCAACACTGAATGAAGTGTCTGATGTATCCGCTCATCCCTTTTTGAAACAGCGAGAAGTGCAGATGGGCGACCAGATCATATCTATCGCAGACCTGCCAGTGCGCCGTAAATTAGGGAGTGTGGATAAAGCTCCATTGCCAGACCAGCATGGTGCCCAGATCAGGGCTGAATTTGCACAAAAACATTCCCCCAAATCATCATCAGGTTAAATCATAAGATTTATGTGAGAAAGAGAGTTATGCAATACACCCTTCAGCATCCAGAAATTCGAGAGGGAATACGTAAATTATCCCAGAATTTTGATGGCAAATATTGGCAGGAATGTGATCAGAATCAATCCTATCCAACAGCGTTTGTAAAAGCCCTTACCGATGAAGGGTATCTTTCTTGTCTGATCCCAGAAGAATATGGCGGGCTTGGACTTCCTTTATCAGCTGGGGCTGCAATCTTAGAAGAAATCCATAGGTCAGGCGGAAATGCGGCGGCGTGCCATGCGCAAATGTATACCATGGGAACAGTGCTTCGGCATGGCTCAGCAGAGCAAAAACAATATTATCTTCCTAAAATCGCATCAGGTGAGCTTCGCTTGCAGGCGTTCGGTGTAACAGAGCCTAGCTCAGGTACAGATACAACAGCGCTTCGGACCACGGCTGTCAAAAAGGGCGACCATTATATTGTAAATGGCCAAAAAATCTGGACATCACGGGCAGAATATTCTGATTTGATGTTATTGCTTGCCCGCACAACCCCACTTGAAGAATGCGCTAAAAAAACAGATGGGCTGACAGTGTTTCTTGTGGATATGAGGGCGCTAAAAGGAAAATCATTAACCATTACTTCTGTGCGCACTATGATGAACCATGCGACAACCCAATTATTTTTTGATGATATGCCTGTGCCAGCCTCAGCGGTTATTGGCATTGAGGGCAAAGGCTTTCGATATATCCTTTCAGGGATGAATGCAGAACGGATGCTAATCGCTTCTGAATCAATTGGTGACGCTAAATTTTTCATCGAGCAAGCTAGTAATTATGCAAATCAAAGAGAAGTTTTCGGAAGACCAATTGGTAAAAACCAAGGTGTGCAATTTCCAATAGCCTCTGCCTATGGCGATATGCGTGCTGCCGAATTAATGCTTGCAGAGGCATTGCGCCTATATCAAGCGGGTGAAAACCCAGGGGAGGAAGCGAATTTAGCAAAAATGCTTGCCGCTGATGCAGCGATGAAAGCAGGTGAAGCCTGTATTCAAACCTTTGGCGGTTTTGGCTTTGCCTCAGAATATAATATTGAGCGAAAATATCGGGAAGCACGCTTGTATCAAGTAGCGCCCATCTCAACAAATCTTATTCTAAGCTATATTGCTGAACATGTGCTTGGCATGCCAAGGTCTTATTAGAACAGCCTTTTAAAACAGCCTATTGAAACAGAAAAAGGGGGGAGGCGAAGATGACGAGCTGTATAAGTTATGATTTGGTTGAATGGGGTGAGAAATTTGAGAGATGCAATAACCCCCTGCCAGAACTGACGCCAAAAGGTGTGATTGTGAAGATAACAGCCTCTGGGCTGTGTCATTCTGATTTGCATATTAAAAAGGGTTTTATGGATTTAGGGGAGCGCGGTAAGCTTACCTTTACCCAGCGCGGGGCAAGCTTGCCGCTGACGCTAGGCCATGAAATCGCGGGTGTAGTTGAGGCTGTCGGCGCAGAGGTTGAGGGTCTAGAAATTGGTCAGCCAGTTATTGTGTTTCCGTGGATTGGATGCGGCGATTGCCTTGCGTGTGAAGAAGATAGGCAAAGTGACTGCACGGCCATGCGTATCATCGGGATTCACCGAAATGGCGGGTTTGCAAGTCATGTGATGGTTGAGGATGAACAGTTTGTTATCGATATTACAGGCCTTGACCCCACTATCGTAGCGCCTTACGCCTGCTCAGGGCTAACGGTATATAATGGGCTTCAAAAAATTGGGGCGCTTCGGCCGCATGAATGGCTGGCCGTGTTAGGGGCTGGCGGTCTTGGGCTGAATGCGATTTCGATTGCAAAAGCACTTGGGGTTAAGCATGTCTTGGCGGTAGATGTTGAGGATAGCAAGCTTGAGCTAGCGCGTGAAATGGGCGCTGATGCGGTCATAAATTCATCGAAAAGCGAGGCGCTTGAAAAAACACAACAGATCACATCAAACCAGCTTTTTGGGGTGCTTGATACATTTGGTAGTGAGCAAACAGGGGCATTAGCAGTTGCAGCACTAACAAAATCAGGAAGATATGTTGTTGTGGGTCAGCATGGTGGCGATTTTAAAATGCCGCAAATTTGGCTTCCGCAAAAAGCCCTTACTGTGCGCGGGTCGCATGTTGGGAATTGCCCACAATTAAGAGAGCTGATTGATATGTTCCGTGCTGGAAAATTAACTCCCGTGCCTGTCAGCACCATGCCGCTATCACAGATTAATGAGGCAATGGATGCGTTGCAAGCAGGACAGGTAAATGGCCGCATTGTGCTCGTGCCGTCTGATAAGATGGAAGAAGAAGCGTAGCTAGAATGCGTCCAGCCTTCTTTCGGGGCAGCCTGGGATATCCATTTCAATCGCGAATACAGCGCCTGCTTCTGGCTGTGTTTTGCGTTCCTCAGGGCTTAGCCCATCATAAGCTGAGGTAACATATAAGGTTTTTAAATCATCCCCGCCAAAACAAGGGCAGGTAATCTGGCTAGCAGGTAATTCTACTGCTTCCACAAACACCCCCTTCTCATCATAACATGCAACGCGCCCAGCCCCCCATTGTGCGTTCCATAACCTGCCTGCACTATCTAGCACGGCCCCATCTGGGAATAGATTTTCAGCAGACAAATCTACAAATATTTCAGGCTCTGATATTGGTAATCCTGTTTCAGGGTTAAGGCTAACACGCATAATCATTTGCTTTGGGGTATCTGCAAAATAGGCAGTGCGTCCATCTTGTGAAAAACAGGTCGCATTCGGAATTGAGGTGTTTTCAAATAGCGGGGTGATGACCCCTTCGCGGATATGGTACACACAGCCCAAGCCGGTTTCTAACTTTCTGCCCATCGTGCCAAACCATACTGAATTTCCAGGTGCAACCCGACTATCATTAGAGCGTGTAAGCGGGTTATCATCTTCAATATTAAGGTGAGATGAATGCTGTGCTGAGCTTCTGTCAAAATGAAGCAGCCCTGACGCTGAGGCGATAAGCAGGCTATTATGGGGGGTAAAAAATCCGGCTGCCACAGGCTCACTAAATCCCACAACTTCAACGCGCTTTCGGTCAGGCTGGCCAATACACATCACATGGCGATTAATATCAAACCAAATCAATTCTTGTTTTTCTTCATCCCAAATAATCCCTTCACCTAATTCGTTTCTGATATCAAAAAGGGTCGTAAAGCTGCGTGAAACTGTCATTTTTTATCCTGTGAATATTTTTCTAACGGGCCTGTAGTAATACTAATTTTTTGCGGTAGGGTGCTTGGCTAGAACAAATGATGAAGCAACTTTACCTTCCTAAAAATTCTGTTAGTGTTTTATGCATATCCCATCTTCATGCTAGCCTGTAACGGGAAGAGATTTCAACTCCAAGCTCAGACTAAGAAGCGAACACAAATTTACCATCACATATTTATAAGGAAGAGAACTGATGTCACAACATGCAATCTATCCCTCATTAAAAGACAAAACAGTTTTGATAACTGGCGGTGCTTCAGGTATTGGCGAGGCTTTGACGCGTTCTTTTTTTGCACAAGGTTGCAAAGTAGGGTTTTTGGATTATGACCAGCAAGCATCTGATACGCTAGTCGCTGAACTCAATAGTGACAGGGTGCTGGCGGTGCAGTGTGATTTGCGCGATATTGACGCGCTAAAAGCTGGCGTTAGGGAGGTAAGTGAAACCCTTGGCCTTATTAATGTGCTTATCAATAACGCGGCACGGGATGACAGGCATCAGCTTGAAACAGTGACTTCAGAATATTTTGATGAACGTATTGCAACTAATCTGAAACATCAGCTTTTTGCATCTCAGGCTGTTGTTGGGGATATGGAAGCTGCTGGCGGTGGTGCAATTATTAATATGGGTTCAACAAGCTGGATGATAGGGCAAGGCGGAATGCCATGCTACACCACCGCAAAATCAGCTATTCAGGGATTAACGCGCGGGCTAGCACGTGATTTAGGGCCGAAAAATATTCGCGTGAATTGTGTGGTGCCAGGCTGGATTATGACCGAGCGTCAGGTCAGCATGTGGCTTACCGAAGAAAGCGAGAAAGAATTAATGCAACGTCAATGTGTCAAACGTAAGCTGGTTCCTGACGATATTGCAAAATTTGCGCTCTTTATGGCTTCTGATGAGGCAAGTGCCTGTTCTAACCAAACCTATATTGTAGATGGCGGCTGGGTGTAACCAGCATACAAGAAAAGCAATAAATTTTCCAAATTTAGGCTTTACAAAATATTTGAATCATTATTATCGTCATTAAGCGGTAAAACCGTAATGAAAAAAGTCCAAATGGAATTCTGGAGGAACTTATGAAAAAATTTGTACTAGCCTTGTCAGCGGCAATGCTGATTTCAGGTGCTGCACAGGCAGAACGTTATGTGATGGTTACACATGGCGAAGGTAAAGACCCTTTCTGGCCTGTTGTTCAAAAAGGTGGTGAAGATGCTGCGCGTCATGTTGGTGCAGAATTTGAATATATCTTCAACCCATCAGGGGATATGGGTGATATGGCAAAGTCAATCGCAGCGGCTGCTGCGACACAGCCAGATGGTATGGTAATCTCATTGCCTGATCCAGATGCACTAGGTGGTGCAATTAAGGATGCGGTAGCAGCAGGTATCCCTGTTATTACAATGAACTCAGGGCTAGAAAGCTCAGCTGAGTTAGGCGCATTGATGCATGTGGGTCAACCTGAATATCTTGCTGGTCAAGCTGCTGGTAACAGAGCGAAAGCAGAAGGTGCTTCAAAAGCGCTGTGTATGATCCAAGAAGCATACAACACTGCACTGAATGACAGATGTAATGGGTATGGTGAAGCTGTTCCAGTGAAGCTTGTAGACAGCTCGAATGACCCTGCAACAATCCCAACACGTGCTGCGGCTGGCCTTCAGGCTAACCCTGATGTAGACGCTGTTCTTTCTGTTGGCCCACACGTATGTGCAGGTGTGCAGAAAGCAATTGAAGATTTGGGTATGTCTGTTCACCACTCATGCTTCGATTTGAGCCCAGAAGTGATGGATATGATTAATGCAGGTAAGGTTGCGTTCACAATTGACCAGCAGCAGCGCCTTCAGGGGTATATGCCTGTGATTGTCCTACACCTATACAATAATGGTGCAGGTCTATTGCCAGGTGCAAACATCCCATCAGGCCCAGGCTTTGTTGACAAGTCAAACGCTTCATCTGTTTCTGCACTTGCAGGTATCGACAGATAATTTTTGAAAATTGTGGGGTGGCAAAGAATACTCTTTGCCGCTCCTCTTTTGTCTTTATACCTTTTCTTTTGTTTTATTCATGCCTCGCTCGTAACACAGCTTTGTTTTTAAGAGCATGGGCTTTACATCATCTTGGGGAAGAATATCATGACCGCTTCATCATCTACGCGTAAAGAATCAGATCGCTTAGAAAAGGCCGGTGCATTGAAAGCGTTTATTGCGCGCCCTGAAATTGGCCCCATTGGGGTGATGCTTTTACTGTTTGGCATGCTTGGGTATTTTTCTATCCCGGCGGGTGAATTTTCACTCAACCCGTTTGCTGGTGAAGGTTTTAATGCGCTTGGTATTCGTAATAATTTACGTGTGATATCGCAGTTAGGTATTATTGCCCTTGGTGCTGGGTTATTGATTATTGCAGGCGAGTTTGACCTTTCTATCGGCTCGATGATCGGTTTTGCCGGCGCCTGTATGGCGATGATATTGCGATGGGGCTTTTCCATTATTATCCCCTATATTTCGTTTGATGGCGGTGTTCATATTGAGTTTTTCACCTTGCTCCATATTGAAAATGTCTCTGCTCTTGGGGCTATTTTAATTACCTTATGTTTCACCTTATTTTTTGGCTGGCTACAGGGTTTTATTGTGGTGCGTTCAGGATTGCCCTCCTTTATCGTGACCTTGGGCGGATTATTCTTTTTGCGCGGTTTAACAGAAGTATCGTTGCGCGCTTTCAATCACAGGCCTGATCAAATCAAAGGTGCTACAACCGTTACTGAAATTCCGGACATTAAGAATATCGTGAATGTGCCAGGCCATGGGGAGATGGAACGCGAAGCAGCTGCCATGCTTCCTGAAGATCAGCTTGTTGCATTGCTTGATAACGTGCCTACGGAAAAAATCGAAGCGTTGCGCGCTCAGCTTGAATATACCTATCAAAGGGTGGCTGAAGCAAAGACCGAATTACTGATTAAAAAAGGGGTGCAACCGCTTGAAAAGGCACTTCTGAATGCAGAAGCTTCAGGTAATGAATTTATGGCGAACACGATACGTGACAGGATTGAAAATTTTGTCATTGAGCCTGCTGTTGCGCGCACGGTCACGGATATTGATATTGCGAAAGCCTATATTGATACGCTGATTACAGCAAGGCCTGTTGCCAATTTCTTCGGCGGGGATATTCTTGAGCCGGTCTTCAGGTTTCTATATAACCCTATCGATTGGAACACGAATAATTTCGGCAATCAATTCGCACCAGGTCTGTATTCTTGTGTGATGATTTGGCTGATTTTATCGCTTGTCTGTTATGTGGTTCTTTCTAGAACCCAAGCAGGTAACTGGATTTATTCAACAGGCGGCAATATTAATGCTGCCAAAGCCAACGGGGTACCAACAGATAAGGTGAAAATATCGCTCTTTGTGTTTTCTGCATTTTGCGCCACGATTTTTGCGACCTGTCAGGTATTTGAAGTAAACACAGCAGATGCCGCTAAAGGAAATCTAAAAGAGCTTGAAGCGATTGCAGCCGCGGTAATTGGCGGAATTGTGATGACAGGCGGATTTGGAACGGTGCTTGGTATCATCATTGGCGCCTTTATTTTCGGTATTGCGAAAGAAGCCTTCTTTTATATTCCTGGCATTGATGGCAGTTTCTATAGAGTCTTTTTGGGGCTAGTCATCATCGCCTCAGCATTGCTGAATGAGAATATACGAAGACGGATTATGGGGGCTATCTGATATGGCTAAAA
>CBFHYP010000022.1:0-29471 GCA_965660095.1 Puniceispirillaceae bacterium (SeqCode)
AAGCTGAAGCCTTGCTAGCTAGTCTGATGGAACAGGATAAAGCAGAAGAATAAATATACACAAAATGTGCCTTATATACATCTAATGCGTGCTTTTTATACATAAATATTATATTTTTACTTGTGTTAAACATTTAATGTTATTACCCTCTCCGATTATTTGCAACCTATCGGAAATGAAAATGTCTCCAGAAAAACTAATCAACGCATTGAACATTCATCATATTGAACTGATTGATAATTTACAACAAGAGTATGTGGCTAACGAATTAGACTGGAGGCATTTATGGAAACCGTTGGGATAGCGTTGATACTAGTATTGGTAAAAGTTGCGATAGCGAATTAGTAAGGAGGTAGATGAATGGATGAAGTTACAGGGAGAGACAATCAAATCATCTGCCAGGCGCTAATGATAGCGATCCCAATCATGCAAACACACTCACTCTCGGCATCGAATACCCATGACATGCAGAGGATTTTTGAGCATCGCTCAAAAAGTTGTGATGTTGAATTTCCAGACGGGAAGGTTGAGCGGTCTATAGAGGAACAAATTTCAACCTCTAACACCCATGACATGGAGAGTTTTGAGCATCACTCAAAAAGTCGTGTTGTTGAATTTCCAGACGGGAAGGTTGAGCAGTCTATAGAGAAACAAATTTCACCCTCTAACAATAGTGAAAATAGAGAGAATTTAGTCTTCATTCTTTTTGCATTAGAACAATTTATAGCGGCAGAAGATTTTGGGTTCACTGAAAACGAATGCAGGAGAAATCTTTACACTGCTTTGCACCAGTATTGGCAAAATAAAGAGATGGGTCTTCACTCAACCAGTCAAAGAAAAAAGATACCTAGAACAAGCGCTGCCAAAGTCTCCAAAGGCAAAACACAAGTAGAACATGTCGTTCCACTTAATGTAATTGTTAAGTCGCTTCGTGACATTAAAAGACCAGATAAGCAAAGTGTTCGCAATAAACTAAGCGATCTTTATCGTGTCTGCATAGTCACTATCGAAGAGCACAAACGCCTTTCAGACGCAGGGTTAAGATCTAAGATGCCAGACGATTGGGATGGAAAAGATCCATTTGCTCGCTACAAAGTAGTCGGCATTGAAATCGACTATGATGAGTTTTGACACTTAATGGTGTTGACATTATGGTGCTAGAAGGTTTTACAGGCTTTAACGAAAGCACACATTTTGAAATAGCCTAACACCACACACCACCGAATAGATGGAGAAGGGGCAAATTTTTGCCGCTTTTTCTTTGTGACAGGTTAATTTTTAGGAAAAAAAATATGGAATGGGCTAAGCCAAGCTGTACCCAATACCAAAGGCACAGCCATATTTGTAAAAAGTACGGCAAATGAATTGAGATAGCGGATAGTGCTAACGGATTGACGTTAAATGGTCTATTATACTACAGCATTTAACATTCAAACTTGTTGGTAAAATTTTATGGCTATCACAAAGCAGTCTAATGTTACGGGTGTGTTTCTGTCTTTGTTGGCATTTGCGATTTATTCCACGCATGATGTTTTTGTTAAATTCTTAGGCGCTTTCTACACGCCATTTCAGATATTATTCTTCTCTGTTCTGTTTTCTTTTCCGCTGGTGAATTTATTCATTGTAAGAAACCCAAAAACGGGAAGTCTTTGGCCACATCACCCCTTTCAAATGGCATTCAGGGTACTCGCTACTTCGATAAGCGGGTTCTGTGCATTTTATGCGTTTAGCATCCTGCCCTTGGCGCAAACCTACGCATTGCTATTTTTAACACCTATATTCATCACTATTTTATCTATCCCGATCTTAGGCGAGAAGGTCGGCATCCATCGCGGCATTTCAGTGATGGTTGGATTTATAGGCGTATTAATTGTTCTACAACCTGGCACTAACTTCTTCACATTCGGCCACTTAGCAGGCATCACAGCAGCGATGGGCGCAGCAGCAAATTCCCTGATTACGCGTAAAATTGGCCAAAAAGAAAAGACATCTGTAATGCTTTTATATCCGATGTTTGGCAATTTCATTTTGATGGGCTCTGTTCTTCCATTTGTGTATCAACCTATGCCCCTATCGCATTTAGGCATCATAGCACTGATTTCTTGTTTAGGATTTCTGGCGATGTTTTGTATCGTTGGCGCCTATAAATCATCAAACGCTTCAGTGATCGCACCTATGCAATATTCGCAAATCCTGTGGGCAGGGTTTTTCGGCGTTGTATTATTTGACGATACTATCACCCAGTCATTTATTCTTGGTGCGTCCTTAATTATTGGAAGCGGGCTTTATATTGTTAGGCGAGAATGGAACCAAAATAAATCGCTGCAACCTGTTCTTGGGAACGGCACGTTCCGGCCTGATATCGGGTTGCGCCCTCGCTTTACCCTATTTAGCTTTTTCTTAAAGCCGCCAGAAGAAAAGCAAAAAAGAAAAAATATGGCGTAGCCAAACAGCTCCAACAACCGCAAGGGGCTTTTCAGCTACATCCAGTTAGGTTAGGCTAGGCTAGAGCGAATTAAAAAACATCTAATGTAGAAGACCATCATGAAAAAAGTAAATATTGCATCCATCCCAGCTGATGGGATTGGCCCAGAGGTTATTGAAGCAGGCATTCAAGTTGTGCAAGCAGCCATCGCCAAAAATCCTGACCTTGAGATTGAATTTACCCATTTCGATTGGGGCTCAGATTATTATAAAACCCATGGTGTGATGATGCCAGAGGATGGGCTAGCGCAATTAAAGAAATTTGATGCCATCTATTTTGGTGCTGTGGGCGCACCTGACGTGCCTGACCATATTACCTTATGGGGGCTTCGCCTGCCTATTTGCCAAGGGTTTGATCAATATGCAAATGTACGCCCAACCCGAATTCTACCAGGCATTCAAGCACCTTTGCGCAATAAAGGGCCTGGTGATTTAGACTGGGTGATTGTGCGTGAAAATTCAGAAGGCGAGTATTCTGGTAATGGCGGGCGGGCGCATAAAGGCATGCCAGAAGAAGTAGGCACTGAAGTTGCTATCTTTACCCGCACCGGTGTTACCCGCATTATGCGTTATGCCTTTTCATTGGCACAAGCACGCCCACGCAAATTCTTAACAGTGGTCACAAAATCAAATGCACAACGCCACGGCATGGTAATGTGGGATGAAATCGCAGCAGAGGTAGCAGCAGAATTCCCTGATGTTACATGGGATAAAATGTTGGTGGATGCGATGACAGTGCGGATGACCCTTCAGCCTGAAAGCCTTGATACGATTGTTGCAACAAATCTGCATGCAGATATTCTATCTGATTTAGCTGGTGCATTAGCAGGTAGCATTGGGGTAGCCCCTACCGCCAATATCGACCCTGAAGGCCGTTTCCCATCCATGTTTGAGCCTATTCACGGATCGGCCTTTGACATCACTGGAAAAGGCATTGCAAACCCTGTTGCAACCTTTTGGACAGGGGCACAAATGCTCGAACATCTTGGATATAACGCAGAGGCTGAAAAACTGATGAAAGCAGTTGAGCAGGTTTGCGCGGAAGGCATTATGACCCCGGATGTAGGCGGCACTGCCACCACCCAAATGGTCACAGACGCAGTGGTGAAAACGCTTGAGCTACGCAACGATTAGAATAGTGAGAAGCAAGGGCAGGTGGATAAACCTCCCCTGCCCTTACCATATTTTCTAGCCAGCTAGCTTTATAAGGTTTCCAGCTCGTCAATCATCCCTCTAATCATATCCAAGCCAAGATGCCAGAATGATTTATCTTGCGGGTCTAGCCCAAATACCTCAAGCGCAGCGTCATATCGCACCGTTCCGCCAGCACTTAGCAAATTTTTGTAATGCTGGATAAAGGTCTGTTTTTGCGCCGCATCAGAGATTTGATATTTCTGCCATAACGCATTCACCAAACAATCCCCAAACGCATACGCATATACATAAAATGGGGTATGGATGAAATGGGGAATATAGCTCCAGATAACACGGTAGCTTTCATCAAGCTGAATGGCAGGGCCAAGCGCTTGTGTCTGTGTTTCCATCCAAATCTCTGCAAGCTCGTCTTGTGATAACTCGCCATGTTTACGCGCATCATGAACACGGGTTTCAAAATTATGAAAGGCTATCTGGCGGATAACCGTATTCATCATATCTTCAACCTTGCCTGCCAGCAAAAATCTTCTTTTTGCAGGATCGTCTGTTGCTTCTACCAGACTATTAAAGGCTAACATTTCCGCAAAAACTGAGGCTGTTTCAGCCAATGTTAGCGGTGTGTCAGACATTAAATACCCTTTTTCAGCCGCAAGTAATTGATGCACGCCATGCCCCATTTCATGGGCAAGGGTCATCACATCACGCGCTTTACCATCATAATTCATCAAAATATAAGGATGCGCAGATGGGACAGTAGGGTGTGAGAAAGCACCTGAAGTTTTGCCGTTACGAATCCCTGCATCAATCCATTTTTTATCAAAGAATTGTTGTGCAAGCGCGGCCATCTCAGCATCAAATCCGCCAAACGCAGAATGAACAATACCCACAGCTTCATCCCAGCTAAAGCGTCTGTCATCATCGCCTGGCAGAGGTGCGTTTCTGTCCCACCAATTGAGTTTTTCAACACCCATCCAGCCAGCTTTCATCTGATAATAGCGATGCGAAAGGTCTGCCATCCGAGAGGTCACAGCATCTGCTAGCGCATCTACCGTCACATCATCTACATCATTAGCTAAATTGCGTGATGAGACAGGGCGGTCAAAACCGCGCCATCTATCATCAATTTCTTTATCTTTCACAATCGTGTTCATAATCAGCCCAAACAGACGCTGATTATCAGACATGACTTTAGCAAAAGATTGCCCTGCTTCGCGGCGCCTCTCACCGTTTGGATCGGACATTGCGTTTAGGATTTCAGCCTCGCTTACCTGTTTGCCTTGGAAATCAAATTTTAGCGCTGTAACTGTCTCATCAAACAGTCTAACCCACGCGCCTCGGCCTGCTGGCGCACGTTCAACGAGCATCTGTTCTAATCTAGGCTCAAGCTGATAAGGGGCGGTTAGCCTTAGCCTGCGCAACCAAGGCTCAAAGTTAAAAAATTGCGCATCTTTTAGCGCCTCTTGATAGGCTTGCTCATCCATTTCAGCGAGTTCAAGCTCAACAAATAATAATTTAGATGAAATATCAGATAGTTTTTCGCGAATATTCTGGGCGCGTGTTGCATTTTCAGCGTTCGCCATATCAGCAGCAAACGCTAAATCTGCATGTGACATTATCCGTGACAGCATTTCTGAGATATGCTGATAATGTTCAATTACTTCAGCGATAACCTCTGGGCTTTGTGTTGCAAGCTTGCCTTTATATTCAGCGAGCTGGTCTACCTGCTTGCCGATATGTGTAAGGTCAGCCTCTCGCTTTTTGGCATCTGAGCTATATAAATCTGACAAATCCCAAACTGGAAGTGCGTCATCCATGGTGTGGCCCTCAATTTTTCTGTCGCTACTCTTTTTAGAAATAGGTATGTGTGGCGAAAATTACCAGACCTCAAGGTCAATAGGAAGTGCTGTTTGTGCAAGCTGGCCACGCAAAAAGACTAAAGTGACAGTGCCAAGCTCAACCCCCCATTTCGTAACATGGGCACGGTTAATCGCTAATTCATCAGACATCTGATAGATGAAATCTTCAAATCTAACTTTTAGCATCTGATCGCCAATATCAAGTTCAATATCATAGGCCCAATTTAATACATTGCCAGCAGCCTTGCCCTTAGCAAAGCCAAGCACATCTTCTGCCTCACCTTGATAAACTGTTAACCCATCTTCATCCTTGCCAAGATTTGTGATGGTCCAAATACGTCTAGCCTTCTCTCCATCATCATATAAAAACACCTCATCCAGAACCAGCTTACTCGCATCTCGCATGCCTGTAATCTCGACCCTAAATTGGCGTTTTAATTGCCCAAACCTATCTTCAAAAATGCCATAAGCAACACTCTTGCCTGTAAAAAATTCTTCAAGCGATAATTTAGGCTCAGCATCACGATGTGCGCTAACATCGGGGCTGCTGCAACTGCTCATGCCAATAGCGAGCAGAAGCATGAATGAACATTTCTTAACAAATCCAAAGCTGTTCAAAATCATCATCTTCACCCTTTTCATCTCTGTGCTTCATCGTAGAAAATGTGGCGCATGTAACACTTCTCACAGCAGCCATGATATGCTTGATACGGAAGATAGGGTAAGGTGGATGGAGCAGGCTTTTTGTCCATCGCGGCATTAAAGCTGCTTTTACATTAGCGTTTGCCGGATAAAATAGTTAGGTTAGATGCACCCCCTAGCTTTAAGGCAGAATAGATAGTGATTTCAGCCAAACCTCTAAGCACATTTCGCTTCATTAAATATGAATGGCGCTTTTTATTCTATGGAATTTTAATGTCCCTATGGTCAAGTTTTGGCCAGACCTTTTTTATTTCCTTATTCAGTGCAGAAATTAGAGTTGAGCTTGATTTAACCCATGGCGGTTTTGGCAGTTATTATGCAATGGCAACCACCGCATCTGCGATTAGCCTATATTGGGTTGGCAAGCTTGCAGATACTATCTCTGTGCCTCGTCTATCGGTGATGACGCTTGCGGCTGTGTGTCTTGCAGCGTTGCATTTCTCATTCGTGTTTTCGGTAATCAGCCTGACCATTGGCATTTATTTTTTGCGGCTTACAGGGCAAGGGATGATGTATCATGTCTATTCCACAGCTGTAGCACGCCGCTATCAAAAAGCACGCGGAAGAGCACTTGCTTTCTCAGGTTTTGGCATGAATATCGGTGAGGCTTTATTCCCGCTGATTGTCATTTTTTTACTGGCCTATTTTGATTGGCGAAACCTATGGATAGCACTTCCCATATTCGCATTTATAAGCTTTGCGCCATTTATTACTAGGCTTACTATCCGCACCGAGATGCAAGATGGGCCTGGCAGAAACCCAGCGCATCAGGATAAAAATAATGCTAAAAATTTGCCAGATGAAATGCCTGCTTTTCGGCGTAGCCAGGTTAAAAAAGACATTGTTTTTTGGGCGGTCATTATCTGGCTCATGATGATCCCAGGCTTTGTTATCCCAGGCATATTTTTTCATCAAATCCACATCGCAGCCTTAAAGGATGTCCCGCTATGGGTCTGGTCATCACAATATATCTGGTATGCATGCGCTGCTATTGGCGGCGCGATATGTGCAGGCTTTTTGATTGACCGCTTCACTGCCCATAAAGTAGCAAGTTTTGCCCAAATCTTTTTGCTGATTGCATGCCTTCTGCTTTACATCGCAGAAAGCCCATTTATGTTAGCGTTATTTTTCATCTGTTTTGGTGCATCAGGCGGGGTCATGCAGCCTGTTATCAACGCCTTGCTCGCAGAGAGATATGGCACCAGATGGCTAGGCGAAATTAAAGCATTAGCCTCACCATTGAATGTATTCTCAAGCGCATTATCACCTGTGGTAATGGGGATGATGTTTGACGCTGGATTTGGGCTAACAGGCATTATGGCTTTGCTTGGCATGTTGGCCATTATCAATATGATGATGCCCTTTATCTGGTTTAATCTGCTAAGACGGGTGGTATTTACGCCCTTATGATGAAAGCTTTTTCACAATATGTGTGCCGCGACGTAAGATGAGTGCAATCATCACCGCAACAAACGGAACACTGATCGCTTTCACGACATCAACAGACATCATTTTCAACATTTCTTGCGGAAGTGATTTTGCAAGCACACCAACCAGCCCAACACCGTAATAAGTGCCTGCAATCACAGATAAGCCTTCAACAGTTTGCTGCAAACGAAGCTGTGCCTGCGCCCGTTTATTCATCGAGCTAAGCAAATCAGTATTCTGATTTTGAATGAGATATTCTGTGTGGGTTCGAAGCAATGAGCCTGTGCGCTCTACCCGCTTCGATAAATCATCAAGCCGGCGAGAAAATGCTGCGCAAGTTTGCAAGGCAGGCATCATCCGTCTATCCAAAAAACCGTATAATCCTAAATGACCATCAAGACGTGAAATATTGAGCCTTCCCATTCTGGCGTAAAATACCTCTTGATATGCATTTGTTGCAGATAGTCTAAAGCCTGTTTCTGCAGACATATTTTCAATTTGTGCGGCAAGATGTGAGAGTTGCGGCAACAGACTGCCAACATGGCCTGAAGCATCAGATATCAATGTGCTAATGGCGCTCGTTAAATGCTGTAATTCGGCCTCAATCTCACTTAATTCATGGCCATATTTACGGATAACTGGCAAGCCAAGCAGCGCTAACATACGGTAAGTTTCAAGCTCAATCAGGCGCAAGACAATCCGCCCCATCCGAGATGGGGTAATTGCATCATTGAATAAAATCGCGCGGGAAAACCCGTTCTCATCATTATCAAAGCTAAAATGCACCTGCCCTGCACCACCTGAGATTTGTGAGGATGCAGCGGAACCGCAAGAGAGCATTTCGCATACTTTTTCAGGCGAAATTTTCTTCGGAGATTTAGATGCAATCTCTAACCAAATAGCATGAAAGACAGGCGTTTTAATCTGTTCAATTAAATCAAAAGGCAAATGAGGATGTGCAGCACTATCAAACGCTGTCTTTGGTAATGTTCCAGCTTTAGCAGCGCCTTTTGGCTGATCATGCGCAATAAAACTGACCGTTACAAATTCATTATGGCGTTCTATACGCAAGGCAAAACCGTCACACGCCTGACGCCTAAATTTCTCATCAGGGGCAATAACAGGCATATTATGTGCGGATAGCCAGTGATTAATCTGCTTAAATAGCGTATCTTCTGTGCCATCAATAAGATATACAAAGCGGATAAAACGGCCAGTGCCTTCAAAATCATGAAACGGCCTTGTATGAAGTTCGCCATTTAAAATAGGGCGTAAATGATGCTGTTTCATATTTTCCACCTACAGGTAATTTATCCCTAACAGCTTTTAATTTATGCTAGTTTTTACTATCTAAAAGATTAGGCTAAACTGTTCAGGTTGCCAACTGTGACAAAAAAACCTTTTTATCACTATATTATCTGGCTGCTGTGTGTGGCAATTTTTGCAAGCCTTTATGCGCTCGCATCTAGCTTTGCCCTTGCAGATGAGAAAACTGTGAAATTGCAGGGAGTATGGTTTACCTGCGAGTTTGCGAAACGCACCACCCCGCCAGAAGATGGATGCAAAATGCTGGATGATGAAGGCTTTGAAGTGGTGGGCGATAATTTAAGCTATCTTCGAAATAAATGGTCAGATGAGACAGCTTGCAAGGGCGCAAAACAAGGGCAGTGTTTTTCTTCTGATGAGCGCAAGATAAAAGTCACACGCAAAAAAGTCGGCAAGATAGAAATTGATGATGGTGTGCTAAAGGTGAAATATCTTTTCTGCACCCAACATTTCAACCTCACCCAAGAAGAAGGTTATGTTGCGGTAAAACCAGCGGCGAAAAAATGCCCTTGGGCAACTAAACGCCATTTTTATGTGACCAGATATACAGGACGGATAACCACCCCATGAGCTTAAAAATATTCCACCATCAGCATATGAAAGCGCTATCTGTCACAGGCCAAGAGGCAGGCGATTTTCTTAATGACCTACTTACAGCGCAAATCCAAAGATTGGATGAAAACACAGCGCGGATGGCGTGTCTGCTCAGCCCGCAAGGACGTATTCTGTTCGATATGCTGATTGTGCGCAAAAGTGAAGACCAATTTATCTGCATTACCGAAGCACAACAGCTAAAACCACTCTTGCAAAGATTGATGATGTACCGCCTGCGCCGCCCTATTCAGCTAGAAGAGATACAAGGCGTGATTATCGGGCACTGCCATAATCACGCTATCCATGATCTAGATGCGGAAATACTCTGCCGTTCTGATGAACGTCACCCCGCTTTGGGAATTTTATGCTTAATTCCCGATGAATTGAGCGAGGGGGTAAGCCTATCTGATGATGCTGATTGGGAGGAATGCCGGATCAAGCATGGCATCCCGCAAACAGCCCAAGACTTAATTCCAAATAGGGCGTTAATGCTAGAAGCAGGTTTAGAGCATCTTGGCGCAATCGATTTCAAAAAAGGCTGTTATATTGGTCAGGAAGTAACGGCACGCACCCATTATCGCGGGCTTGTGAAGCGCAGAATTGTGCCCATCACCGCAGCTCAAAACAGTCTTACCACTGGCCACGCCCTTTTCTGGCAAGAAAAAGAAATAGGGTGCATTCTTTCGGTTAACCAAAATGGCAAAACTGCCCTATCATCACTTCGGCTTGATGCGATAGCTGCCAGCCAAAACGATGAAGCAATAACAGATGAAACAGGACAAGTATTATCTGTGATCCTGCCTGAATGGATGCAGCCCCTAGCAGAAATCTAAGCCATTAAGATGGTTTACGACTAAGACTTTTCTTTAACATCCAAGAGACAAGCTCATAGCAAAAAACAAATGCTAACATAGCGATAGCTAGCTGGATAGTAGAGTGCGCATAGATAACAGCACCAACACAGCAACCAGCTGGGAAAACCCATATCACCATAGCTGAAAGTGGGTTAGCCCATTTCCTATCCATCTTGCGTGCATGATAGCTGAAAATAAGTGAATGAAGGTGCTTCCTATCTGGAAGCATTGCATCTCTTCTTGTTAAAAGGCGCCGCGCGATAGTCCGCATCATTTCATAAAATGGATATAGAATTATCAACAACACCGAAAAAGCAGATACGTTTGGATTTCTATCAACGAGCAAAATCGTTAACATGGCAATAACCCCGCCCATCAAATAAGCACCGCCATCTCCAGAAAAAATGCGCCCAAACGGAAAGTTCAAAATGAAACATCCAAAACAAGCAGCGGCAAATCCAAATGCAAGAAATGCAATCATCCCATCCCCATGAGATTGTCCTATAAAAGCAATAGCAATACTCATACATAATGCTGTGCCGAAAGACAGCCCATTAAGCCCATCTATCATATTCATTGCATTACTAAATGCCGCGATGGACAAAATGGTCAGAAGAATGGCAACCCATCTCACCTCTAGCATCAGGTCAATGAGCTCAAACTGAGTTCGCGAAATTACGGTTTCACACATCAGCACAAATAATAAGCCAGAAAATAATGTTGCCGCTAATCTGATAGCAGGGGATATTCGCCCCGTTACATCTTCGGCAATGCCTGCAATAAATAAAGGCAAGACAGATAATAGCACACATAGTGCTAATGCCTGCTCAGCACCTGCAAATAATACTGCACAAATAAGCCCAGATATAAGCCCTAAACCTGCCAGTCTAGGCACATACCCTTCATGCAATTTTTGTGGGCCGCTAAGGTGAGAGGATAGCAACACCCCATGATATGCGGCTGTCAGCACAATCAGACTGCACACAAAAAATGAAATAAGAGCGATTGAGAGAAATATCATTAATCAAGCCAAACTATTGTGCTGTCCATCCACCATCCAGCGTAAATGCTGAGCCTGTTATATTCTGCGCTTTTTCATCTGCTAAAAACAAGACCATATTTGCGATTTGCTCAGGCTGCATGAATTTTCCTGTAGGTTGTTTTTCCTGCACTAAGGCTTCGGCTTCTGCCTCCACACTCTTTGCTGAAGCGTTTGCACGTTCGGCTATTTGGGCTTCCACAAGCGGTGTTCTCACCCATCCTGGGCAAATTGCATTACATGTGATATCCGTATCAGCAAGCTCAAGCGCAATCGTCTTTGTAAGGCCGATAAGCCCATGCTTTGCAGCTACATATGCAGATTTCTGGGCTGAAGCCACTACCCCATGAACAGATGCGATATTAAGGATACGCCCCCATCCAGAATTTTTCATTGACGGGATGGACGCAGCCGCTAGGTGAAATGGCGCACTAAGATTAACATCTAAAACAGCCTGCCATTTATCGCTTGGAAAATCTTCAACCAACGCAACATGCTGAATGCCTGCATTATTTACCAAAATATCAATACCGCCACTATCTGCGCAGAACTGCTCGACCATCTTGCGTGCAGCTATGCCATCAGAAATATCTGTTGTATCTATCGTGCAGGATATAGCGCCTAAAGCGAGCATTTTATCCATGAGCGGTTGCTGGTCTTCATCTTTTATCATACCGCCTAACACCAACGCACAGCCTTGTTGCGCAAAAGCGTTTGCGATAGCAAGCCCGATGCCAGAAACACCGCCTGTGATTAACACTCTTTTACCGCGCATACCCATGCTATGACCTATTACACCAGAACTTTCAAGATTGTGAGGAAGAAGAAAATAACGCTTCAGCAGCTTTGCTAACAGACTTTTTTTGCGCAATCACTTGTCTTACATTCGTGATTTCGCTTTCAAGTCTTTCAATATAATTCTCTAAATCTGCAATATTCCAATGGTCTAATTTTGCAGGAGCATTCTGTGGTTTCAAATCATCGAACTCATCCATTTTCATCCCCCCGATTCAAAAACCAACCAGCGCATATCATCTAAAAATAAAGCCCTAGAGTATTTGTCTATGGAGCTGTCTAACTGGTTAGTTAACATCTCTTTGCATTTATAGCAAAAGATGTGATATAAAAATAGCACAAGCATTCCAGACATTTAAATTTCTGAGCATGCTGCCCGTTTTTATCATTGAGTGCTGCTTAATGATAAAAGCCGCAGACCCAAGATTTTATGCACAATCATTCTATGTGGAAGTGAAAGACAAATGACAGAATTACTGATGCCGCGCGCTACCGCAGTTTGGCTAATCGACAATACAGCGCTGACATTTGAACAAATTGGTGATTTTTGTGGATTACATCACCTTGAGATTCAGGCCATTGCAGATGGTGAAATCGGCACTGGCATGCAGGGGTTCGACCCAACCGCAAATGGCCAGCTTACCAAGGACGAAATTACACGATGTGAAGCAGACACAGAATTGCGTTTGAAAATGGCAAGTTCTAACCTGCCCCAGCCTGCTTTGCGCACCAAAGGCCCGCGCTATGTGCCTGTTGCGCGTCGCGGCGATAAGCCTGATGCAATTGCATGGTTGGTGAAGCACCATCCTGAATTATCAGATGCGCAAATTGGCAAGCTTATTGGCACCACCAAAGATACGATTGCAAAAATCAGGGATAAGTCTCATTGGAACATTGCGAATATTCAAGCTAAACACCCAGCGATGCTTGGCTTATGTAGCCAACAAGATTTAAATGCTGCAATTGAAAAAGCTGGTGGTCAGCCCAAACAAGACGCAGAACAAGCTGCTAACCTATCTGAAATTCCATAGGGTATTTTTTGCGCCACAGCATTATTGATAAAAGGCCAGATGGGTTTTCATCTGGCCTTTGCTTTTGTGGGGTTTTATTTTTGCTGTAGCAATCCTGCTCGCTGAACAGCATCCAAAATCTCATCTAAAATCACAGGGTCATCTATCGTTGCTGGTATGTTATATTCTTCTGCCTGCACAATTTTTTGCATGGTTGCCCGGAGAATTTTACCTGAACGTGTTTTCGGCAGACGTGAGACGATTATTGCTGATTTAAATGCAGCAACAGGTCCAATATCCTGACGTACCTTTTGCACAATTTCTGATAGGATTTCATCCCCTGCACGCGCAACGCCTGACTTTAGCACGACGAACCCCATGGGAACTTGACCTTTCAGCGCATCAGCAACCCCAATAACAGCACATTCTGCAACATCAGGATGGCCTGAAAGCACCTCTTCCATGCCGCCAGTCGATAGCCTATGCCCTGCTACATTGATAATATCGTCTGTGCGTGACATTACGAATAAATAGCCATCTTCATCCATATAGCCAGCATCACCTGTCTCATAATACCCATCAAATCTGGACATATAGCTTGAGACAAACCTGTCATCATTACGCCATAAGGTTGGCAATGTGCCTGGCGGCATTGGCAGTTTCACGGCAATAGAACCGATTTCCCCTGCGGGCAATTGCCTGCCATCTTCAGATAAAATCTGCACATCCCAGCTTGGTACAGCTTTGCTTGCTGACCCTGGTTTTACCTCCAACAGCTCAATGCCAACACAGTTAGACGCAATCGCCCAACCTGTTTCAGTTTGCCACCAATGGTCAATGACCGGAACACCAAGCTTATCCTGAAGCCAGAACAATGTATCTGGGTCACATCTTTCCCCTGCCACAAATTGATATTTGAAGTGCGATAGATCAAATTGATCAATAAGCTTGCCCGCAGGGTCTTCTTTTTTGATAGCCCTAATCGCGGTAGGTGCAGTAAACATGGCTCTGACCTGATGTTCTGAGATAACCCGCCAGAAAGTCCCAGCATCAGGTGTTCCCACAGGCTTGCCTTCAAAAACGATTGTCGTGCAGCCTGCAAATAGTGGTGCATACACGATATAAGAATGGCCAACCACCCAGCCTACATCTGATGCTGCCCAAAATACATCGCCCGGCCCGCAATCATAAATAGCCTGCATTGACCATTTCAAGGCTACAATATGCGGGGCAGTTGGGCGCACCACCCCTTTTGGGCTTCCGGTTGTGCCTGAGGTGTATAGAATATAGGCAGGGTCTTCAGATTTAACTGGCACATAATCTGCCAATGGTGCATTTGATATCGCATCCATCCAGTCTTCATCACGCCCCTCAATAAGCTCAGCGTGGTGTTGCGAACGCTGAAGCAAAAGCACCGAACGCACCTTATATGAAGCAATTTCTATCGCTTCATCTACCATTGGCTTATAGGCGACAACCCGGGTGGGCTCAACCCCGCAAGAAGCGGTGAGAATCATATCAGGCTGGGCATCATCAATCCGCTTCGCAAGCTCAGCAGCAGAAAAACCGCCAAATACTACAGAATGGATTGCGCCAATTCTAGCACAAGCAAGCATCGCTATCACCGCTTCTGCTATCATCGGCATGTAGAGTATCACTCTATCGCCATAGCCAATGCCGCGCTGTTGCATTGCCCCTGCTAGTCTTGCGGTGCGCTCCTGTAATTCTGAGAAGGTAATTTTCGCTTTAGAGTCTGTTATTGGACTATCATAGATAATCGCAATATCATCGCCTCTGCCCTGTTCGACATGAATGTCTACTGCGTTGTAGCATCCATTTATCTCCCCGCCAGTCATCCAGCGATAAAAGGGTGGATTGCTTTCATCTAAAATCTGCTGAGGTGGTGAAATCCAATGCACATCTTTCAATTTATCTGCCCAAAACCCTTTCGGGTCAGCGAGTGCCTGGCTAGAAATTTGATCAAAATTCTGTTGCATAAAATTCCCCCATATATTTAAAAAAATGATTTACCCCTAGACCTATCCGTTTTTTTAGCTCAAATGCATCGAAAGGCCAAGCGCTAAGCCCTGCTTAAATTATCAATATGTGCATGAAATTATGTTTGCCAGATTTACTCAATCTTTCATTTTTGCTATAAGAAGATGGCCAAACATTTTGTTGCTGCAAAAGCTCAGCTTCATTTAGCTGATCACATCCGGGGATAAGAGTTAGAAAATTATGTCTGATATTATCGACATGCACCCTGATGGGACGCGTGACCCAGAACAGCTTGCACTCATCGAAAAAATGAATAATTTACTCACTGAGCATCGAGACCTTGACGAAATTATTGAAAAATTAATGCAAGACCCTGTCTCAGACCAGCTTCAGATTCAACGTTTGAAAAAACGCAAATTATATTTGAAAGATGAATTAGGCAGGATAAGAGAAAAAATTCTTCCCGATATTATTGCATAATATATACACCATTAGTTAATGAGTTTTTTGATGACCACATCCGAACCAGTCGCCACTTGTCCAGTCGTTATTTGTCCAGTCGTTATTTGTATGGGCAGCCAATCTGATTTTGAAACCATGAAACATGCAGCTGATATGCTGGAACTTCTTGGCGTAGAATTTGAGATGAAGATTATTTCTGCCCACCGCACCCCGCACAGGCTAAGCGAATTTGCAGAAGCGGCGGCTGATAATGGGGTTAAGGTGATTATTGCAGGTGCTGGTGGTGCGGCTCATTTGCCTGGCATGATAGCGGCGCATACCTGTTTGCCTGTGCTAGGTGTACCGGTACAAAGCAAGGCGCTTAACGGCATGGATTCGCTATTATCTATTGCTCAAATGCCAGGCGGCGTTCCCGTAGGTACCTTAGCCATTGGAGAGGCAGGGGCAAAAAATGCTGGATTGATGGCGGCACAAATCCTTGCGCTATCAGATGACGCACTTGCAACTGCTTTAAAAAATTGGCGTCAAGCCCAGACAGATAGCGTCGCCGCCAGCCCTAAAGGCGCGTAAGAAGTGGATATCAACATTAAAACAATTGGTATATTAGGCTCAGGCCAGCTTGGCAGAATGCTCGCAATAGCAGCCGCACAAAGGGGGGTGAGAGCCCATATCTTTGCACCAGATGCAGAAAATAGCCCTGCTGCGGAAGTTGCATATAAAACAACCCAAGCTGAATATTCAGATGAAAAAGCTTTGATGCAATTTGCTTCTGAAATAGATGCCGTAACGTCAGAATTTGAAAATGTACCTGCTGCTGCGATGCGTATTCTTGGCGCGCATATCCCTGCCTCACCAGGTGCAGAAGCATTGCATATTGCGCAGAACAGGTTGCGGGAAAAAAATCTTGCAAAATCCCTTGGTATTGCCACCCCTGATTATTGGCTAATTACCTCAGTACAAGAGCTCAAAACAGCGCTCCAACAGCTGCAAGGCAAAGCCATTTTAAAAACAACTGAACAAGGATATGACGGCAAAGGCCAAATCAGAGTAGACAGCACCGCCGATGCTGATACGGTTTGGTCACAATTACACACATCAGAAGCAATTCTTGAGACCTTTGTGCCGTTTAAAATCGAAATCTCTGTGTTGGTATGGCGTGATAAAAATGGCCAGATGGGATGTTTTCCCATTGCGCAAAATGAGCATAAGGACGGGATATTATATCGCACCCATGCCCCTTCCCCTGATGCAGATGATGTGATTATCCAAAAAGCCCAAAAAGCAGCTTTTGCAATCGCTGAGGCTGTTCAGCTATTCGGCGTGTTAGCCTTAGAAGCTTTTGTTACCGAAGATGGCGAGGTTATTTTCAACGAAATCGCCCCACGCCCGCATAATTCATTTCATTGGACAATAGAGGGCTGTATCACAAGCCAGTTCACCCAAACCATCCGAATAATTTCAGGTGCTGGTGCAGGTGATACAACAGCTTTAGGTGATTTTATGATGCAAAATCTGCTTGGGGACGATATGGCGCATTTTGCTGACATTGAAAAGAACCCTGATATTGCCTTGCACCTATATGGTAAGACACAAGCCAGATCAGGGCGCAAAATGGGACATTTCACAACCCCTGTCTAACATGCCGCAAGCATCATCAATTATCAGCCTGAATAAAGCTTGAAATAAGCTGTTAAGACCATCATAGCAATGGCAAGCCTTAGCAGTATATACCCTACATCAATATACCATAGCGATACAGAGCCGCCCTTAAAACAGTTTGAAGCAAAACTGCCTGATACCATCAATAAGGCAAACACAACAACCCCAGACCAGCCAAGCATAACAAACAAGGTGATGGTCAATGTTGAGGTTAATAAACTATCTAGTGTAGATGCGATTAACGCAGGCGTCATGCCAGCTTGAAAATCATCAGGCATTTTTCGGTGCGACTGTTCTGCCGCCCATTTTGCGCCAAATAATGCAGGATGATACCATGCCCAACCTGCCAGAAAACATAGCCCTGTTGCCACTACTATTGGCACATAATAAAGCACTAAGATTAAACCCATATCCCCCTCCTTATTTCATCAATGAAATGCAATAAAGGGGATATGATAACCTGATTAAGGATTTGCCAAAAATAAAAGCTAATCGATTAAGGACGCTTCATCTCAGACAGAATATAAGGGGTATCCCGATACAGCTCATTAAGCCAATTTATCAGCAATAAAAACGCAAAAGGACGCCATCTATTCACTGGCTCCAAACCATCATCATTTTGCGGAAAATAATGCGCCGGCAGGGCTGTGTCTAACCCTGCATCTTTATCTCTGAAATATTCTGCTGCAAGGGTATCTGCGTCATACTCTAAATGGTTTAGCACAAATAAATCACCAGAATTTGGGCAACGTACCATGCCGACCCCAGCCTCTTCAGATTGGGCTAAAATTTCGAGACCACATGCGGTGATATCCTCAGCCTTATTTGCGGTATAGCGTGATACAGGCATTGGAAAGACATCTGTAAAGCCTTGCATTAACCTGCTGCCGCCTGAGGGCAGGCCATGATCAAAAACCCCGAATAATTTTTCATCCATCTGGATTTTTTCAAGACCAAACTGATGATACATCAAGGCTTGTGCACCCCAGCAAATCCCTAAACGCCGGAAACAATGGCTTGCTGACCAATCCATAATTTCTTGTAATTCAGGCCAATAGCTCACCTCTGCAAAAGGCAGGGTTTCTATGGGTGCACCGGTGACAATCAGCGCATCAAAATACTGATCTCTCACATCATCAAGCTGCCGGTAGAACCGCCGCAAGTGAGCAGGCTCAGTATTTTTAGGGGTATAGCTTGCTGTGGTCATCAACAGCAATTCGACCTGCAAAGGGCTTGCCCCAAAAAGCCTTGCAAACTGAATTTCAGTTTCCTTCTTTTTGGGCATAAGATTCAGGAACAGCAACCGCAAAGGCCTGATATCCTGACGCTCAGCTATTTTATCAGTGATAAGGTCGACCTGTTCAGCTTGCAAAATATCTAAAGCAGGCAAATTATCTGGCACTTTGATGGGCATCGTATCATCCGTCACTTTGCAATTTCAAGAAGGATAAATACCCTTATCTACCTCAAGCAATAGATTTGAGCAACCAGCTATGAGATTATAGGGGGCGATTAGAGTGAGGGATTAACGCTGTCTTCCTGCCATCATCATTTCAGTCATGCGCCGCAGCCCTGAAAAGACCCCATTTGCTGCTGAACGCACTGGTGCAGACATTTTTGGAATGCGCGATATATCTTTTAACCTTCTATCCAAAAACGCGGTTGTAGACCTTAAATCTTCTGATTCGTCTGATAAAAATGCAAGCAAGGTTGCACTATATACTGCTGATAAAGTCGCGCGTTTGGTGTAGAAATTATAATCGGTTGAACGGTCACCAGCCGCCCGCCACATCGCATCAACCGTGCGATATAGAAGCTGTGGTGCAAGGGTTGCGGTATCTGGTCGTGCTAGATAAGCAAGCGATTTTCGCACCACCTCACGATGGGGTTGTGCTTGTTCAAGACGGAGCAGAATCAACTGCCTAATTTGAATGTGAGTCGGAACTACCCCTGATGGCTGGTCGCGATACCATATCTCAAACCCATCCACCATTTTTGTATCAACATAGGTACTATAATGGATGAATGCATCTTGTACGCCTGCTGGAAAAGCCTGCCGCCAGCTCGATAGCTCAAGACCTAAATCTGCACAGGCAGACGCCATTGCCTGTTCTGTCCAGCCGTCGAACGGAATATGAGCCATACATGCTTCAATGAAGCTATCTTTATCTATTTCCTGCACTACAACACCTCGTTGCCTGTTCTAACGCCGCTTTTTTATATATAGCGCGTTATTCTGCTAAAACCATATCAAATCTGGCTGTTAAATATCAAATCTAATAGAAATATGAACGGTGATTTCTGCGCGCATATTACCGCCAAGCCAGATGAAATATCAGCCACCATAAGATTGGTGATATAGTACAGGCGCTAAATTGTTTGCAATTATTGAAACTCTATGATAATCTGCCCGCCCATGACCGTATGACATTAGCTCAAACGGATATGTAATTGATTTAAAACGTCAGAAAATGAGGTGCTAAGCTGTGTATGTAGCTGTTCGCGATAATAATGTAGATCAGGCTTTACGTGTGCTGAAGAAAAAAATGCAGCGTGAAGGGATGTTCCGTGAGATGAAAAACCGCCGTGCATTTGAAAAGCCATCTGAGCGCCGTGCACGCGAGACAGCAGAATCTACACGCCGCGTTCGCAAATTAATGCGCAAGCGTCTAGAGCGCGAGGGATTTTAGTTTTAACTAAGCCTACATCAAAAATACGTTAAACCACCTTATTGCTTACTGAGGTGGTTTTTTTCGTTTTAGGCCTCTATTGTACCGCAGCAATGTTTTTATTTTAGGAGTGGTGGTGACCTCGGCAGGACTCGAACCTGCTACCTACAGATTAGGAATCTGTCGCTCTATCCTGATGAGCTACGAGGCCTGATGAGCTTCGAAGCCTAATAAGCCATGCACCCCATCATAAATTAAGGGTTCGTCCTTGGCTAGTCTTTATCAGCGATGCTGTATCGTAAACGGTTAAGCCGTCTATCCTTGGGACAGAATATCTTGCGGAAGACCTGCACCAAGCACAGCTTGTCTTTGCCTGTCTGCTAGTTGCGATGTATCAAACTCATTAATGAGATCGTGGAACAAGCGATGCCAGTTCACCTCTGCAGAAAGATGCATAAATACCGAGCCTAGCCCAACGGCGGCTCTGTCCATCAACACAAATTCGCGGGGGGGTTTAATGCCGCCAATCCGCTTTAGTTCTTGGTGCACCTTGGTAGCTAATTCACGCCCTTCTGTGCCGCCGCGCATTTGCTGAATTGGCCGCACCTCATCCGCTAATAATGGGGCATAAATGAAGCCTGCCCACATATTTAAAACCTCAATTGCTTCCTTATCTAGCCCATGGAAGCCCCATTTTTCATAGGCTTGAACTGCTAAATCCTGATCTGAAGTCGCAAGTGAGCGATATAAATCAATTACCCCACCCACAAAATCAGGCCGAAATACCCGAATAGAGCCAAAATCCATCAAATTAATATTGAGATCGGAATCAATAGAGTAATTTCCTAAATGCGGGTCACCATGAATAACGCCATAATAATAAAACGGTACATACCACGCTCTAAACATATTCATGGCAACTTGGTTGCGCTGTTCTTGGCTAGGCTTACCCTCAAGCCATTGCATCAGCTTTTGCCCCTCAATCCAGCGCATTGTGAGCACCCGACTAGAGGATAAATCTGGTATCACATCAGGCATTTTTACCTGACCCTCATCACGAAGCATATATTGGTAAAGGCTTAGGTTGGCGGCCTCTCTTTGATAATCAAGCTCTTCTCTTAGCCGGTCAGAGAGTTCTTGATAAATATCATGTGTTGAAATCGCACTATCAAATCTTTCATAGAGCTGAAAGACTAGCTTAAGCTGTCTTAAATCTGCATCAATCGCAGAGGCCATATCAGGATATTGCAGTTTTACTGCCAGCTTCTCTCCGCTAAGTGAGGTTGCTTTATGCACTTGGCCTAAAGATGCTGCAGAAGCTGCTTGACGTTCAAAATCTGCAAAAAGGGATTGCCAGTCAGTCCCCAATTCAGCTGCCATGCGTCTTTTTACGAACAGCCATCCCATCGAAGGCGCATCTGCTTGCAAGCTTGCGAGCTCATCTGCATATTCTGCTGGAAGCGCATCAGGGATGGTGGATAGGATTTGCGCAACCTTCATCAATGGGCCCTTCAGGCTACCCAAAGCCTCACGCAGTTGAGCGGCATGTTTATCCCTGTCTATATCCATGCCAAGATATCTCTCACCCGCAACACGCGCTGCAAGCCCAGACATCGCAGAAGTCACTCGTGCATAGCGTTTGATGCGGCCACCCATTTGCGATTTATGTCCATATTCAGCCATTGTAATCCCATCTTCCACATTACTGGTTTGCGCCTGTATAATTTATATATGGCGCTACGCATAGATTTGACTAGCAGCTTATCTAAAACTGTTTCCAAAAATTTACAGATTTTTTTAGCTAAATTGCTTTTTTTAGTATTTTTCAGCGTAAAAAGATCGCTAATATGGTGAAACTTCTCATCGCCTTTTGTATAGGCGCATCTCCAAGCTATTTGAGCCGACCAAAAATGATGAGATTAAGAACGATTAATTGAAGGAGATACCAGAGTGAAAATTGGTGTACCTGCTGAAAAAATGGCTGGTGAGGCACGCATAGCCCTTACCCCTGACAGCGCAAAACAGCTTCAGAAATTAGGACATAGCTGCATGATCCAAAAAGGTGCTGGTGCACTGGCTGGTTTCACAGATGAGATGTATGCTGATGCTGGGGTTGAGATTATTGGCACAGCTGCAAATCTGTATAAGCAATCAGATGTAATTCTGAAAGTGCATAGCCCTGATGAGGCTGAGCTTAAAAAGCTTGATAAAAACAAAACCGTTATTAGCTTTTTCTGGCCTGGACAAAATGAAGACAAGCTAAAGGCTGTTGCGAGGACAGGTGCTACTGCATTAGCAATGGATATGGTGCCGCGGATTAGCCGTGCGCAAAAAATGGATGCTTTATCCTCCATGGCCAATATTGCGGGTTATCGTGCTGTTATTGAAGCTGGCAATCAGTTTGGGCGTTTCTTCACAGGACAAATAACAGCCGCAGGTAAAGTGCCGCCAGCAAAAGTGCTTGTCATTGGCGCAGGTGTAGCTGGATTAGCGGCTATCGGCACGGCACAATCCCTTGGCGCAATCGTGCGCGCATTTGATGTTCGCCCTGAGGTGGCTGAACAAATCGAATCAATGGGTGCTGAATTCTTGATGCTTGAGTTTGAAGAAGATGGCTCAGGTGAAGGCGGATATGCAAAGCCTGCCTCCCCTGAATTCATTGAAAAAGAAATGGCGTTATTCCGTGAACAAGCCCCTGAGGTAGATATTGTTATTACCACAGCCCTTATTCCTGGACGCCCTGCACCAAAATTATGGCCTGCTGAAATGGTTGGTCTGATGAAACCTGGTTCTGTGGTGATTGACCTTGCGGCCGAGCAAGGCGGAAATTGTGATCTCACACGCGCTGGTGAGATTGTAGTCTCAGACAATAATGTAAAAATTGTTGGCTATACAGACTTCCCAAGCAGAATGGCTAATCAGGCTTCCACCCTATATTCAACAAATCTTCGTCATATGCTGGATGATTTAACACCAGAAAATGACGGCCAATTAAACGTCAATATGGAAGATGATGTGATAAGAGGGGCAACAATTTCGCATCAAGGTGAGGTTACCTTCCCGCCACCGCCGCCAAAAGTGCAAGCTATTGGCAAGCAGCAAGCTGCCCCTGCAGCACCTGAACTAACGCCAGAAGAAAAAGCTGCTGCTGAACTGGCAAAAGAAAAAGCTATTGGCAGACGTCAGGCCGGCATGCTGGTGATTGGCGGTTTATTTATGTTGCTCATCGGTAATTATGCACCTGCTAGCTTTATGCAGCATTTTATCGTTTTTGCGCTTTCATGTTTTGTCGGCTTTCAAGTGATTTGGAATGTAAGCCATTCGCTTCATACCCCGTTAATGGCAGTCACAAATGCCATTTCTGGGATTATCATCATCGGTGCTTTGCTCCAGCTTGGCTCTCCAGATGGGCTTGTAAACATCTTGGCAGCAATTTCTGTGTGTATCGCCACCATCAATATTGTTGGCGGCTTTATGGTTACGCGGCGCATGCTTGCAATGTTCCAAAAGAGCTAAAGGGATATCATTATGCTTTCTGAAAATATTGTCACAGCTTTATATATTGCTGCTTCTGTTCTTTTTATTCTTTCCCTTGGCGGTCTTTCTGGTCAGGAAAGTGCTAAACGTGCGGTATGGTATGGTATCGTCGGGATGGCGCTTGCGGTATTTGGCACAATCTTTGGCCCGCATGTAACCATTACTGGAACCCTATTACCATTGCTTGTTGTGGGTGCTGTTGTTGGCGGCATTGTTGCGATGCGCGTTGAGATGACAGGCATGCCGCAACTGGTTGCCGCACTGCATAGTTTTGTGGGTTTAGCGGCCGTGTTTATCGGCATTAATTCTGATCTAAATCCGCCACTAGGATTGCTCGGTGCTGAGCTTATTATCCATGAAGTTGAAATCTTTGTTGGCGTATTTATTGGCGCGATAACCTTCACAGGCTCTGTCATTGCCTATGGAAAACTTGCTGGCGTATTAGATGGTAAAGCATTGGTGCTACCGGGGCGTAATATCCTGAATATCGCAATGGTCGTTGCATCTATTTACTTAGGCTATTTATATATGAACCATGCAGGCCCATGGACATTATGGGTGATGACCGCAATTGCTTTTGTGTTTGGTATCCATATGGTGATGGCGATTGGCGGTGCAGATATGCCTGTTGTTGTATCCATGTTAAACAGCTATTCAGGATGGGCTGCGGCGGCAACTGGCTTCTTGCTAGGCAATGATTTGCTGATTGTCACAGGTGCCCTCGTTGGTGCTTCTGGTGCAATTTTATCCTACATCATGTGTAAAGCGATGAACCGAAACTTCCTTTCGGTAATCTTTGGGGGATGGGGCACCACCTCTGGTCCGCAAATGGAAGTTGAAGGCGAGATGGTTGCAACAGATATTGCGTCTGTTACGGCGGACTTAAAAGAAGCCTCTAATATCATCATCGTACCTGGATACGGGATGGCGGTTGCACAAGCGCAATCTGCGGTATCTGAATTAACCAGACGGCTTCGTGCTGCAGGTAAGCAGGTGCGTTTTGCTATTCACCCTGTGGCAGGCAGATTGCCAGGACATATGAACGTGCTGCTCGCAGAAGCAAAAGTGCCTTATGATATTGTGCTTGAAATGGACGAGATTAACGAAGATTTTGCAGATACAGATATGGTTATCATCTTAGGCGCAAATGATATTGTTAATCCAGCTGCACAGGAAGACCCTAACAGCCCTATTGCAGGGATGCCTGTATTAGAGGTCTGGAAAGCATCACAAGTTATCATCTCAAAAAGAGGTCAGGGAAGAGGATATTCTGGGATTGAAAACCCGCTCTTCTTTAAAGATAACTCTCGGATGCTTTATGGGGATGCGAAAGCAAGTCTTGACCAAATACTTGCCCAAATCGACTAAGCTTACTCTGCAGTACACCCTAGCTTTGCTAGCAAGGGCATCACATATGAATAGCGTTACGCCCCTTGGTGTGACGCTATTTTAATTTAAATGTTCTGCTATGCGGATAATTATCTTCAACCATCTCAAAATAACGTTCATCCACTTGACCAAGATGGAACATCTGATGATGGTTTGAGAAATAGATTTGTGGTGCTATGGCAGATATTTTTGGTCTTGCATTAGCTATCTGATCAATAAATAAAATTGGCCGTACAATATTTTCATCAAACTGTTTTGCCCAGCCCATTTTGCCAGCATCAGCTTGTACTAATGCTGAAAAAGCCTGTTTATTATCAAGCTCGCCTGTATTGAGCTGAAGCATATTATTCCCGCACTGCAATCTATATTGCTGTCCAGTTGGACTACAATTTAAGCTCAGATACCCATGCATTCTTCTACCCAAAACCGCTGGCGGCAGCAGTGCCTTTCCTTTTGCTATATCATATGCGCCAAGTTTTCCAATGCTCGGCATCCATTGCGACATCTGACTTGTCAAAAATAAATAAATAGGCGCTACAGCCTGCTGTGTGCCTGTTTGGGAAATTTTTTGTTCGATGATGTTAAAATCATTGCCGTCAGTGAACACATAACGCTCCCCATCATCCGCAATGAACTTTAAAATCGCCGCCAGCTCTGCCTGTGATGAAGATAGCAAGCCCCTTGCAATATAATGGGTTCGAGGTCTATTTTGAGAACCGCCATCATGAAAAACATACCCATCATTAAACAACAGAGCGCTATAGCCATAATCCCACCAGCTTGCAAGCACTGCATCAGGATTTCCTTGCAGGACGGGGGAGGCAAGTGCTTGAACAATGGGTGCAGGAAAACTAGGTCTTTGCAGTAAATCAGTTGGGCTTTGCACCCACACAAGCGTGAAACAGCCCGTCGCTCCACAGGCTATTGCAACACGTTGAGATAGCTGGTTCTTCCATGCTGAAAAAACACCTCTTATCAGCGTAATGCTTAGCCAGCCAACACCAAACCAAATGACAGGCACAGCGTAGAAAATCATCCGATTGCCTGCGATAAAGGACGCAAATACAAACAAAAGCGCCGGGGCATATACACCGCCAATATGCGGATGACGAAGGCAGAATAAAACATAGCCAATTGTACCAAAAATACTCAGCGAAACACTGCCTGTCATCGATTGTGCAATCGCTGGCCAATCTCGTTTAGATATTTCTGTTATGGTATCAAACGTGTTTGGAAATATAAACTCTCCTGTTTGAAATGTATCACGAAGATAAGCGTCACCTAATCCAAAACTGTTTAATGCGGCACCCCCTAAAATGACAAAGCAAATCACCTGGATGAGGCTGCGCTTGATATTTTCATGCTGATATAAACTTAGCCATACCAGCCCTGCAGCAGCCATCCATACAAATAGAGCCTTGGCATACCACCATAAAAAAAGCTGACTGCACAGACATGCCGCAATGGTAAGCCAGATAGCATGTCTGAAATTCTTGCTTCGACTTGCAAAGATCACTGCGGCAATGAGCAGATAAAATAACCCTACATTCAGCTGGTCTGTGTCAATTCTGCCAGCACCTGTCCTAACCAAGGTGGCAAATGACAACCCGCTTCCTGCCCCTGCAATTCCGCCCTCAATCCAATACCCCCCCGCACCAAAGGCTAGCATGACCATGATAGCCGTTAAGCCTGCAGTGATAGGGATTAGAAAATGTCCTGTTTCAAGAAGCGCCTTTGGGCTTGCATTATCAGAGAGCCATGCAAGCAAAACCACCAACAGCTCAGTATCAAAAACAGAATCTGGGGGAGGTTCTTTTAAAAACGCATCTCTATTCACCGGAAACACGCGCCGTTCATTGAATGCTTGAAAAGAGCCTTGTGATTTTAAGGTTTGAGCTTTGCCGATAAAATAGGGGGCGTCTGTGGTGGTATATAAGGGCGTACCATCTTGTAGGGCAAATATTTCAGGGTTTTCTGCCCATTTTGCATATTGCTCAGAGCGAACCCCTACATTCATCCAAACTGAACACAGCCCTGCAAGCACACAGAGAGTTAAAATGAACGTTGAAATTGGCTTATCGAGGCGCAGATAAGGCGTGAGCCAGCTGAATCTATCAAGCTGTTCATGCCAGCGTTTAAACTGGCAAAAATATGCATAAAGCACTGAACCCATCGTCTGACCTGTCTTGGCTATGGCCCTTGCCTATCTTCTGGGCCATTTTTCTTTATGCAATATTAATGCCCGTAATAATCCTTATACCAAGCCACAAAACGTTTTACACCTATCTCAACAGGTGTGTCTGGCCTAAACCCTACCCATTCCCCTAATCTAGAAGTATCAGCAGATGTTGCAGGGACATCCCCTGGCTGCATCGGCATAAAATTTTTAATCGCCTCACGCCCAAGGGCATTTTCAAGCGCTGTAATATACGCCATTAAAGGGGTTGGCTGACCATTGCCAATATTGAAAATACGCCACGGCGCTGATGATGTACCTGCATCTGCATGCGCTGGTTCAAAGGCTGGATCAGCTTCTGCTGGCCGGTCTACAAGCCTTACAATCCCTTCAATAATATCATCGATATAGGTGAAATCCCTTACCATTTCGCCATGATTATACACATCTATTGGCTCACCATTGATAATTGCGTTGGTAAATTTAAACAGCGCCATATCCGGCCGCCCCCATGGGCCATAGACCGTAAAAAACCGCAAGCCTGTTGTTGGCAAGCCAAATAAGTGACTATAGCTATGGGCAAGAAGCTCGTTTGATTTCTTGGTCGCGCCGTATAAAGCAAGCGGATGATCAACATTATCCCGCTCTGAGAAAGGCATATTCTCATTCAGCCCATACACAGAAGACGAGCTTGCATAAATCAGTTGCTGCACCTCATAATGCCGCGAAACCTCTAAAATATGGGTGAAGCCAATAACATTACTATTAATATAGGAAAGCGGATTTTCAAGGCTGTATCTAACCCCAGCCTGAGCAGCAAGATTGATGATAATATCAGGCCGCATCGCATCACATAGTTTTTCCAAGCCAGCTTTATCTTCTAGTGCAAGTTCAAAAAAACGGAACTGATTATCACAGTCAACCTGGGAAGGTTTGGTAATATGAGCCAGTCTGGCATGTTTTAGCCTAACATCATAATAGTCATTTAGATTATCTAGACCAATAACCTCATGCCCCATCTCAAGAAGACGTATGCTGAGATGCATACCAATAAAACCTGCCGCGCCTGTTACAAGAATACGCATTATCTCAATCTTCCCTCTTTAATTTTTGTACCGGCTATTGCCCTGCTAAACGTCATGGCTAGCTAAAAACTATCTATAAAAAGCTTGCGGTGGTTTTATACCATAGAATAGACGCAAATCTATCTGTTTAATCGGCTTATGTGCGTGCTTTCAGAATTGATTTGTCAGGGCAGTTAAATTCCCGCATTCTACGCATTAGGCATACACAAGTTAGATTTTTGTCATGGAATTATGGGTATTATTTGCCTTTGTGGCAGCAACAACACAAACATTGCGCTCTGCTGGGCAGAAAAAAATGAAATCAGCCATTGGCGATTTTGGCGCAAGTTATATTCGTTTTTCCTATGCCCTTCCTTTTGCCGCATTATGGCTGGTTCTATGGAGCTTCCTTAATGATTTGCCGTTGCCAGAAACCAATACTTCTTTCTGGGTATGGGTTTCTATTGGCGGGCTGACCCAAGTCATTTTTACTATTTTGCTTCTGACGTTATTTAACCATCGCAATTTTGCAGCAGGCACTGCTTTTTCAAAAACCGAAGTGCTTCAAGCTGCAATTTTTGAAGCCTTGATCATTGGCGAGGTTGTTAGTCTGCAAATCGGGATTGCCATCATTATTGGCGTGATTGCGGTTTTGATGCTTTCCTTTCATAAATCTTCTCTTGGTCTTGCTGGATTATTGCCATCCCTTATTTCACTACAAACTGGTATCGGATTAGCGACAGGTGCATTTTTAGGGCTTTCAACAGTAAGCTTCAGAGCTGCAACCGAAGCGCTTGGCTCATCTGATTTGGTGCTACGCGCCTCGATGTCTGCTTTCTGTTCGACCCTGCTGCAAACGGTGATTATGGGGATATTGCTTGCTGTTTTTGTGCGCCATGAATTTAAAGGCTCGTTTGTCCATTGGCGTCAATGCTGGCCGGTTGGCTTGTTTGGTGCGATTACAACAGCCTGTTGGTTTATTGCGTTTTCACTCGAAAATGTTGCCTCTGTCAGGGCTGTTGGACAGGTTGAATTACTCATCACCTTAATTGTTACAGGCAGTATTTTTAAAGAAAGAATCAGTACTATAGAATATGGCGCAATTGCACTCATTACCCTGTCTATCTTGCTTGTTCTTTTTGCTTGAGGCCTTTTGAAAGCAAACACATAATCTTTTTCATATTTTGATAAAGACAGAAGCATTGCTTTAAATTGTATGGTTTTACAGCATAAATCTACTCATAAAGCCGTCATTTACGCATATAATTTCCAAT
>CBFHYP010000023.1:0-23660 GCA_965660095.1 Puniceispirillaceae bacterium (SeqCode)
ACCCTAGAAGACGTATAATGTTCCTGAATATCCTTAGGCACTCTTCTGACGAAGTAGTAAGTTCCACTCTTTTGCCAGAGAAAATGTTGTACTCTTTGTTGTACCACAGCAAAACCACCCACACAGTTACACACCGAAAAGCTCGGGATAACAATGGGTTGACGTGGGTATCGTGGGTACGATGGGTAAGAAATGGTGCGGCTGAGAAGACTCGAACTTCCACGGGGTATTAGCCCCACAGCGACCTCAACGCTGCGCGTCTACCAATTCCGCCACAGCCGCACGTCTATTGCCCACGCAAGGACAGATAGGCGCTTGTTATCCCATTTAATGACAAAATGATCAAGGGTGCAATTTATCTTCTGTCTTGCTATGCTAACTTCCATGACACATCATCCATTCTGGCAAATATGGGACGGTCTAACCGCATATGATATGGCGGTTAAACAGATGCAAGCCCACCATAACGCAACTGTCGCAGGCAATGCAGGCGAAAGCGTTTTTCTGCTTAACCACCCCCCACTTTATAGTGCTGGCACCTCTGCTAAAGAAACAGACCTGCTGTTAGAGCGCACCCCCCCTCATATTGACATTATCCGCAATACAGGCAGAGGCGGGCAATGGACCTATCACGGGCCGGGACAGCGGATAATCTGGCCTGTGCTAGATTTAAACAAGCGGAAACGTGATTTAAGAGCCTATATTTTCAATCTTGAAGCTTGGATGATGCAAACCCTTAAGAAAAGCTTTGGCATCACCACCCAACGACGTGAGGGCAACCCTGGCCTGTGGGTTGCCAGAGACGATATTGGCCAGCCGCACCGGCTAGATAAAATCGCAGCTATTGGCGTGCGTATTTCCAAATGGGTAACCATGCATGGGGTGGCCGTGAATATTGACCCAGACTTAAGCCATTATGACGGTATTATCGCATGCGGGGTAACAGATGGAGGCATTACCTCGATGGCAGAGTTGGGACATTTGGCGTCCGAGGCTGAATTTGATATGGCCCTGCAAACCCATTATCCCACTTTCTTTGGCAAGGGGGCTGAAATGGGGCTCACGGATAAATAAAGCTAGTAATACCCTACCCTACGATTTCACGCTCTTCTAATAACGGCAAAATCGCTTTGAGGGCGCGGTCTGCATCAGCAGTAAGACGCGCTTTATCAACAGTGTGATACTGACCTGTCATTCCCTCTGCTAGACCTTCAAAATGCACAAGCTGATTACGCCTTGCCCGAAGCCATCCTAAGGCCTCGCGCTCCGCCCGATTTAGCCATGCAAGCCCATCACCTGCATCATCGTAATAGGCAGAATCTTGGCTAAATTCAGTTTCTTCATGCTGGAGGCTATCCACTAATGTGGCGCATAAAATAATCTGGCTAATAGGAATTTGGGCAATAATAAGCCCTTCTAGCTCAGCTAAAAGATTGGCGCTATGCGCACCAATATCAAGTTTTGTGGCAGGGTTTGCACATTGCAAGACCGCTTTTTCAGCTTGTGAATAGGGCGTTTTACGTTGCATCACCTAACCTCCACACAGCTTTTACAATCGCGTTTTATTTATTTATTTTTTGGGGCGAGGTTAATCATCATCCCCCACAGGCTCAAGCTCTAAAATAACATCATCGACATTTAAGCTATCCCCAATTTGTGATGAAATACGCACAACCCGCCCTTTCATGCCAGCTGTTAAGGTGTTTTCCATCTTCATCGCTTCAATAATAGCCACATTCTGCCCCAATTGCACAATATCGCCTGTCTGAACAGAAACTGCTGTCAGAAGACCTGGCATCGGTGCTGTGACAAGCGCATCAGAAGCCCCTGAAGTATCTAGCGGCATATAATCAAGCATCTTTGCCGCCTTTGCAGGAAACAGGCGCATTGACACTGTCATCGCATTATAGGCGATTGTGTAATGATGATCATCTGGCCAAATTTGAGCAGCCACAGGCATATCATTCACTGCCCCATCAAAGATAAAGCCTAGCTTTGATTGAGACTGATTGAAGGGCGAGCTAATATGGAATTCATGCCCATCTATGTGCACCCTGTCAAAATCAGCCTCAGCAGACCAGCTTAGAGGATATCTCTTAAACGCATCCCCATCTGGCACTTGCACCACCAATTCAGTAGGCTTGCCCCCGTTTGAAGCTGAATAATCAAGCTGGGATTGCGCACGCACATAATGGCTTGCAACAATCCCCAATAACATGCCCAAATCTTCGTCTGTAGAGGGCAGAGGCGGGCTAAACGCATCGCCAAATTTTGAAGCAATAAAGCCGGTATCCATCTGTCCAGCCCGAAAATCTGCATCATCAAGAATGGCGATTAAGAATTGACGGTTGGTGGACACCCCTGCAATTTGATAATGCGATAAGGCTAGAATAAGCTTATCAATCGCTTCTTGTCTGCTGGGTGCAGTAGTGATTAACTTTGCAATCATCGGGTCGTAATAGATGGAAATTTTTCCGCCTTCTTCAACCCCTGTATCTGCCCTTACTCCTGCACCCACAGGCTGTCTGTAGCGCATTAACTGACCAATAGAGGGCAAGAAACCGCGTTCTGAATCTTCTGCATATAGACGCGCCTCAATGGACCAGCCTTGCGGCTTTATATCTGCTTGGGTAAAATCAATTTTATCCCCTGCTGCAATGCGGATCATCCATTCCACTAAATCAAGTCCATACACTTGTTCAGTGACAGGATGCTCAACCTGCAATCTTGTATTCATTTCAAGGAAATAGAAATCTTGGTCTGCACCAACAATAAATTCTACCGTACCTGCAGAAAGATAATTCACAGCGCCTGCAAGCTGAGTTGCCTGCTCGCCCATCGCTTTGCGTGTGGCGTCCGTTATGAAAGGAGATGGCGCTTCTTCGATAACTTTTTGATGGCGGCGTTGCACCGAACATTCCCGCTCGCCTAAATAAACAATATTCCCATGGCTATCTGCAAGCACCTGAATTTCAATATGACGTGGGGAGAGCACAAATTTTTCAATGAATACCCTGTCATCACCAAATGCGTTTCTAGCTTCGGTCATAGCAGAACGCATCCCATCTTCAAGCCCGGCTTCAGAAGAGACCACACGCATGCCTTTACCGCCGCCGCCAGCAGAAGCTTTCACCATCACCGGATAACCAATGCGTGCTGCCTCACGCCTCGCTTCTTCACTATCGGATATCGCACCATCTGTTCCTGGAACACACGATACACCAGAAGATTGTGCCAAATTTTTAGATTCAATTTTATCGCCCATCACTTTGATAGCATGCGCATCAGGGCCAATAAATACGAGCCCAGCCTTTTTCACTGCCTCAACAAAGCCTGCATTTTCAGACAGAAACCCATAACCGGGGTGAATGGCTTCAGCTTTGGTTTGCAGTGCGGCTTCAATGACCTTATCTGCTTTCAAATAGCTATCAGCAGACGCAGCACCGCCTAGCAATACAGCCTCATCCGCCATTTTTACATGCGGGGCTTGTGCATCAGCTTCAGAATATACAGCAACAGTTTTAATACCCATCTTTTGGGCTGTGCGCATGACGCGGCAGGCAATTTCACCACGATTAGCGATTAGAATTTTAGAAAACATCTGGCAATCTCTTTTGTATCACTTCACACATCTCAAACCTTATCTCCCCCCTTTTAAAGCGGCAGATTATCATGTTTCCGAGGCGGGTTAACGAGCTCTTTGTCTTGCAGCATTTCAAGCGCCCGTGCAATCCGCCTGCGACTGTTACGCGGCATGATAATATCATCAAGATAGCCTCTGCTTGCTGCAACAAACGGGTTCGCAAATTTATCCCGATACTCTGCTGTGGCAGCATCTAGCTTTGCTTGGTCAGAAGCTGAATCGCGGAAGATAATGCGCGCTGCACCATCAGGACCCATCACCGCGATTTCAGCAGATGGCCATGCATAATTTACATCACCCCGCAAATGTTTTGAGGCCATCACATCATACGCACCACCATAGGCTTTGCGTGTAATCAGCGTGACTTTCGGCACAGTTGCTTCAGCATATGCAAATAGCAATTTAGCCCCGTGATTAATAATGCCGCCTGCTTCTTGTGACATGCCTGGCATAAATCCAGGTACATCTACCAAGGTCACCACGGAGATGTTAAACGCATCACAAAAACGCACAAAGCGTGCAGATTTGCGTGAGGCGTTAATATCTAAACACCCTGCAAGCACAAGCGGCTGATTAGCAACAATACCAACCGTTCTGCCTTCAATCCGTGCTAAACAACAGATAATATTCGCTGCAAATTGCGCATGAATTTCAAAGAAATCACCATCATCAACAATCTCAGTAATCACAGCCTTCATATCATACGGCATGTTTGGATTTTCAGGAATAATTTGATCCAGCGTAGGGGACGGTCTGTCCGCGATATCTGCTGTATCAATACGCGGCGGCATATCCCGATTTGAAAGCGGAAGAAAGCTCATTAATTTACGGGTTTGCATCAGCATTTCAACATCATTTGCAAAGGAGCCATGCGCCACCCCAGAGGTTTTTGTATGCTGGCTTGCGCCGCCTAATTCTTCGGCTGTTAAATCTTCATGGGTAACGGTCTTTACCACATCAGGACCTGTTACAAACATGTAAGACGAGCCCTCCACCATAAAGATAAAATCGGTGATGGCAGGGGAATATACCGCACCGCCAGCACACGGACCCATCACAAGTGAGATTTGCGGCACAACACCTGAAGCAAGTACGTTACGCTGAAACACCTCAGCATATCCGCCAAGGGATGCAACCCCCTCTTGAATTCGGGCACCGCCAGAATCATTCAGACCAATAACAGGCACCCCAACCTTCATCGCTTGGTCCATAATTTTACAAATTTTTGCCGCATGGGTTTCAGAGAGTGAGCCGCCAAGCACTGTAAAATCCTGTGAATAGACAAATACAGGACGACCAGAAATACGGCCAAAACCTGTTACCACCCCATCGCCAGGCACCTTGTTTTTTTCCATGGAAAAATCATGGCATCGATGCTCGACAAACATATCCCACTCTTCGAATGAGCCGTCATCTAGCAATAGCTCGATACGTTCTCTTGCGGTAAGCTTATGCTTTTCATGCTGTTTTGCAATACGGGCTTCGCCGCCACCAAGACGTGCTTTTTCCCGCTTTTGCTCTAATTCATCCAAAATTGTTTGCATGTTTTCATCCTCTCCCCCAAAGACCAAACCGTAATTTATGTGGCCTTTAGCATTTCAAAAAAGGCAGATATGTCTTTTAGCTCTGATTTTATATGGTGTTGGCGCCGTTCAGCCTCTTCATCAAGACCCCAACGTTTATTCTGAAACAACTCTTCTAAAAAGCTTAATTCAAATAGCCTGTCTGAATCAATTTTTCTGCATATAAATGCCCAAGCGAGCACAAATGAGCCGCAAAGCTGGGTAGCACGCACAAGACAGGATAATTGCCAATCATCACAATCTGCAAGGATGCTAGCGCATCTTGCGCGCAAATCCCCGGATTGAGAGACAGGCATAATGCCGCTCTGCGTCGCTAACTCAATACCAAATTCATCCCTTATCCAAGCAAGCCATTCATCCCAATGCGCTTGCTGATAAGCGCGCAGCTCTGGCTCCTCTATCGGTGCACGATAGCAAATCAAATCATTTTCCAGGTAATCAGCAAGTTGTTCACGCAAACTGTCAGCTTGGGGCGTTACTCTGTCAATGACCGTGGTTGCGGAGGAAAATAACGGCATATGTGCAGGCACAATATCTTCTTCAACCGATTGCCATTCTAACGCGATTTGCTCAGCTAATTTTTGATTTTCAAGAAGAAGGGGGTGCTGTTCAGGTGTTTTCAATACACGCCCGTCAAGCAAAATTTGAAAAACAGCTTTGCCATCTTGCTCAATAGATGCCGTTTCAACATCTTGATAAAACCGTTTCATCTTTGCTTTCATGACACTATTTTTCCAATAGCGTTTGGCACATCTGCAAATTCAGAAACAATTTCTGCTGCCCCTTTTTCCTGTAAAGCAGACACAGGGTGATACCCCCACGATACGCCAATAAAGCTAATGTTAGCGTCCATGGCACACCCTGCGTCAATAATGGTATCCCCAACAAGTACTGCATTACCCCTGTCTACGCCAACGCGCCGCAATGCCTCCCGCACCATCTCACCAGAGGGTTTGGCAGGCGCATCATCCACGCTCATAATCACGTCAAACAGCGGTAATATACCATGACGCTCCAGCAAGCTCGTCAGGGGTGCGCGCGATTTATTTGTTGCAACCCCTAACAGATACCCCTCATCCGCAAGCTGCTTTAAACAGCTAACTGCTCCCTTGAATAACGGGTCTAGCGGCGGGTTTGGCTGATAATAGGCTTGCTGTGATAGCCGGCGATAGGTGATGGCGAATTCCTCAGCTAAACCAGCATTCCCGCCCGTATATTCAAGCGCCACATGGGATACCCCATAGCCAATATTGCCCCGAATTATCTTTTCTTCAGGAAGCACAAGTCCAATTTCAGAAGCTGCTTTTTGCATCAAGCTGATAATCGTTGCAGCACTATCACATAAGGTGCCATCAAAATCGAATAGAACAAGTTTCAGATCATTTTCTGCTGACATACGTTCTTTGCACCTCAATTTATATCTGTGGCAAATTTTGGAATTGCCTGTGGGACAGCATTTTCAAATCCCATTTGGATGATGGTATTGTTGATATGATCTGGAAGCGGTGCCGTCAATATCTGCGCATTCGCAAGCTGGATAAAATGTGCATGAAGATGAAGCTTATTCCGCTGATTGCCAAGATGCGCCTCACTGCCGCCATATTTGCCATCTCCTAAGATAGGGCAGCCTAAATGTGCCATATGGGCACGAAGCTGATGGGTTCTCCCTGTAATGGGTTTTAAGGCAAGTAATGAGAATTTTGATGCGGCTGTATCGAGCCTTATAAAAGCTGTTTTGCTTGCTGCCCCATCTGGGTCTACAACCATTTTTTGCCTGTCTTGAGTGCCCATTTTCAGCAATGGTGCGTCAATTAATCCTGAAGGCCCAGGGTCACCTACTACCACGGCAAGGTAGGATTTAGTAATCTGCTGGGATTTGAAATCTTGGGTAAGCACTCTGGCAGCTTTATCATGGCGCGCAACAAGCAATAGGCCTGAAGTGTCCTTATCGATACGGTGCACTAATTTAGGCCGAACCCCATCCAGCGCCTGCAAATACCCATCAAGATGACGCAGTGTTTTACTTCCCCCCTGCACCGCAAGCCCAGATGGTTTATTATAGACAATCCAATCCTCACTGCGCTGTAGCTCAATGCGGGATAGAAAAGCGTGTGCTTCTTGTGATGTGGCAAACCCATCACTGCTATCTTGTTGTGCAGGTGATGTTTCTTGAAATTGCTTCACCACATAAGGGTCGATAGAAATATCATCAGCTGGCAAAAGCCTGTAAGACGCTTTTTGCTTGCTGCCATTGATACGAATTTTGCCTGCGCGTAACGCTTTTTCAAGATTAGCTTGACCTATGGGGCCAATTTGCCGCCTGAGATACCTATCAAGGCGCATCCCTTCATCTGCGGTGTCAACGGACAAATTCAAATCTAGCCCTCCGATAACAGGCGCTGCGCAAGCCAAAGGGCAAGAAAAAACACCCCTAAAGCGCCAATCACAGAAGCTGCCATGTACGATGCGGCATGCAACATACCATAACGCGTTAATAGCTGATGAAAATCCAGTGCGAAGCTTGAAAACGTGGTTAATGCACCCAAAAAACCGACCATCAAAAATGCCCGTAATTGAGGGGATAAAACCTGCTCATCTAGCTGTATGATATCTATTAGCCCAGCCAAGAACCCCATGATGAAACAGCCTAACAGATTTACTGAAAATGTGGCTATCCACGCATCTTGCTCGAAGTGGCTAGTCACCATAATAGAAGCTAGATAGCGCAGTATCGCACCACATGCACCGCCAACACCAACAGATAGAATCATCATCAACATGGCATTAGCTTTATCCTATTTCACCCCAAATATCCAGCCTTCATGCAACGCCGCTTTTGGCAGTTCTTGGCAGGAAATCAATTCCGATGAAGCACGCAAAGCAGCTGCCGAGATAAGCGCATCTGCATCATCCCCATCAGGCCCTTCAGCAACAAAATCATCTGCCACACCACAGCTCTTAAAATAGGTAAGCGCCGCGCTCATCATCTCAGGCTGAAGGTGAAATTGTTTTACAGGCTTTATCCCTGCTTGCATAAAATAATAGCTTGGGAAAATCTCAGCTAGCACCAAGGAATGTTTGTCATATTCTTGGTCAAACGGCCAGATATGCGCATGCGGTGACAGCTGATGCAACACCCGCATGCCGGCTAAGGAGCCTGTACCCACACCGGCAGGCCCTACACAGTTAAAGGTGGGACTTGGCGCGCGCAAATGTTTGGCCACTTCTTCAGTTTGACGCCTGCGTGAGCGAAATAGCGTACCGCGCCTTTTATTAGGGGCATTATAATAGGCTGAAAGAACAGGGTCTTCCCACATCCCGCCGCCATATAAATAGGGCTGTTTCTGGTTCACTTGCTCTATTTTCTGCCATAGGGCTTGTGCTGTTTGGGGGCTATTTTCTGCTTTGGGAAAGTAGCTGTTTTCATCTGCAAAAGGATGTGCGAATGCAAAATCAATTCCTGCGAGCACCTGTGCTTGTGATGATAACTGCATAAGCCAATCCACAACCCCTTGCCGTGACCAGTTTCTTCCCTTAGGCGGAGTGATTTTATAAGGCAAGCTGGTGTTCGGCTCAGCACAAAAAACGGAGATGCCGCGATGAAATTCACCCTTTGCCCCTGACCAATCAATCCCCACAAAATAATCAAACTGTAAAACCATCACACCTGTCTAACGCTGTTTTTCAGACCGAAGCCTATCCCAATAAGCAAGCCGCTTTTCAATATCACGCTCAAACCCTACCTGCTTTGGGGTGTATAATTTTGGCCGCCCCATTTCTTCAGGAAAACAATTTTGTGCTGAAAAACCATCTTCTTCATCATGGTCATATTTATAGCCCTTGCCATATCCTAGCTGTTTCATTAATGCGGTAGGTGCATTTAGAATATGTGCAGGCGGGCGAATAGCGCCGGTTTCTTTGGCTAGTCTCTGGGCTAATTTCCAAGCTGTATAGCTGGCATTTGATTTTGGTGAAGTCGCAAGAAAAATAACCAATTCAGCTAGCGCTAAATCCCCCTCAGGGCTTCCAAGACGTTCATAAGATTGCCATGCAGAAATCGCTTTCCCCACAGCTTCCGGGGCAGCAAGGCCAATATCTTCTGAGGCAAATCGGGTTAGCCTGCGCAGGATGTAGTGCGGGTCTTCACCTGCAAGCATCATCCGTGCAAGCCAATATAAACTAGCGTCACAATCAGAAGAACGAAGCGATTTATGAAGTGCAGATATCAGATTATAATGTTCATCCCCTGCCTTGTCATAATTCAGCGCACGGTCTGACAGCATAGTTTGCAACGCTGCTTTATCCAACTTATTTGCAGGTTTGGCCTGCATTATAAGCTCAATTTGATTAAGCAAATACCTGCCATCTCCATCAGCACGCGCTATCACCTCAAGCCTGGCTTCATCGTCAAGAGGCAGTTCAGTACCAAAATAAGCCTCAGCGCGTTGTGCTATCGCTTCAAGGGCTGTTTCATCCAAAGGCTCAAGCGTGAGGATTTGGGTTCTAGATAATAATGCATTATTCAATGAAAAGGATGGATTTTCGGTTGTTGCCCCAATGAGCCTCACCACACCTGTTTCAATGGCCGGCAATAATGCATCTTGCTGTGCTTTGTTAAAACGGTGGATTTCATCCACAAATAATAAGACCCCCTCACCTTGCTCAAACTTCTCTTGCGCAAAAGCAAATACTCGCCTTAATTCAGTGACCCCGTCAAAAACAGCAGATATTGCTCTAAAATGCTGTTGAGAGATTTCACCTAAAATACGCGCTAATGTGGTTTTGCCGGTACCAGGTGGCCCCCATAGAATGAAGGAGGATTGCGGCTGCGCAGAAAGCCTGTCACACAAGTTTTTCTGACCAAACACATCTTCAAAGCGCTGGGGTCTAAGCAAGTCAGATAAGGGACGCAAGGGTTCAGAAGGCTTATTCATGGGGCTTAGTATGGCGTAAAAAACAGGTGCTGCAAAGCAAACAAAAAAGCCGGACAAATTGCCCGGCTATTTTATCTTTATCATCTTAAAACAGATGTTAGGCCATCGCTGCCATTGGCTGCTCTTCACCCATATCGTCCTTCACCTGTACTGGACCTGAATCCTGACCGCGTGCATCTTCATCACGGTCAACAAGCTCGATCACAGCCATTGGTGCGGCATCCCCATATCTGAAACCAGCTTTTAGTACGCGTGTATATCCGCCGTTACGTTCTTGATAACGCGGACCAAGCACTTCAAATAATTTTGTTACCATCGCATCATCGCGAAGACGTGAATGCGCTTGACGGCGTGCGTGTAAATCACCACGCTTACCAAGTGTAATTAGCTTATCCACAACGCCTCTTAGCTCTTTTGCTTTTGGAAGTGTGGTTACGATTTGCTCGTGCTTAATTAGTGCCTGAGCCATATTTCTAAACAGCATCTGCCTGTGCTGGGATGTTCTGTTCAGTTTTCTTCCAGCCATACGATGACGCATTTTTATCTCCTTACTTTCGACCCCACTCTAATAGGGCAAAACTGTCTGTTTCTCAACCTTAAAAAGGTTCATCCAGACGCTTAACTAACTCTTCAATGTTTTCAGGTGGCCAAGCTTCGATATCCATACCTAGCTCAAGGTTCATCACCTTCAGTACTTCTTTAATTTCGTTCAGTGATTTACGTCCGAAATTAGGTGTGCGAAGCATTTCTGATTCTGTCTTAAGCACCAAATCACCAATATAAACAATATTGTCATTCTTCAGGCAGTTTGCCGAACGAACAGATAGCTCAAGTTCATCCACTTTGCGAAGCAGGTTGCGGTTGAATGGGAATGGATCAACCTTTTCTTCTTCAGCACTGATTTGTGGGTCTTCAAAATTGATGAATGGTGCAAGTTGGTCTTGCAAAATTCTAGCAGCAAACGCCACTGAATCTTCAGGCTTAATCGCGCCATTGGTTTCAATTGTGAGAAGCAGACGGTCAAAGTCTGTCTGCTGGCCAACACGTGCATTTTCAACTTTGTAAGCCACCTGCTTGATAGGGCTGAAAATTGAATCAACAGGCACAAGACCAATCGGGTCATCTTCTGATCTGTTTTGCGCGGCAGTTACATAACCCTTACCCGTATCTACAGTAAGTTCCATATTCAAAGAACCGCCCTTATCCACATGGCAAATCACATGGTCCGGATTCATGATTTCAACACCTGCGGTTTCAGAAATCATGCCAGCGGTTACAGTCGCAGGGCCTTCAGCTTGCAAACGAAGACGCTTTTTGCCTTCATTCTGCATAGATACAGAAATACCCTTAATGTTCAGCACGAGGTCTGTTACATCTTCACGAACACCGGGGATAGATGAAAATTCATGAACAACACCCTGAATCTGGATAGCTGTTACAGCAGCACCCTGAAGGGATGACAGCAGGATACGACGCAACGCGTTTCCAAGAGTAATCCCGAAACCACGCTCTAGCGGACCAACAGCAACCACAGCCTGACGCGGGTTATATTCTGAAGGCTTAATTTCGACATTCTCAGGCTTTTGTAATTCCTGCCAATTCTTTTCAATCATTTACAGCTTCCTTATTCTTGCAGGCTCATACAACAGAGCCAAAACATATCAGACAGTTGAGCCAAACTTATTTAAAAACCAGCTCTACAAACTGTCCTTAACCTGTCCATCACCACGCTTGCTATATGACATTTACAGCACAGCGTGACAGCACTTAAACGCGGCGGCGTTTACGAGGACGGCAGCCATTATGCGGTATCGGGGTAACATCACGAATTGACGTTACCGTGAAACCAACAGATTGTAATGCGCGTAGAGCAGATTCTCTGCCTGAACCAGGACCTCTTACTTCAACATCCAAATTTTTCACGCCGTGCTCAGATGCTTTCTTTCCTGCATCTTCAGCAGCCATCTGTGCTGCGAATGGTGTTGATTTACGAGAACCCTTAAATCCTAATGTACCAGCAGAAGACCATGAAATAGTATTCCCCTGAACATCAGAGATGGTGATCATTGTGTTATTGAAAGTCGAGTTAACGTGCGCAATACCATTTGTGATATTTTTGCGCTCACGGCGACGAACACGTGTTTGAGAAGGTTGCTTTGCCATTTTGTGCCTCTTTTACCGCGTTTATTTCTTCTTACCAGCAATGGCCTTTGCAGGACCTTTGCGGGTACGAGCATTAGTATGTGTACGCTGACCTCTTACAGGCAGATTACGACGATGACGCAAACCACGAAGACACCCTAGGTCAAGATAGCGTTTTACATCCATTGAAGTTTTACGGCGAAGGTCACCTTCTACCAGATAATCCTCATCGATAATGTTCCGGATTTTATCCAGCTCATCTTCTGTAAGGTCATTCACGCGTCTTTCCTGAGCGATAGAAGCTTTTTCACAAATCGCTAACGCACTTGTAAGACCAATACCGTGAATATAGGTCAGAGCTATCTGAACCCTTTTCTTCGTTGGAATGTTTACACCAGCTATACGTGCCACTGGGCTCTCCTTTTGCTAAACTGTGACAATTTCTTGTCAAACCAAATCAATTTCTAGTCTTGTTTGGCGCCCTTTTTCTTGCAATCAATTTCGCAAGCTACAAAGGTGCCGTATTATAATCATTTACCTCAAAAGGTCAAGCTTATGCCTGCAAAGCAGCCCTTAATTGCTGACCCACCTCTTCAATTGTTTGCATCCCGTCAATTTGAACAAGTCCGCCCTTTTCCTGATAATAGGGAAGAACTGGTGCTGTATTTTCGTGATACACTTTCAGCCTCTGTGCTAACACCTCAGCATTATCGTCACTGCGGGCGCCACCTGTCTCAGCTGCACGCTTTTCAATCCGGTCGAAAAGTGCAGCCTCATCAACAACGATTTCCACTACCTTATCTAAGGTAATGTTCTTTTCTGCAAACATCTCATCCAAGGCTTCTGCCTGTTTGATAGTGCGCGGAAAACCATCAAGAATAACGCCATTTGCACAATCAGGTGATTCCATACGTTCAGCGATCATCCCGATCATAATTTCATCTGATACAAGCTCGCCAGCATCCATGATAGATTTTGCTTTTAAGCCTAATTCTGTTTCGGCTGCAATTGCGGCACGCAACATATCCCCTGTCGATAGCTGAACCATACCGAAATCAGAAACAAGCATCTGTGCTTGAGTGCCCTTACCTGCACCAGGGGGGCCGAACAAAATAATATTCATTATCTTCTACCCCGTAAACGCGACTTCTTAATCAATCCTTCATACTGATGGGCAAGAAGGTGTGATTGTATCTGGCCAACTGTGTCTAATGTCACAGTCACAACAATCAGCAATGAGGTACCGCCAAAATAAAATGGCAATGCATATTGGCTAATCAGAATTTCTGGCAAGATACACACAGCAGCAAGATATGCTGCACCAAGCACTGTCAAACGGCTTAACACATAATCTAGATAGGCTGCTGTTGCCTGACCTGGACGAATGCCTGGGATATACCCGCCATTGCGGCGCAAATTTTCTGCAGTATCGTTCGGATTAAATACAATTGCGGTGTAGAAAAATGCAAAAAACACAATCAAGCCAATATAAATGGCCAAATATAAGGGCTGGCCGCGACCAAGCATTGCGTTTAATGTCACTAGCCATTCTGCACCACCAGATTGCGACCCTGTGAGGTTGATAATCGATACAGGCATCAATAGTAATGAAGATGCAAAGATTGGCGGAATAACACCTGGCACGTTAATTTTGAGCGGCAGATGCTGTGCTTCTCCACCAAATACCTTGTTACCATGTTGGCGCTTTGGGTATTGGATAAGAATTTTACGAAGCGAGCGCTCAATAAAGACGATAAAGGCGATTACGGCAACTGCCATCACAAAAATTGCAACAATTAAGAATGCTGATAACGCGCCGGTACGTCCAAGCTCTAGCGTGCCTACAAGGGCTGTTGGCACTTCAGCGATAATACCGCTGAAAATGATAAGCGAAATACCATTACCGACACCGCGGCTTGTGATTTGCTCACCAAGCCACATCAAGAATAAAGTACCGCCAACCAATGTAACTACAGTTGTAAGTTTGAAAAAGGCGCCTGGGTCTGTGACCACACCGCCAGCAGCTTCAAGTGCTGTTGCAATACCATAGCCCTGCACCGTTGCAAGCAACACAGTTAGATAGCGGGTATATTGGTTAATCTGTTTTCTACCAGCCTCGCCATCTTTCTTCATAGTTTCCAATGAAGGCACAACAGCTGTCATCAACTGCATAATAATCGATGCAGTGATATAGGGCATGATATTCAAAGCAAAAATGGTCATACGACCTAAGGCACCACCTGAGAACATGTCAAACATGCCAAGAATACCTGTGGATTGCTGACTGAAAACATCTGCCAATGCCACAGGATCAATGCCTGGAAGCGGGATAAAGGTACCAAGACGGTAAATGATAAGAGCGCCCACTGTAAATAGCAGACGCTTCTTCAGATCATCTGCTTTTGCAAATGCTCCTAATCCAAATCCTGGTTGTGCTGGTGTTGCTTGTGCCATTAAACTTCTCTGGTTAAATCAAGTTTAGCAAACTACTCTGCATTATTTGATGCAGGCAACACAATCTTACCGCCCACAGAAGCAATAGCTTCTTGAGCCGCTTTTGATGCGCCACTTGCGTGAATTTCAACCTTATCCTTTAACGCACCCTTTGCAAGGATGCGAACACCGTCACGTTCGCGTCTAATAACACCTGCTGAAACAAGTGCTTTACCGTCAATCGCAGCCTTCTTATCAAGCTTACCTTCGTCTAGCGCAAGCTGGATACGGCCAAGATTAACTTCGACATAATTTTTGCGGAAGATGTTATTAAATCCGCGCTTTGGAAGACGCCTGTTAATTGGCATCTGACCACCTTCAAAGCCATTAATAGACACACCAGAACGTGCTTTTTGTCCTTTATGACCTGCACCTGATGTCTTACCACGGCCAGAACCAATACCTCTACCCACACGCTTTGAGTTGCGGGTTGCGCCAGCATTTTCTCTAATCTGGTTAAGTTTCATAACTGCCTACTCCTGCCCATCTAGGGCGAGACTGTGGGGTTATCCCCCTAAGCCTCAAAATCAATATCTAAGATGCGTCTTCAACGCGCACCAAGTGCTTAACTTTATTAATCATACCGCGAACCGCTGGAGTATCTTCCAACACCCGGCTACGACCAATCTTATTCAGCCCAAGACCAATAAGCGTCTTACGCTGAGAGCCTTCACGACCGATTGCACTTTTGGTTTGAACCACTGTGATTGTGCTCTTTGCCATTTGACCTGTTCCTTATTCCAAATCCAATATGCTAGACGTTACGCAGTTGCTTCTGCAGTCTTGCCAAGCACTTCAGCAACCTTACGGCCACGCTTTGATGCAACAGAACGTGGGGCTTCAATACGCTGAAGCGCAGAAAATGTTGCTTTAATCATATTATGCGGGTTTGACGTACCAATCGATTTTGCAACCACATCTTGAACACCAAGCGCTTCAAAGACGGCACGCATTGGACCACCAGCAATAATACCGGTACCAGAAGGTGCTGAACGAAGCTGCACACGACCTGCGCCATAACGCCCTGTCATATCATGGTGCAAGGTACGGCCATCACGAAGCGGAATTCTTACCATACCGCGTTTTGCATCTTCTGTTGCTTTACGGATAGCTTCAGGCACTTCTTTTGCTTTACCTGTACCAAAGCCCACACGGCCACGGCCATCACCTACCACAACCAAAGCTGCAAAGCCAAAACGACGACCACCTTTAACAACCTTTGCAACGCGGTTAATACCGACAAGCTTTTCAATTAGCTCAGGCTCTTCGCGGTGCATATTCTGTTCTGATTTATCATTATTGCGTGCCATTGAAGACGCTCCTTAATTAAAACTCGAGACCAGCTTCTCTTGCTGCATCTGCAAGGGCTTTTACCCTACCATGGTACATGTAACCACCACGATCAAATACCACTGTTTTGATACCTGCTTTAACAGCACGCTCACCAACAGCCTTACCAATAACACTAGCTGCGGCCATGTCGCACCCTGTCTTACCAGCCTTTTTGAAATCAGCTTCCAGCGTAGAGGCTGCAACCACTGTTACACCTGCTACATCATCGATAACCTGAGCATAAATATGCTTTGAGCTACGGTGGATAGATAGACGCGGCTTACCGTTTGCAGCTTTTTTAAGGCTAGTGCGGTTGCGTGCACGACGTCTTTCAAACATTTGATTTGCACTTAACATCGTCTAATCCTTACTTCTTCTTGCCTTCTTTACGTACGATATGCTCTTCAGCATATTTCACGCCCTTACCTTTGAAAGGCTCAGGCGGACGCTTTGCACGTATTTCAGCAGCAAATTGACCAAGTAGCTGTTTATCAGCACCTGTAATTTCGATTTTAGTGTTACCGTCAACCTTCACGGTGAGACCAGCTGGCACATCCATTTCAACCGGGTGGCTATAGCCAAGGCTAAGTGCAAGCTTGTTACCTTGCATAGCTGCTCTGTAACCCACACCATTAATCTCAAGATTGCGTGTAAACCCAGTTGCAACACCTGCAACAGCATTATTGATGTTTGAACGAACTGTACCCCAGATAGCGCGAGACTGCTTATCCTTTGACTTTGGTGTTACAGAAACAACATTATCCGCAACCGTTACATCGACCTGTGATGAAAGCTGAACAACCAGCTCACCCTTGCTGCCTTTAGCAGTCAGGTTTTTCTCATCCATAGAGACGCTAACGCCTTCAGGTAGTTTAATTGGAGCAAGACCAACACGAGACATGATAGAACCCTCCCTTTAAAATACCTGGCACAGCACTTCGCCGCCAACATTGGCAACTCGTGCTTCGTTATCAGATAAAACACCACGCGGTGTGGATAAGATAGCGATACCTAAACCATTATACACACGGGCCATTTCTTTAATACCGCTATAGACGCGCCGACCAGGTGTTGAAACACGCTGAATCTCTGAAATAACTGGGCGGCCTTCGTGGTATTTAAGCTCAATCTTAAGCTCAGCGATACCTTCGCGAACCTGAACAGATGAATAGTCACGGATGTAACCTTCACGCTTTAACACATCAAGAACGTTCATACGCAAACGAGAAGCTGGGCTAGAAACCACAGATTTATTTGCTGATTGCCCGTTACGAATACGTGTAATCATATCTCCAAGAGGATCACTCATAGACATTGCAATCTCTCCTTTCTACCAGCTTGACTTCACAACACCAGGGACTTGACCGAATGAAGCCAAGTCACGCAAGGCAATGCGAGACATTTTAAGATGACGATAATAGCCACGAGGACGACCTGTAACAGCACATCTGTTACGCACGCGTGAGCGTGATGTGTCACGAGGTTCATTTGCTAGCTTTACGCTTGCAGCAAATCTTTCCTCAAGGCTGATTGACTTATCACGTGTCATTGCACGAAGCTTTGCACGACGCGCGCCACCCTGCTCCACTTTGCGGATGCGGCGGTTGTTTTTTTCTACAGCACTTTTCTTTGCCATGATTTAGCTACCTTTTCGGTTATCGCTGACGTAAGGTTATGCGCCTACAAAAGGGAAGCTAAAGCCACGCAGCAATTCGCGTGCTTCATCATCCGATTTTGCAGAGGTCACAACGATGATGTCCATACCACGGACCTCATCCACCTTGTCATAATCAATTTCAGGGAAAACAATCTGTTCCTTGATACCCATAGCGTAATTGCCAAGACCATCAAAACTCTTGCCATTTAGACCTCTGAAGTCACGCACACGCGGTAGCGCAACTGTCACTAGCCTGTCTAAAAATTCATACATTCTGTCAGCACGCAAGGTTACTTTACACCCAATTGCCATACCTTCACGAAGTTTGAATGCAGCATTCGCTTTTTTTGCTCTTGTCACCACAGGCTTTTGGCCTGAAATCGCAGTCATATCAGCAACTGCATGTTCGATTTTCTTAGAATCACGAACTGCACTTCCTACACCCATATTGATGACCACTTTTTCAACTCGTGGTACTTGGTGAGTGTTCTGATAGCCGAATTTCTCGACAAGTGCTGGGCGAACAGCCGTCAGATAATGTTCCTCAAGACGCGTCTTCATCTCAGCTTCCTTATATTACAGGGTTTTGCCAGAAGAACGGGCAATACGCTGTTTTTTCCCATCTTCCATTTTAAAACCCACACGGGTTGCTTTTTTTGATTCAGGATCAATCAAAGCGACATTCGAAATATGGATGGTTGATTCCATCCGCTCAATCCCACCAGGATTATTCTGTGTTGCACGGCGATGGCGGGTAACCATATTAATACCCTGAACCTTTACCTGACTGTCCGCAGGGCGAACCTCAAGCACTTCACCAGTGCGACCCTTATCCTTGCCAGTGATCACAATAACCTGATCACCTTTTTTAATTTTGCATTTTGCTTGTGAAGCAGCCATTTTACAAAACCTCCGGAGCAAGTGACACAATTTTCATGAAATTGCGTGCCCGTAATTCGCGGGTAACTGGGCCAAAGATACGCGTACCAATTGGCTCATTCTGCTTGTTTAGCAACACAGCCGCATTTTTATCAAAACGAATTGCGGTGCCATCAGCACGGCGAATTTCTTTGGCTGTGCGCACGATAACTGCGCGATACACATCACCTTTTTTCACCTTACCGCGCGGGATAGCTTCCTTTACGGAAACCACAATAACATCACCAACGCCAGCGATTTTACGGCCTGTACCACCAAGTACCTTAATACACTGGACACGACGTGCGCCAGAATTATCAGCTACTTCTAAATTTGTTTGCATCTGGATCATCAGACAAACTCCCCTAAGCTACTTGCCTGTCTCGTCATAGATGACTTCAAAGCTTTTTGACTTTGACAATGGCACACATTCTCTGATGTTTACGATATCGCCAGTTTTGGCCTTATTTTCAGCATCATGAGCAGCGTACTTCTTGCTCTTGGTAATGAATTTTTTATAGACAGGGTGCATAATGCGACGCTCGACACTAACGATGACCGTTTTGTCTTGCTTATCGCTTACCACTGTTCCTTGCAAAATGCGCTTCGGCATGATCAGACCTCTTATCCTTTGCTCGCTTCAACCGCTTTTTCGCCAAGCACTGTCTTGATGCGAGCAATCTCACGGCGGACAGTTTGCATGCGAGCGGGGTTTTCCATTTCACCTGACGCAACTTTGAAGCGCAGATTAAATTGTTCCTTTTTCAGATCGATCAGCTTTGCTTTAAGCTCGTCTGCTGTCTGAGAACGGAATGTTTCAGCTTTAACGATGGCCATTATTCAACACTCCTTAATCTGTATCGCCCAAACGGCGCACAATACGGGTATCAACAGGTAGTTTTGCAGCAGCAAGCTTAAATGCTTCCTGTGCGAGTTCCCATGAAACACCATCAAGTTCAAACATGATACGACCAGGGGCAACACGTGCTACCCAAAATTCTGGTGAACCTTTACCTTTACCCATCCGAACCTCAGCAGGCTTTGATGATACAGGTACATCAGGAAATACTCTAATCCATAGACGACCTGAACGGCGAAGGTGACGGGTAATGGCACGACGAGCAGCTTCAATTTGGCGCGCAGTAATACGCTCAGGTGAAGTTGCCTTAAGGCCGTAAGAACCGAAATTTAACTGTGTACCGCCCTTCGCATTACCGTGAATACGGCCCTTATGCGCTTTGCGGAATTTCGTACGTTTTGGCGAAAGCATCCTTTATCTCCTATTCACCTTAAGCATTGCCACGCATCTGGGATGGACCAGATTGCTGTTCTGCTAAGCGCTTATCCTGAGCCATTGGATCATGCCCAATCACTTCGCCTTTGAAAATCCAAACTTTAATGCCGATAGCACCGTAAGTTGTGTGAGCTGTTGCTTCTGCGTAATCTACTTCAGCACGAAGTGTATGCAGGGGCACACGGCCCTCACGATACCATTCCGTACGCGCAATCTCAGCACCGCCAAGACGACCAGCACAATTGATACGCACACCTTGTGCACCTAAACGCATTGCAGATTGAACAGCACGCTTCATTGCACGGCGGAAACCAACACGGCGCTCAAGCTGCTGTGCGATATTCTCGCCCACAAGCTTTGCATCAATTTCAGGCTTACGCACCTCAACAATGTTCAAGCTTACTTCAGTGCCAACACGCTTTGATAAATCAGTGCGCAGCTTTTCGATATCCTGACCACGCTTACCAATGATAAGACCAGGACGACCAGCATAAATAGTTACACGCGCACGTCCAGCAGGGCGTTCAATAACAACGCGGCTAATACCAGCTTGCTTTAGGCGCTTCATTAAATATTCACGAAGCTCAATATCCTTGTGTAACAAATCACCGTAGTTACGGTCTGCAAACCAGCGCGAATCCCATGTACGATTAATGCCAACACGCAAGCCGATTGGTTTAATTTTCTGACCCATTATGCCTGCTCCTCTTTCTCGCTGACAATAATAGTCAGATGCGAAAACGGCTTAAGAATACGTGCACCACGACCACGGGCACGCGCTTTGAAACGTTTCATCACAAGACCTTTGCCTACATGCGCTTCTTTTACATATAAACGGTCAACATCTAATGAATGGTTGTTTTCAGCATTTGCAATTGCAGACTGAAGAACCTTTTTAACGTCATTTGCAATACGGCGGCGCGAGAAGCTTAAAGCTGCAATCGCTTTATTAGCATCCATGCCTCTGATCATTGCAGCAACCAAGTTCAGCTTCTGTGGGCTGATACGCAGATTACGAAGCACAGCTTGCGCTTCATTATCTGCTCTGCGACGTGGAGATGATTGTTTACCCATAACCGATACCCCTAGCGCTTAGATTTCTTGTCAGCTGCATGCCCGTAATAGGTACGGGTAGGTGCAAACTCACCAAATTTATGTCCAACCATTTCTTCCGATACCGCCACTGGAACATGCTTTTTGCCGTTATATACGCCAAAAGTAAGCCCAACGAATTGTGGAAGGATTGTTGAACGACGTGACCAAATCTTGATTACATCATTACGCCCTGAAGCAGCAGCTTTTTCTGCCTTATTCAGCAGATAGCCATCAACAAAGGGACCTTTCCAAACAGAACGTGCCATTATTACGCTACTCCCTTACGCCTTGCGCCGACGCACAATCATGCGATCAGTTTTCTTATTATTACGGGTACGCTTGCCTTTTGTTGGCTTACCCCAAGGTGTCACCGGATGACGACCACCTGAGGTACGACCTTCACCACCACCATGTGGGTGATCAATCGGGTTCATCACAACGCCTCTTACATGTGGGCGCTTGCCTAGCCAACGGTTACGACCAGCTTTACCAATTTTAATGTTCTGCTGGTCGGGGTTTGACACTGCACCAATAGATGCCATGCATTCAGACCGAACCAAGCGAACCTCACCAGATGCCAGACGCAAAATAGCGTGGCCTCTGTCACGACCCACAAGCTGAACATAGGTGCCTGCTGAACGTGCTAGCTGAGCGCCCTTACCAGGCTTTAGCTCAACATTATGAATTAATGTACCAACAGGAATATTTGTAAGCGGTAATGCATTACCTGGCTTAATATCAGCCTGTGGCCCTGCTTCTACCTTGTCACCAACGGCCAAACGCTGTGGTGCAATGATGTAGCTTTGTTCACCATCTTCATAGGTGATAAGTGCAATAAATGCGGTCCGGTTTGGATCATATTCAAGACGATCAACAGTTGCTGAAATGCCCTGCTTTGTGCGCTTAAAGTCGATCTTACGGAATTTCCGCTTATGCCCGCCACCACGTTGCCATGAAGTGACGTGCCCTGAATTATTTCTACCACCAGACTTTGTCAAACCTTCGGTTAGCTTTTTAACAGGCTTGCCCTTATACAAAGCAGACTTGTCAACAAGCACCAAGTTACGCTGGCTGGGTGTTGTAGGGTTGAACTTCTTCAATGCCATCTTCTTACACTCCCATCAGGTCAATGGCCTGACCGTCAGCAAGTGTGACGATAGCCTTCTTTGTGTCGACGCGGCGACCAGGACGGCCACGGAACATCTTCTTTTTGCCCTTAGACACAAGCGTGTTCACCGCTGTCACCTTTACATTAAACAGCATTTCAACTGCCGCTTTAATCTCAGGCTTCGTAGCTTCCATAGCAACGAAGAAAGACACTTGACCATGCTCATTACCCATTGTTGCTTTTTCTGTTACAACAGGACGCAGAATAGTGTCATAAGCTTTCGCTTGGCTTAACTTTGTCTCTACTCTTTTGCGGGGACGAATGCTCATTTTAAACGCTCCTCAAGGTAGGTAGCGGCATCACGTGAAAGCACCAACACATCACGGCGAAGCATATCATATACATTCGCGCCCTGCTGCGGAAGCACATCCACAAAAGGAATGTTAGATGCTGCCTTACCAAAACCATCATCAACAGCCTCGCCAGCAACAAATAGCGCATTTGTTGCACCAAGCTTTTCTAGCTGGCCTTTCAGCTCAGCAGTTTTTGCCTGTGATGACATATTTTCAACGATAATTAAATTACCTGAAGCTGCCTTAGCTGAAAGCACAGACTTCATCCCAAGGTTACGTACCTTTTTAGGAAGCTTATGCTCGTAACCACGAAGCACAGGGCCATGAACGACACCACCGCCGCGGAACTGCGACACTGCACCAGAACCGGCACGCGCACGACCTGTTCCTTTTTGGCGGAACATTTTCTTACCTGTGCGAGACACATCAGAACGTCCCTGCACAAGGTGTGTGCCTGCACGACGCTTCGCAAGTTGCCATTTTACCACACGCGCAACAATGTCTTCACGCGGGTCAATAGCAAACACTGCATCAGCGAGCTCAATATCACCCTTTTTCTTATTATCGAGTGTTTTGACATCAATTTTCATCAGATGTCCCCTCTTCCTTTACTTCTGTTTGTGCATCACCTGCATCCTCAGCAGCAGCTTCATCAGCAGCCGCCTCAACAGCAGGCGCTTCAGAAGCAGCACTTACTAAACCAGCTGGGAATGGCACTTCTTCAGGAAGCTTCTTTTTCAAAGCATCTGAAACGAGCAACCAGCCATCCTTCGCACCAGGTACCGCACCTTTGATTAAAATCAGGCCGTCCTCATCATCAACATCAACAACTGTCAAATTCTGTGTTGTGACGCGCACAGCACCCATATGACCAGCCATTTTCTTACCCTTGAACACTTTACCAGGGTCTTGACACTGACCTGTAGAACCGTGCGAACGGTGTGAGATAGATACACCGTGTGATGCTCTCAAACCGCCAAAATTATGGCGTTTCATCGCACCCGCAAAGCCTTTACCTTGAGATGTACCAACAATGTCCACACGCTGACCTGCAACAAAGTGCGACGCTGCGAAAGTTGAACCAACATCAACCATAGCATCATCATTT
>CBFHYP010000024.1:0-23457 GCA_965660095.1 Puniceispirillaceae bacterium (SeqCode)
CAGGCTTTGATGAAGATATGCATCTAGATATAGATATGATCTAGATGGTGGTGCATTAGTAAAACCGAATGGATGGGCAGGGGGAGACCCTTGCCCTTTTTTGATGGGCGGCGATGCAACTTTAGCTAAAATCCTCCAGCTTTGGGGGTAATCTTTAGCTGGACAGAAAATAGCGGGTTTTCACGCATCGCGCATAATGTTAAAACCCCAGCTAACAAGGATTGTGGCAGAACTGCATAGGCTGGAGCGGAAAAAAGATGCACTACTCAGATAAAAAAATCGCAGTGATTGGCGGAACTGGTTTTATCGGACGTTCAATTGTGGAACGGCTGGCACAAACTGGTGCTCAAATCATCATCCTTGCCAGAAATGGGGAAAAGGCCAAAAGGCTAAAGCCATTTGGCGCGGTGGGGCAAATCTCGGTAGTGGCTGGAAATGCGTGTGATGAGGAAACCTTGTCATCTGTGATTCAAGCTGCGGATGTTGTGATTAATCTAATTGGTATTCTTGCCCCGTCTGGTGCGCAAACTTTTGATGCCACCCAAGCCAAATTGCCAGATATGCTTGGCAGAATTGCTGCCGAAGCTGGGGTTCAGAAAATTATTCACCTGTCTGCTATCGGCGCAGACGTAAAATCACCTAGCCAATATGCCCGTACCAAAGCAGAAGGAGAGCGCAATCTGCTACGTCGTTTCCCTGATGCGGTTATCCTGCGCCCTTCAATCGTGTTTGGCCCTGGCGATGGTTTCTTTACCCGATTTGGGCAGATGGCGATGATTGCGCCTGCATTGCCGCTTATTGGTGGGGGCAAAAACAAAATGCAACCTGTCTATGTGGGTGATGTGGCAGATGCGGTGCTGAAGGCTGTGTCTGATGATAAAATTAAGGGCGAGATTTTTGAGCTTGGCGGCCCTGCAAGTTACAGCTTTAAAGAATTAATGGCTTTCACCTTAAAAGCAGTGCAGCGCAAACGTGCGCTTATATCTGTGCCTTTTGCGGTGATGAGCTTGCCTGCGGCAATGGCGCCGTTACTGCCCGCAGCGCCGATTACCCTTGATCAGCTAAAGCTGTTAAAAGTGGATAATGTGGTATCGAAAAAGGCGAAAGGGCTGCAAGATTTAGGGATTAACCCTACCGCCATTGATGTGATTGTACCTGAATATCTAGCGCCGTTTAAGCCTGGCGGGCGGTTTGGCTAGTGGATTACCCCTGTCCCAATAAGGGCTAATAGCACACCCCCAAGGGCAAGCCGGTAATAGATGAAAATCTGAAAGCTTGCTTGTTTTAGCCAGCCCATCATCCAGCGAATTGCTACTAACGCAATGAGGAAAGATAACACAATAACGGTCAGCAAGGCTAGCGGTTCAACAGGTGTTTTATCGGTGAGTATTCCGGCTAGCTTTACCGTGCCCGCCCCTGCAATAATCGGTAAAGACAATAGCAGAGAAAATCTAGCGGCTGTTATTCTGTCATATCCTAATTGACGCGCCATCGTCATGGTAACCCCGCTTCGGCTTGCCCCTGGGATCAACGCAAAACATTGCGCAAGACCGATATATAGCGCATCTCGCAGTTTCAGATTTTTCCAGTCTAACATATCCCCTTGGCTGAGCTGATGGCGGGTTGGGGTTTTATCTGCAATCCACAGCCAGCCTGCAAAAACTAAATTCGCAAGCGCTACCGTGATAGCAAGGCGCAATATCTCAGGCGATAGAATCTCAACTACCAGCCCCGCAACTATCGCAGGGATGCTCGCCAGAATGATAAGAATAGATAAATGATGCCACGCGGTTCGGTTCGCACCAAACACGGACGGCAAGCCAATAAGCATCTGCCAAATATCTGCCCGCAAATAATAAAAAACCGCAAAGAAAGTGCCAGCATGCGCCGCAACATCAATAACCTGACCTTGGTCGTTCAGCCCGGTGAGGGCAGGCAATAATACTAAATGGCCTGAAGATGATATGGGCAGAAATTCAGTAATCCCCTGAATTATCGAAACAAATATACTGCTTAAAAGCCATTCCACAGCACTGCTCTCCTCACCTATTCCTGCCATAATCCTACAGACAATTCATCTATCGCATTCTGAACCTAAGCTGCAAGCGCTTTCAAGCATAAATGAGAAAAAACCATAAATAGTTCCGATTCGGAATTAAATTGATTCTGTTTATCCTTGGAAAATGGAAAATTACGATAAATTCCTTGATATTTTCATTGAAATAGGTAATACTAGTTGACCAATCTATAGGCCGATCTAAATCGCTAGTGCGATTATAGCGCTTGGTTAGTGATAAAAAGGAACCATCACCATGGCACGAGATATGTTGCAATTTGTCTCTCAGGAAAAGAAAATGCCTGAAAAAAGAGATGCAGAACAAAGAGCTGCAGATTTTGATGAAATCTACGGAGATTTCAATATCGATGCTGCAGCTGAGCAGGCAAGCAGATGTTCGCAATGCGGGGTGCCTTTTTGTCAAGTAAACTGCCCGCTTCATAACAATATCCCAGACTGGTTGATGCTAACAGCAGAAGACAGGTTAGAAGAAGCGTATGAGCTATCTTCTGCTACTAACACTTTCCCTGAGATTTGTGGACGTATTTGCCCGCAAGACAGATTATGCGAAGGCAATTGTGTTATCGAAAAAGGGTTCGAATCTGTCACAATTGGCGCGGTTGAAAAATACATCACTGAAACGGCTTTCGATAATGGTTGGGTGGTGCCGGTAAAGCCTGAATTTGAGCGTGCTGAATCGGTCGGTATTATTGGTGCTGGCCCTGCGGGATTGGCGGCTGCTGACCTGTTGAGACGCAAGGGCTATCAAGTGACGGTGTATGATAGATATGACCGTGTGGGCGGGCTGTTAATTTATGGTATTCCAGGCTTCAAACTTGAAAAAGAGATTGTAACCCGCCGTGCGGAATTGCTTGAGCAAAGCGGGATAGAATTTGTGCTGAATTGCGAGATTGGCAAAGATATTACGTTTGATGAGATCAAAAGCCGGCATAATGCCGTGCTAATTGCAACCGGCGTGTATAAAGCAAGAGAGCTTAAAATGCCAGGCTCTGGGCTGGCAGGGGTGGTTCCAGCCCTTGAATATCTTACTGCCTCAAACCGTAAATCACTAGGCGATGAAGTTGAGGTATTTGACAATGGTAGTCTGAATGCGGCAGGCAAAGATGTGGTGGTGATTGGCGGCGGTGATACGGCGATGGATTGTGTGCGTACAGCCATCCGCCAAGAAGCGAACTCTGTCACCTGTCTGTATCGCAGAGATAAGGCGAATATGCCTGGCTCTCAGCGTGAAGTGCAAAATGCGGAAGAAGAGGGCGTATCTTTTCAGTGGCTATCTGCACCTGCGGCAGTATTAGGTGAAGATAAAGCGCAAGCTGTGCGCGCGCAACGTATTCATCTTGGGCAAGCAGATGAGACAGGGCGTCAAGTGCCACAAGTCATTTCAGGCTCAGACTTTGAAGTGAAAGCTGACCTTGTGATTAAAGCGCTTGGCTTCGACCCAGAAGACTTGCCAGCCATGTTTGATCAAAACGACTTGCAGGTCAGCAAATGGGGAACTGTCCATATTGACTGGAAAACCATGATGACCAAATTGCCAGGCGTGTTTGCCGCAGGGGATATCGTAAGAGGCGCGTCGCTTGTGGTGTGGGGTATCCGTGATGGCCGCGATGCAGCAGAACAAATTGATGCATATATCGAAGCTGAATTAAGGGGTGAAAACCGCCAAGTCGGTTAAGCTCATCACTTCAGACAGGGATTTAAACAGGAAAAAACGCATGACAAAACAGAATGATTTTTCAGCAGCGCATTATATTGCAAAGCGTAAAGCAGATGAAGCACGTTTAATCGAAGCAGGTGCTTACGCCCCAGAATTCGAGCATGATGCATGTGGTGTTGGTTTTGTTGCTTCTGTGGATGGAAGCCATAATAGAGCTGTGGTAAATGCAGCGATTGAGGCGTTACAGGCAATTTGGCATCGTGGTGCTGTGGATGCAGACGGTATGACAGGGGATGGCGCTGGCATCCATCTGTCTATCCCGCGCGAATTTTTTATTAAACATATTGCACGCACCGGCCATGCAGATGATGGCGGTAAGCTTGCTGTTGGGATGATTTTCTTGCCCCGTGATGATATCGGCGCACAGGAAACATGCCGCTCCATCGTTGAGCGTGAAATTCTGAAAGCTGGATTATTTATCTATGGCTGGCGGCAAGTGCCAGTGGATACATCTGCTTTGGGGCAAAAAGCAAAAGCAACACGCCCTGAAATTGAGCAAGTTATGTGCTCGATGCCTGAAGAGATGAGCCAAGAAGAAGCTGAAAGACAACTCTACGTCATCAGAAGACGCATTGAAAAAGCTGTATTGGCTGAATTGGTTACTGATTTTTATATCTGCTCATTATCAACCCGTTCTATTATCTATAAGGGGATGTTCTTGGCAGAACAGGTGACAGCCTTCTATCCTGATTTGCTAGATGAGTTATTTATCTCAAACTTTGCTGTGTATCATCAGCGTTATTCAACCAATACCTTTCCAACATGGCGGCTTGCCCAGCCATTTAGGGTGCTTGCCCATAATGGTGAGATTAATACTATCCGCGGGAATCAAAATTGGATGAGCTGTCATGAAGACAGAATGGATAGCCCGCATTTTGAAGGCGTAATAGATGATTTAAAGCCGGTTGTTGCAAAAGGTAGCTCAGATTCTGCAGCCCTTGATGCGGTGTTTGAATTAATGCTTACAGCAGGGCGTGATTTACCAATGGTAAAAACCATGATGATCCCGCAAGCCATTGATGTAGGCGCTGATACTGAACTTTCGCGTTTATATGCCTATTGTAATTCGGTGATGGAACCATGGGATGGTCCTGCTGCAATCGCTGCTTTTTCAGGCGATTGGGTCATTGGCGGGATGGACAGAAACGGTCTTCGCCCGATGCGCTATACCGTAACAAATGACGGGATGGTGGTCGCTGGTTCTGAGACTGGCATGGTGCATATCCCAGAATCAGAAATCGTAGAACGCGGCAGATTAGGCCCAGGGGAAATGCTTGGGATTAACCTTGCAGAAGGCAAATTATATAAGGATGCTGAATTAAAAGACCAGCTTGCATCACGCCAGCCTTGGGGAAATTGGGTTTCCAAAGCAGCCCAGATGGATGCGTTGCTTGCAGCCTCTAAGCCGAAAATGCCTGAACTTCCATCAGATGAAGTGCGTCGCCGTCGTCAAATTATGGCAGGATGGTCGATGGAAGATATGGAACTTATCCTTCAGCCAATGGCCGCAACAGGTAAAGAAGCTGTCGGCTCAATGGGGGATGATGCACCGCTTGCTGTGCTATCTTCCGGGTATCGCGGATTACATCATTTTTTCCGCCAGAATTTCTCGCAAGTCACCAACCCGCCAATTGATAGTTTGCGTGAACGTCATGTGATGACCTTGCGCACACGTCTTGGAAATTTGGGTAATATTCTAGATGAAAGCGCAGAACAATGTGAGCATCTGGTTCTTGATAGCCCTGTTGTGAACATCTCAGAATGGCACGCACTTAATGAGCATTTAGGCGAAGGTGCAGCGGAAATTGATTGTAGCTTCCCTGCTGATGGCGGTGCGGATGCCATGATTGAGGCTTTAGACAGAATTAGGCTAGAGGCTGAAAACGCTATAAGAGGCGGGTGTGAGCATGTCATGCTGTCTGACCAAAATTGCGGGAATAACCGTATACCATTGCCGATGGTGCTTGCAACAGGTGCGGTGCATAGCCACCTTGTTACCCAGCAATTGCGCACTTTTGCCTCCTTGAATGTCGCATCTGGTGAATGTCTTGATGTGCATCATTTTGCTGTTCTTATTGGTGTGGGCGCAACAACTATCAATGCCTATGGCGCAGAATGGGCAATCCAAGAACGTCATAGCAAAGGATTATTGGGCGATGTTAGCCTTGATAAAGCAGTAAGTAATTTCAGAAAAGCTATCCAAGATGGCTTGCTGAAGATTATGTCCAAGATGGGCATTTCTGTGATTGCTTCTTACCGGGGCGGCTATAATTTTGAAGCGCTTGGGCTGTCTCGTTCATTGGTCAATGAATTCTTCCCGCCAATGTCATCACGGATTTCAGGTCTTGGATTAGCAGGTATTGCCTCACGATTAGTATCACTCCACCAAAAAGCCTATGTGGGCCCTCTAAGCTATTTGCCTGTTGGCGGCTTTTTCAGATATCGCAAATCTGGTGAGCATCATGCGTTTGATGGCCAAATTATCCATGCAATGCAACATGCATGTGATACAGGCTCGTTTGATTCATGGAAAAAATATAGTGCTATGGTCACACGTCAAAAGCCTGTGAATCTAAGGGATTTGCTTGATTTTGAATATAAAAATACACCTGTATCGTTGGATACGGTGGAAAGCATCACCCATATTCGCAAGCGCCTTGTCTCCCCTGGTATTTCGCTTGGCGCGCTGTCGCCAGAAGCGCATGAAACCCTGTCTATTGCGATGAATAGAATTGGGGCAAAGTCTGATTCAGGTGAAGGCGGCGAAGACCCAGAACGTTTCAACATCAGAGAGAATGGTGACAACCCATCAAGCGCCATTAAACAGGTTGCTTCTGGTCGTTTTGGGGTGACTGCTGAATATTTGAATAATTGTGAAGAGCTTGAAATTAAGGTTGCTCAGGGCGCAAAGCCTGGTGAAGGTGGCCAATTGCCTGGTATCAAGGTAAATGGCATTATCGCTAAATTGCGCCATTCAACCCCGGGTGTGACTTTGATCTCACCGCCGCCGCATCACGATATTTATTCTATCGAGGATTTAGCGCAGCTTATTTATGATTTAAAGCAAATCAATCCAGATGCACGGGTTTGTGTTAAGCTGGTAGCTTCTACCGGTATCGGGACGATTGCAGCAGGTGTTGCCAAAGCTAAAGCAGATACGATTTTGATATCTGGTCATGGCGGCGGCACAGGTGCTAGCCCACAATCCTCGATTAAGCATGCAGGTATGCCGTGGGAGATGGGGCTTTCTGAAGTGCATCAGATTTTGTCTATGAACGGGCTTCGTGAACAGGTGGTGTTGCGCACAGATGGTGGTTTGAAAACAGGCCGCGATATTGTCATGGCAGCGATGCTTGGTGCGGATGAATATGGTATCGGCACATCTGCGTTGGTGGCGATGGGATGTATTATGGTTCGCCAATGTCATTCTAACACTTGCCCTGTGGGCGTCTGTACCCAAAGAGATGATTTAAGAGCAAAGTTTGAAGGCACACCTGAAAAAGTTGTTCAGCTTTTCACCCATGTCGCAGAAGAGGTGCGCGAAATTCTAGCAGCATTAGGCTTCACGCAGCTCAAAGATGTCATCGGCAGAACAGATCTGTTATCGCAAGTATCACGCGGTGATGCGGCGTTGGATGATTTAGACCTGAACCCCATTTTGGTGAAGGCTGAAACGGAAGGTGCGGCTGGCTATCAAGGCGGTGAGGGCAGAGTGGCTGTTCCTGATACGCTTGATGCACAGATGGTCAAGGATGCCGCGATTGCGCTTGAGAATGGCGGTAAGATGCAGCTTTCTTATAATGTTGAGAATACTGCCCGTGCTATCGGTACAAGATTATCCTCGCATATCACACGCCGCTTTGGCATGACAGGGCTTCGCCCAGGTCAAATTACGGTGCGTTTGCGTGGTTCAGCTGGTCAATCTTTGGGCGCATTTGCAGTGCAAGGCCTGCAGCTTGATGTAATTGGTGATGCCAATGATTATGTGGGTAAGGGTCTTAGCGGCGGTATTATTACTGTTCGTCCGCCAGCATCTGCACGTTATTCTGCGGCTGGAAATACCATTATCGGTAATACAGTGCTGTATGGTGCAACCGCAGGTCAGCTATTTGCAAATGGTGAAGCAGGTGAGCGGTTATGTGTGCGTAACTCAGGGGCAACAGCAATTGTAGAAGGTTGCGGCTCGAATGGGTGTGAATATATGACTGGTGGTGAAGTGGTTATTCTTGGGCCAACAGGAAACAACTTTGGCGCAGGTATGACTGGCGGTATCGCATATATCTATGATGCAGATGATACGTTTGAAAGCCGTGCAAATCCTGAAACATTGGTGATTGTGCCGCTAACCCAAAGCTATTGGCAGGATAAGCTAAAGCAGCTTGTGGAAACACATAAAAGCCGCACGGAATCCGAAATGGCAGCTTATCTGCTAAATAATTGGGATAATGAGGTAGTGAAGTTTAAGCTTGTTGTTCCAAAGGAAATCGTTAATACAGTTGAACATCCAATTCAGCCAGAAGCTGAAGAAAGCCAGTCAGCTTAAAAGAGGGTGTAATGCAACAGCCTGTTCTTAAAGCGCAGGTGAACCCTGTGATACGGTTTCGTGAGCCAGATGACAAGGCGGCCATCGATCAGCTTATGGTGGCTACCTTTGGGGCTGTGCGAACACATCGTTCTGTATGGAATCTGCGGATGCAAGCTGATATTGACGAGCTTGCATTCATCGCAGAGCTAGATGGAAGGATTGTAGGCGCATTGCGGTTTTGGGAAATTTTGATGGCAGGACAACCTCAACTTTTGCTTGGGCCTTTGGCTGTGGAGCCTGTATGGCAAGGCTGCGGTGTCGGCAGAGCGCTTGTGCAACGCGGGTTAGACAGAGCAAGACAATTTAGAAAATGGGATTTTGTGTTTGTTTCAGGAGACCCTGAATATTATCCGCGTTTCGGCTTTGAAGCTGTGCCAGAAAACAAAATTTTGTGGCCTGGTTTTATTGAAGCTGACAGGCTTCAGCTTTTGCGCTTGAAAAAATCAACTTCTTTGCCGCAAGGCCCAGTCGCCCTATTGCCAGAATTGCCAATTTCTGCATAAGTGTATCCAACGATTATCTCTATTAATATCTATTTGGTGCGCACCTTGTCTGAATAAGGGGGTGCCAGAAAAATGCTTAAGGGCTGTTATGGCAATATTGCATCATTATCCGCTTCATCCATCCTCTCGGTTTGTGCGCCTGCAGTTTGGCGAGTATGGGATTGAGGTTGGCATGCAGACACGGGTTCCTTGGGATATCTCTGATGAATTGCTGGCACTGAACCCTGCAGCTTCTTTGCCTGTTTTTGAAGATGAAGATGAAGCAACTATCCCCGGTGCAAGGGTAATCTGTGAATGGATAGAGGAGCTGTATCAGCAAGCCTATTTGATGCCTTCAACTCCTGCTGAGCGTGCTGAAGTAAGGCGGATGGTTGATTGGTTTGAAGATAAATTTTCCCGTGAAGTCTCTGAGCCAATTATCAAAGAGCGTGTGTTTAAACATTTTGAAAAAGATCAGGCCATCTCATCACAAATATTGCGGCAAGCCATTGCAAATGCCCATATCCATATGGGATATATCAATTTTCTTACTGGCCAAGAAGCATGGATTGCAGGCAGGGACATCAGCCTAGCAGATATGGCGGCGGCCGCGCATCTATCTGTGCTAGATTATTTTGGTGATATCAAATGGGATGATTTCCCAGATGCAAAAACCTGGTATATGAAAATGAAAAGCCGCCCTGCCTTCAGACCATTATTAGCAGATGTGGTGGTCGGCCTAGCGCCATCATCTCATTATGCAGTTATCGATTTTTAAGCATTTTGATATGCTGCATAAATCTGATCAAGCGATGATTTTAGTGCTGAAAGCTGATGGGGCTCAGAATAACGGTGGCCAGCTAGCTTATCCAATATGATATTGCAGGATTGTGAGTGCAGAGCACGCGCAATATCAAACGCAGTTTGATATGGCACTTCTTCATCTTCTAGCCCGTGATGCAGAAATACAGGCACATCAATATCTATCGGATTACCTAGCACCAAATTTTCACGACCATCAGTGATTAAATCATAAGTATAAATCACATCTTCATCAGAATAGGGGTTTTCCATTGCAATAAACCCCGTTTCAACCATCTGCTGTTTAGTGGCTTCATCAAGGCTTTGCCAAATAAGGTTTTCTGTAAAATCTGGGGCTGCGGCAATGCCGATTAGCCCTGCAAGCCGATTGCTACGTTCTTGTGCTAGCCGAAGCATCACCCACCCCCCAAGCGATGAGCCAATAAGGATTTGTGGGCCTGTGGTTTGTGTATCTAGCATATGAAGTGCATCATTCACCCAAATGCTTAGATTGCCATCCTTTAAATTACCATCTGACTGGCCATGCCCATAATAATCAAATCGCAACAAACCCAAGCCGTTCTGGCTAGCATATTCAGCTAAAAATTCAGCTTTGCTTCCAAGCATGTCAGAGCCATGCCCAGCCAGAAAGACCATACTCGGCAAATCGCTATTTTGGGGCTGAGGTTCAATTTTTTGCAAGACACGGCGACTGCCATCGGCCATTTCAATGCTGGAAAAAGGTGTTGTTTGCATGGTTCTACTACTTGTAATGGGTTAGGGAATAGGGCGGTATTCTCTCTCTCTCTGTCTCTATTTGCTCTGTAGTGTAGAAGAGTGGGAGATGATTAAAAGGGTTTTTTGAAATATACAGTGAATTCCCTTAAAACAAAATTGTCATAATTTCTTTTTCATTTTATGCGTTACAGTTTATAAGAACTACATCTCAGCGCGGTACTAAAAAAACGTTGAGAATTCTTTTAAAATTTAGAAAATTCATATGTCCGTTATTAAAACTATTACTCAGCCTGTGATTGTCCAAATCGTGCCCGAAATGAATAAGGGTGGTGTTGAACGCGGCACCTTAGAAATGGCACAAGCGATTATTGATAAAGGCTGGAAGGCGGTTGTTATCAGCAATGGTGGGCTGTTAACCACAAGCCTGAAACGTATTGGTGCAATAAGCTATGAGCTTCCTGTGCATTCAAAAAATCCGTTTGCTTGGCCTTCTATCAGACACAAATTAAAAACCATTTTAAAGCAAGAAGGTGCAGATATCGTGCATGTTCGCTCGCGTGCGCCGGCTTGGATTGGAATTCCTGTGGCACGCAGTTTAGGGATTGCAACTATATCCACAATTCATTCTAAATTTGCGCCCTCATCTCCTTTCAAACATTTTTATAATCGCAAGATGTTACGTTCAGACAAGGTGATTGTGATTTCTGAATATGTAAAATCCATCTTAGAAAAACATTATAAAAACCACGTTGATTGTAATGAGGTATCGGTTATTCATCGCGGGGTAGATTTGGATTTATTTGACCCGAAAGCTGTTAATCAGCGACGCATTGTTGCAGAGGCTGAGCGGGTCGGCCTGCCAGATGATGGGAAGGTGATTATGCTCGCAGGCAGACCAACAAGCTGGAAAGGATATGAAATCCTTATCGAAGCTGTTGCTCGGCTTGAAGATAAAAATGTGTGTTTATTGTTCTTAGGTGCGGGCGATGGTGAAGCAAGGTTTATTGAAAAATTACATCAACTCGCACTAAAGACTGGTTTAGGGGGAAGGCTTCGGATTGCATCTGGCTCAATGGATATGCCTGCTGCGATGATGCTTGCGGATGTTGTGGCGATGCCATCAACACAGCCTGAGCCATTTGGGCGAGTAGCTGTTGAAGCGCAAGCGATGGGGCGGCCAATTGTTGCCTTTGCACATGGCGGGGCAATCGAATCTGTACTTCCTGCCAAGACAGGCTGGCTTGCTAAGCCAATAGATATTGGCGCGTTAGCAGATGCCTTAGAAAAAGCATTATCACTACTACCGTCAGAACGTGCGATTTTAGCACAAGTGGCACGCAAGCATATGCAGCAGCATTTTTCAAAACAACAGATGTGTGATAAAACAATCGATATTTATCAAAATTTACTGGATAGTGCATAAAACTGGTTTAAAAACTGCATGATGCAATGATGGTTTCATTTAGGTGATCACAAGAAAGGATTTCACTTTATGCCTGTAATTACTCTGCCAGATGGGGCGCAGCGAAGCTTTGATGGGGATATTACACCTGCTCAGATTGCAGCAGATATTGGCCCTGGCCTTGCAAAAGCGGCATTGGCTGCAACGGTTGATGGTGCGCCATGGGATTTAAACAGGCCAATTGAAACAGACAGCACGATATCTCTAATCACTGCAAAAAATACTGAAATGGCGCTTGAGCTAGTGCGTCATGATTGTGCGCATATTATGGCTGAGGCTGTACTTGAGCTCTACCCAGATACACACGTCACCATTGGCCCTGCGATTGAAAATGGCTTTTATTATGATTTTCATCGACAAACCCCCTTTAGCACAGAGGACCTTGAGGCAATTGAAAAGCGGATGCATGAAATTGTAGATAGGGATGAAGAAATCACCAGAGGGGTTTGGACGCGCGATGAAGCCCTTCAATTCTATGCAGATAGGCAAGAGCCTTTTAAAATGGAGCTTGTAGAAGCGATACCGCAAGATGAGACGGTGAGCTATTACAGCCAAGGTGAGTTTATCGATTTATGTCGCGGCCCACACCTTACCTCAACAGCAAAAGCAGGCCATGCGTTTAAATTGATGAAGGTCGCTGGCGCGTATTGGCGCGGGGATTCATCAAATCCAATGCTGCAACGCATTTACGGCACTGCATGGCTTACAGAAAAAGACCTAAACGCTTATTTGATGATGCTGGAAGAGGCAGAGAAGCGTGACCACCGTAAATTAGGCCGCCAATTAGATTTCTTCCATCTTCAAGAAGAAGCAGCTGGGTCTGTGTTCTGGCATCCAAAGGGCTGGACTTTATATCGTGAGATTGAAATGTATATGCGCCGTAGGCTCGATGCGGCACAATATGCTGAGGTGAAAACCCCGCAATTAGTGGATAGAAGCCTGTGGGAAGCCTCGGGGCATTGGGATAAATTTGGTGATAATATGTTCACTGCTGAAACTAGTGAAGATAGAACATTAGCGCTTAAGCCGATGAATTGCCCTGGCCATGTGCAGATTTATAAGCATGGGATTAAATCCTACCGGGATTTGCCTATGCGTATGGCAGAGTTTGGCTCGTGTCACCGGAATGAGCCATCAGGTGCATTGCATGGTATTATGCGGGTGCGCGCTTTCACCCAGGATGATGCGCATATTTTCTGCACAGAAGACCAAATTAATGCTGAATCTGTAGCGTTTTGTAATTTGCTGCAAGAGGTCTATGCAGATTTCGGCTTCACAGATATCAGAGTGAAATTCTCAGACAGACCAGAGGTGCGTGCTGGCGATGATGCCACCTGGGATAAGGCAGAAAAAGCCCTGTCAGAAGCAACTAAAGCTGCTGGTCTTGAAACCGTGTTGAACCCTGGTGAGGGTGCATTCTACGGCCCTAAACTTGAATTTGTATTGCGGGATGCCATTGGACGCGACTGGCAGTGTGGTACGCTTCAGGTGGATTTTGTGTTGCCTGAAAGACTAGATGCTGAATATGTTGCAGAGGATGGCAGCCGGCAGCGTCCTGTGATGTTACACCGCGCTATTCTAGGCTCGCTGGAGCGTTGGATTGGTATTATTATTGAGCAATATTCAGGGCGTATGCCGGTCTGGCTGTCCCCTGTTCAGGTTATGATTGCGCCGATTACAGAAGCTGCAAATGACTATGCCAATCAGGTATATGCGCAGATGAAAGAAGCTGGCATACGGGTTGAAATTGACAGCCGTAATGAGAAAATTGGCTATAAAATCCGTGAGCATTCTACCGCAAAAGTGCCCTATATTTTAGCCGTTGGTGGGCGTGAGGCTGAAGCAAAAACAGTTGCTATTCGAAGGCTTGGTTCTGATGCGCAAGAGGTTAAGCCAGTTGACGAAGCGCTTGCGGAAATTAAATTAGAAGCATTAGCACCTGATTTGCGCGGCAAGTAAGGCATAAAACAGTTTTATATGCTTGCAATAATGGGATAATTTCGGCATTAAACATAAAGATATATATCCCCTTTTTAAGGGTGTAGACGACAAGTATAGGCAATTATAGGAGAGTTTCATCGTACGCCATCGTCAAGAGGCTCCTCAATCAGAGGGACCGCGAATTAATTCTGAAATCAGATCAGCAAATGTACGCTGCATCGATCCAGAGGGTGAACAATTAGGTATTCTTAGCATTTCAGATGCGCTGAGTAGAGCCGAAAATTTTGGCCTCGACCTCGTCGAAATTCAGCCAAATGCAGAACCACCTGTGTGTAAAATTCTGGATTACGGTAAATATAAATATCAGGCACAAAAACGTGCCTCAGAAGCACGCAAAAAACAAAAAGTTATTGAAGTTAAAGAGATTAAGCTACGCCCAAACATCGACAGCCACGATTATGAGGTGAAGATGAAGGCTGTGCGTAAATTCCTTGGCGCGGGAGATAAGGTGAAAATTACCTTGCGATTCCGCGGCAGAGAGATGGCGCATGTGGAATTGGGTGGTCAGCTGTTGGCGCGGGTGAAAGCAGATATTGAAGAAGAAGCAAAAATTGAAGCTGAGCCAAAAATGGAAGGCCGGCAGATGATTATGGTGCTTGCGCCTAAATAGCTGAGGGGTTTTATTTCCTATTCTTTGGAAATGAATCACTATTTTGCTGAAAATAGAGTTGTTTTTATTCCGCAACTCGCTTATAACACCGGAACTCTAAATGGTCGTGTGTGGGCTGAAAAGGGCTGCCCCACCGGCAAACGTAACTGCGCAAACGTAATTGTATTGTCAGTTCTAAACCCCAAAAGTAAAGAGGTTTGAAATGCCCAAAATGAAAACTAAGAGCGGAGCAAAAAAACGCTTCCGTCTCACTGCTAATGGTAAAGTCCGCGGATCAGGCGCTTTCCTACAGCATAACCTTCGCCGTCGTTCTCAGAAAATGAAGCGTAAAGCACGTGGCACAATGATTTTGTGTGATGCTGATGCACGCATTGTAAAGCGTTTTCTGCCCTATGCCTAAGGCATGGCTTAATGTAAGTTTCATGATGGAGAAGAGATAATGGCAAGAGTAAGCAGAGGCGTTACATCACACGCCCGTCATAAAAAAGTGATTAATGCTGCCAAAGGGTATTATGGCAGACGCAAAAACACCTTCAAAGCTGCAAAACAGGCGGTTGATAAAGCACGCCAATATGCATATCGGGATAGACGTGTTCGTAAGCGCGAGTTTAGAGCATTGTGGATCCAGCGTATTAATGCAGCAGCACGTATTCACGGCATGACCTATTCAACCTTTATGGGTGGTTTGGTGAAAGCTGGCATCGAAGTGGATAGAAAAATGCTTGCAGACCTTGCAGTGCATCAGCCACAGGCTTTTGCAGCATTCGTTGAAAAGTCACGTGCTGCTAGCTAAGGTCTAATTTACAAGACCTTGATGAACATATACATCTGTTAAGATGGCGGCGCCTTGACATAGTCAGGATGTCGCCGTTTTTTATTGTGAGTATAAATCTAATATTCTGCGTTAACAGAGACAGCCGATAAGGTGAGAATATGAGTGAGTTAAATCTGTTGAAATCTGAATTGCTGGACGGAATTGCCACTGCATCAGATGCACATGCATTAGAGGCTATTCGCCTAGATGCGTTAGGTAAAAAGGGCCGTATTTCAGAGCAGCTAAAGACGCTTGGAAAATTACCTGCCGAAGAACGCAAAGAAGCAGGCCAAGCTATTAATGCGCTCAAAGATGAAATCGCTACGGCTATTGCAGAAAAACAAGAAATAATAGCGCAAGCTGAATTAGATAAAAAGCTTGCTGATGAGAAGATTGATATCTCGCTTCCAGCAGCCCAAGAGCAAGAAGGTACCACCCACCCTCTAAGCAGAACGATTGAGGAAATTACCGCTATCTTTGCGGATATGGGCTTTGTAATAGCTGAAGGGCCAGATATCGAAACTGATTATTATAATTTTACAGCTTTGAACATCCCGCCAGAACATCCTGCGCGTCAAGAACATGACACCTTCTACCTTAATCCAGATGAAGAAGGGCGCAGGCCAGTATTGCGCACCCATACCTCGCCCGTGCAAGTGCGTACAATGCAGCAAATGCAGCCCCCTATTCGGATTATTGTGCCAGGCAGAACCTATCGTTCTGACCATGATGCAACCCACTCACCAATGTTTCATCAATGTGAAGGTTTAGTTATCGGTAAGGATATCCATATGGGGCATCTGAAAGGCTGTCTGATAGATTTTTGCCGTGCTTTTTTTGGCGTCGATGATTTACCTGTACGTTTCCGGCCTAGCTTTTTTCCGTTCACAGAGCCCTCTGCTGAGGTGGATATCGGGTGTAGCCGTGAAGGCGGCGGTTTAAAAATCGGTGCAGGGGATGATTGGCTAGAAATTCTTGGCTCAGGAATGGTTAACCCAAAGGTATTAGCGAATTGCGGGTATGAGCCAAATGAGGTTCAAGGGTTTGCTTTTGGTATGGGCGTTGAACGACTTGCTATGTTGAAATATGGCATTCCTGATTTACGCACTTTTTATGATTCTGATTTACGCTGGCTTAAACATTACGGCTTTGTGCCCGCAGATGCAGCCGCACTTCATACAGGAATAGGGGGCGAGTAGGGATATGAAATTCACCCTTTCTTGGTTATATGACCATCTGGATACACAAGCCAGCTTAGACGAGATTTGTACCTTATTGCCAATGCTTGGGCTTGAGGTTGAAGATGTTGTAAATCCGGCTGAAACCCTAGCCCCATTTACGGTGGCAGAGATTATTTCTGCTGAACAGCACCCTGATGCAGATAGATTGCGGGTCTGTGGTGTGAATACAGGCCAAGAAACACTGCAAATTGTATGTGGTGCAGCAAATGCACGGGCAGGGCTTAAGACTGTACTTGCCCCTGTCGGTACCTATATCCCAGGCTCAGACATCACCATCAAACAAGGCAAAATAAGAGGCCAGCTTTCAATGGGTATGCTGTGTTCTGCTGTTGAGTTAGGCATTGGTGAAGATGCTGATGGGATTATGGAGCTACCTGCAGATGCGCCTGTTGGCGAGAAATTCGCAGATTATGCAGCTACGGCGGGTATCGGGCATTTCGATCCCCTCATTGAAATTGCGATCACACCGAACAGAGGAGATTGTTTAGGGGTGCGCGGGGTTGCACGCGATTTAGCCGCCGCAGGCCTTGGTGAGATGAAGCCACTTGATCTGTCCCCAGAACAAGGTGAATTTGACAGTGCGGTGCGTTGGGAGATTGACCCATCTGCAACAGACCTTGTGCCATCTGTTTCAGGCAGAATGTTCAAAAATGTCAAGAATGGCACCTCACCAAAATGGCTTGCAGATAGGCTTAATGCGATTGGCCAACGCCCTATTTCTGCCTTGGTAGATATCACAAACTATATCATGTTTGATTTAGGCCGGCCGCTTCATGCCTATGATGCAGATAAAATTAATGGCGATAAGCTAACCATTACCGCAGCCTCAGAAGGTCAAGAGCTTGAGGCGTTGAACGAAAAAACCTATGTTACTGAAAAGGGCATGCTGGTTATTGGCGATGCTACAGGTCCTGATGATATTGCTGGTGTGATGGGTGGTGAGCGCACTGGCGTTTCGGATAGCACCACACATATGTTTTTGGAAATTGCGGTTTTTGATCCGATTGCAGTAGCTACAACTGGCCGGAAATTAAATCTACATTCAGATGCACGATATCGGTTTGAACGCGGGCTAGACCAAAAAGGTCCTGAGGAGATGGCAGGCTATATTGCGCGGTTTGTTACCGATATTTGCGGTGGTTCTTGCAGCCATCTTGAGCTTGCAGGTGCAAATAGCTATCAGGCAAAGAAAATCGCTTTTTCACCTGAACGTACCAAAGCCCTAACAGGGGTAGATATTGCTGAAGACGAGCAAAAGCGTATCTTAACCGTGCTCGGTTTTGAAGTGGATAGCGGGTGGGGTGTAACGGTACCTGCATGGCGAAATGATGTAGATGGTTCTGCTGATATTGTCGAAGAAGTGATTAGAATTCACGGCTTTGATAAATTGAATATGGTTGCCCTACCACGCACAGAAGTGGTCGCACGCCCAGCATTTTCAGCATCACAAAGAAGAGGGCCAAACTTGCGTAGACTGCTTGCATCGCGCGGCTTGACAGAGGCTGTGACCTTTTCCTTTTTGAAATCTGATGATGCAAAATTATTTGGCGGCGGGGATCAAGCACTTGCATTAGCAAACCCTATCAGTGCTGATTTGGATATGATGCGCCCCTCTATTTTGCCGAATTTGCTTGTCGCTGCTGGACGCAATAATAATCGCGGGTATCATTCGCTTGGGTTATTTGAAATCGGGCCTGTGTTCTTAAGCCCAGATGAAAGGGGACAGCGCACGGCTGTTACCGCTATTCGTCAAGGCAATATGCGCAGCAGTGATTGGCGTCATCAGGCAGAAGCAGTTTCAGTGTATGATATCAAGGCTGATTTGCTTGCGGCCTTAAAGCTTATCGGTGTGTCTGTCGATAATCTTGCGATTAGCACAGATGCCCCATCTTACATGCATCCTGGCCGTTCAGGCACGTTTAAGCTTGGTAAGATGGAAATGGGGTATTTTGGTGAAATTCACCCTGCAATTGCCAAACATTATGGGCTTAAGGGCAGTGTTGTGGGTTTTGAGTTTTGGTTGGATAATATAGCCCTGCCGCGCCAAAAAGGACCAATGAAACCGCTATTATCGCTATCTGCTTATCAAGCTGTGCAACGCGATTTCGCCTTTATCGTGGATGAGGATGTTGAAGCACAAGCCGTTATCTTATCAGTGAGGAAAGCTGCAAGAGATGTAGTTGAAACGGTATCTCTGTTTGATGTGTATCAGGGGGATAATATGGAGGCTGGCAAAAAGTCGCTTGCACTTACCGTAACCCTGCAGCCGAAAGATGGCACCTTTACAGAAGAAGCGTTGAAGACTATTTCGGACAATATCATTGCCACTGTTGCTAAAAATAATGGCGGGGTAATCAGGGGCGGTTAAGCGGCTATTTCTGTGCGCATTATCTAAAAGATGTTTCAAAAAAACACCATCCTTCAGCCTGAACCATGGTGTTTTTTTATATCTGATAAGCCTGTTCGCTTACTTATTCTTGGGCTGCGATAAGCCGGTTTAAAGCGGAGATAATCGCCTTGATCGGTGCTTTGGTGATAGAGGTATCTATCCCTGCACCGAAATGTGACACCCCATCATTATCTTTCAGCTCAACATAGGCAGCAGCCTCTGCTTTTGAAGTAGAAGAACGTGTATTCTGGCCGAAATCTGCCAAGGTAAACTGCACATCATACGCAGAACGTATCGCATTCACAAAGGCTGAAATAGGGCCATTTCCTGTCTCAGAGATTGTCTGCTCAACATTTTGGTAGCGGATTGTAGCGGTAATATGTTCCTGTTCAGCATTATCAGAGGCAGGATGTGTTTCAAAATCAAGCAACCTGAACGGGCTGTCTGCTTGCAGATAATCCTCATCAAAAATCTGCCAAATCACCTCAGAGGTCATCTCTCTGCCACTTTCATCAGCAATCTGTTGCACTTTTTGACTGAACTCCACTTCCATACCGCGCGGCAGACGCACATGATGTTCGGTCTCAAGTAGCCATGCAGAACCGGCTTTACCAGATTGTGAATTTACCCGGATAATCGCTTCATAAGTACAGCCAATATCTGCAGGGTCGATAGGCAAATAAGGCACTTCCCAAAACGCAGAATCTGCGCCAGCCTGTGCTTCCATACCTTTGCGGATAGCATCTTGGTGAGACCCTGAAAAGGCTGTATGCACAAGCTGGCCCGCATAAGGATGGCGCTGATGCACAGGAAGCTGATTACAGAATTCTGCTATTTCTACAAGCTCATGAATGTTCGAGATATCCAAATGCGGGTCAACCCCTTGGGTAAACATATTTAACCCAAGGGTGATAATATCCACATTGCCTGTACGCTCGCCATTGCCGAACAGTGTGCCCTCGACACGGTCTGCACCAGCCATCAGGCCAAGTTCAGTTGCTGCCACCCCGCACCCTCTATCATTATGAGGATGGAGGGAGAGGATTATCGCATCACGGTTACTAAAATTGCGGTGCATCCATTCAATCTGGTCTGCATAGATATTTGGTGTGGCCATTTCCACGGTAGCTGGCAAATTGATAATGGTCTTGTTCTCAGGGGTTGGTTGCCAGACTTCCATCACAGACGAGCACACATCTAGCGCATACTCTAATTCTGTGCCGGTGAAGCTCTCCGGGGAGTATTGCAATTGCAATTGGGTTGAAGAGCTAAGCGCCCCAAGCTTATCTGCAACCATTTTAGCGCCATCAACAGCGATTTGCTTCACCCCTTCCTTATCTGTTTTGAACACCACGCGGCGTTGCAAGGTAGAGGTTGAATTATACAGGTGCAAGATAGCTTTATTTGCCCCTCTTAAGCTTTCAATCGTTTTATCGATAAGATGCTCACGCGCTTGGGTTAGCACCTGAATGGTCACATCATCAGGCACATGACCGCCTTCGATTAATTCTCTTAGAAAATTGAAATCTGTATCAGATGCGGATGGAAAACCAACTTCAATTTCTTTGAACCCCATATCGACAAGGGCTTTGAACATACGCATTTTACGCACCGAATCCATCGGCTCAATGAGTGCTTGATTGCCGTCCCTGAGGTCAACAGAGCACCAGATAGGTGCGTGTGTGATGACCTGTGAAGGCCATGTTCTATCCTCAAGCGCAACTTGGCGGTAGGGGCGATATTTGTGCACGTTCATTTTGTTCATAATGTTCTTTTTGTCGTTTTGTTTTCGGTTGTGGCATCAAGCCAGTTTTTCGCTGAAAATGGTGCTTTGACATCTGATGTTGTACCATCTTTAGGCGAGTGGTCAAGCCGCTTGAAGGGGGTTCATTTTTACCCATCTTTAGCGTGAGGTGTATTTTTCTCAGCAGTTGGAACACTCAATCACGCTAATGGGGTGGATTGCTAGCGTGTTTTGGGTTAGATAAGGGGCATGACTGAGTTATCAAATATCCGAAATTTTTCGATTGTTGCCCATATTGATCATGGCAAATCTACGCTTGCTGATCGCCTTATCCAAATGTGCGGGGGCTTAAGCGATAGAGAAATGTCAGAACAAGTGCTTGATAATATGGATATTGAGCGCGAGCGCGGCATTACCATTAAAGCCCAGACCGTGCGTCTGAACTATCGTGCACAAGACGGGCAAGAATATGTGCTAAACCTGATGGATACACCAGGGCATGTCGATTTTGGCTATGAAGTATCACGTTCGCTATCTGCTTGTGAAGGCTCATTGCTTGTTGTGGACGCTTCACAAGGGGTAGAGGCACAAACCCTTGCAAATGTATATCAGGCGCTTGATGCAGATCATGAAATTGTAACGGTGCTCAATAAAATGGATTTGCCATCTGCTGAGCCAGAGAGAATCAAAGCCCAAATCGAAGATGTTATCGGCCTGCCTGCACAAGACGCAATTGCGGTGTCTGCGAAAACAGGGATGGGCATTGATGACGTATTTGAAGCAATTGTCAAAGAGCTTCCTGCGCCATCAGGTGATGCAGATGCGCCCCTAAAGGCATTGCTGGTCGATAGCTGGTATGACCCCTATCTTGGGGTGATGACGCTTGTTCGGGTGCGTGACGGATTTTTGAAAAAAGGAATGAAAATCCGGATGATGGCGAGCGGTGCTACCCATACGATAGAACGTGTTGGGATATTTGGCCCAAAGCCTGAAACGGTGGATATGCTTGGTCCTGGTGAAGTTGGGTTTATTAATGCGGGCGTTAAAACTGTATCAGATGCCAAGGTTGGGGATACCATTACCGAAGAGAGGCGCATGTGCAGTGAAGCCTTGCCAGGGTTTAAGCCATCTGTGCCTGTGGTATTTTGCGGACTATTTCCTATTGATGCGGCAGACTTCTCCGACTTAAGAGAAGCACTTGAGAAATTATCTTTAAATGATAGCTCATTCTCTTTTGAAGCAGAGACCTCAGCTGCCCTAGGATTTGGCTTCAGATGCGGCTTTTTAGGTTTGCTTCATATGGAAGTGATCAGAGAAAGATTATCACGCGAATTTAATCTTGAGCTTATCTCAACAGCCCCATCAGTGGTCTATAAGCTGCATATGACAGATGGGGTTTCAGTGGATATGCATAATCCTGCTGATATGCCTGAAGTAACTAAAATTGAACATATTGAAGAGCCATGGATTAAAGCCACCATCATGACCCCTGATGAATATTTGGGTCAGGTGCTTAGCTTATGTACCGAGCGACGTGGCGAGCAAATTGATCTTACCTATGCAGGCTCGCGGGCAATGGTGGTGTATAAATTACCCTTGAACGAGGTTGTATTTGATTTTTATGACAGGCTTAAATCTGTGACGCGCGGCTATGCAAGTTTTGACTATCAGATGGATAGGTATATTGCTGGCAATCTGGTGAAAGTATCTATTTTGGTGAATGGTGATCCGGTGGATGCGTTATCAATGATTGTGCATCGGGATCAGGCGGAATATCGCGGGCGCGCAATTTGCACACGCCTGAAAGATTTAGTGCCGCGCCAGATGTTTAAAATTGCCCTGCAAGCAGCGATTGGCGGAAAAGTTATCGCCCGCGAGACAATCTCAGCATTGCGTAAAGATGTAACCGCAAAATGTTATGGCGGCGACGTTTCAAGAAAGCGCAAATTGCTAGAAAAGCAAAAAGAGGGCAAAAAGAGAATGCGCCAGTTCGGTAAGGTAGATATTCCGCAGAACGCCTTTTTTGAAGCGCTTAAAATGGGTGATAGTTAGAGTTTATCACCCCCTCCTTCTTCTGTTTATCTAGCGTCCATCGCGGTGCAGTGTTTTATTGATGCGGTACTCTGCCTTGAATAACCGCGCGATTAGCACGAAAATGACAGCCATAACCGCAAACACCAATGCAGCAGATTGTTGCAATAAACCAGAAATTATGGGGTGCCACAAAAAGGGGGAGCATCCCAGCGATACGATAAGCCCGCACGGGTCGATATAGCGTGAGATAACAGCCTCTGCCACTTGCAGCGATGAAGGGGCAAGCTTAAACCAAAACTGGCCAACCATAACGCTTGGTGCGTTGGTGGTGATATCGCCAAAAAACAGCCAAATAGCTGTTAGCCCTGTGATAAGCGCAAGCGCCCTAAACAGATATTTAAACAGTGTCGATAACATCGGCAGTCCCTTTATTGTCGAGAATATATGCATAACCCTAGCGCAAAAATAGTACCAGTATAATCAGCAAAGGCCAATAGCTTAGACGCATGTAAATATCACAATGAGATGGAAAAATGTCCTATATTGATATTCGCGGTGAAAGCCATTACACTGCGCCCACCAAGCTGGTATAATGCTTGTCAGGCTTTTTTTAGTTGGAGGGATGGCCGAGCGGTTTAAGGCGCACGCCTGGAAAGCGTGTTGGGGTGAAAGCCCCTCGGGGGTTCGAATCCCCCTCCCTCCGCCATCAGCTTCAGCCAATTACTGAATTCATTTTGTTAGGCGATATCTTCCCCTGAATTC
>CBFHYP010000025.1:0-22242 GCA_965660095.1 Puniceispirillaceae bacterium (SeqCode)
CCCTCCATCTCAGGATATGGAGCAAATGGTATCTGCATGCCAAGCTAGGGTGGATAAAATCGCACCTGAAATTTTTACCCAAGATAGGCTTGATAGTGGGGAATTTTTTTATCAGCCCGTAATCAGCAGAACAGATCAGATTTCCCAGACAAGCTTTTTCAAGGCGCTTGATACGTTGCATGGCAGAACAGCTTATCTGATTATAAGCTGTAGCTTTTTTGATAATCAGCATGGCAAGGTTGCGAGTGCTGGATTTGCAACTGAACATTTGCTGCAAGGCGGCAGCTGGCATATCACCCAACAATTTGCCCTGTAGCCAGATGCACCTATAGCATAAGGGGGCGATGCGTGACATGCTAGCTATCATCAGGCTCACATTGTCTTGACTCGCCAATATTTAGCTGAATAACAGAGCGCTCATCTGTATTATCAAGATTATAGGATAGCTCACGCATGGCGATAGCGCTTGCATCTTCGTTTAATGCGCGTATCCGCCAGTGATGGAGTGTATCAACCGATATCAGCTCTAAGGTGGGATTTACCTTGCCATCATTATCTGGGTCTTGGGCATAGTTTCGCAATTCAGGCAGATTATCTGCACCAAAACTATCATTATCTGGCAAGCGTAACGGCACCACAATACCGTCATGGGCGCCTGCCCATTTTGGGGACATGGTAATGATGCCAGTGTTAGAAATCACAGCTGTGCCATCATCCCCTGCATATTCGCCAGGGTCATCAGCAAAGCTGTAAATATCTTCGATATCTTCTAAATCTCGCCCTGCTTCAAGATTGCTTAAGCTGACAACAGCTTCACATTTTCCTGCCCAAATTCCAGCATCATCAGGGTCTGAATTACAGTCATTGCCAAAATCACCAAAGACAAAAAACAGGCTAAATCTGTCTTTTGTATATCTGGTTTCTTCTTCATAGATAAAAACGGTAAGTGTATCTTCTGCATCAAATTCTATTGCTGGGGAGGAGGTGGCGTAATATCTGTCCAATTCATCGGATGGGTCTTCAATGGATGAACAATCAAAAGGGTCTGAAACAAGCCGCCTTAATCCATTTGCCTGATCGTAAATTTGGCGCGGGTTCGTGTTTGAACTGTAATGCCTGCAATAGCCATAATAACGTTGCGGGGGGAAATCAGCGACCAAGGAAACAGAGGTAAGATAGTCAACAAGCACAAAGCTGTTATTATCAAAATACCCTAAATCAAAGCGTATAGCTGTCCCTGTTTCTTGTTCCCCACAATTGGGCGTAATGTTTAAAATGGTCTGCTTAGAGATGAGGTGCTGGTTAAACCGCATTTCAGCAAATAACATATCATCGCCAAAAAAACCTTCAGCAGACTCATAATAAAAATTATTAAGCAGTTGCTGGATTTGGCTTATACTGCCCATGATGGTTATTTGGGATGAATTATTATCTTCAATTTCAGCACCATAATCATCATCTGCCCATAATCGTGCTCCGGATTGATCTGTAAATAGGCGCAAAGATAGCGCAGTATTTTCAGAAAGGGCTGATAAATTTATATCTTCTATCTGTTTTGGTAGCCCGCTTTTCGCCGTAAGCAATTCAGGCATTTCAAGGGTTGCGCCTTCTATCTGCTGGGCAATGGGCTCAAATAGTGCAAAGTAAAATTGTGATGGGGTTTCTTTGGAGAACACCATATAGCGCGGGAAGTAAATTTCTTGTGAGGCTTGGCTAGAAATATTATCTGCATTCAAAATGCAATCTACATCTAAAACAGATAAATCAGCTTGCAAATCATCTGCTGTTTGGCTTGGTGCGGCTATAGACGAGCACAGCCCGCCACTACCCGCCACCCCAAAAATAACAGGCACATCCTTATCCCATAAGGCGTCCATGAGGGATGCAATATTGCTTCCATTATCCGCTGATAGACAATTTGTTGTGAAAGTGATCTGAGGCGGGTCTATTTCTGCATCCTGTGCGAGCACACATGCAGCTTGATTATCTTGATAGCGAGAGCTTGTGCCAAGGATAGGCCAGATGAGCAGACTGTCTGAAGCGATAAAATCAGGCAATGTGCTGTCGATAAGCTGATGGGTGTCATTATCAAACACTAGACTATCTTGTGCGAAGGCTTTTTTAATATGGGCTGCAAGACTAGCCATCTCAGACCAGCTTCTTTGGCTAATCTGGGCAGTATTTTGTGTGGTATCTGAAAAAAAAATGGTTTGAACAGTAAAGCTAGCTGCAAGGGTAATCAGGCTTATCGCAATGAGTGTTTCCAGCAGGGAAAAGCCTGATTTTAGCGGCCTACTGTCAAAACGTAATCCTGTCCAATGCGCAAAAATCTTCATCATGATAAGGGATAGCACATCACAGCCCTATCAGCTGATTAGCCAGATAGAGGAGTTTTCAGCAAAACAGATAATCATTGGGCATAGCAAGCGGCGCCATAAAAATGCTGTACCAGAGAGAAACCACATAAACTTTATGCATTTCTGACTGGAAAAACCGTCTTGAGGGCATTAAGAAAGAGAATGTCAGCGCACCTAAGCCGCTTTGATATCGAATGTACATGAAAAGGTCAGATTATGAATCTTGAAAAATTATCCATTGGTAAAAACCCGCCACATGAAATTAATGTGGCTATCGAAATTCCAGCAGGCTCAGCGCCTGTAAAATATGAGCTTGATAAGGATTCTGGCGCTTTATTGGTTGACCGTTTTATCCATACGCCAATGCATTATCCTGTAAATTATGGTTTTGTGCCGCATACTTTGTCTGATGATGGTGACCCAATTGATGCATGTGTGCTTACCCCGCAACCTATTGTGCATGGCTGTGTAATAGCTGCACGCCCTGTTGGGGTATTGATGATGGAAGATGAAAGCGGCGTGGATGAGAAGCTGTTATGTGTTCCGATTGACAAACTTCATCCATATTATAGTGATGTAAAATCTGTGGAAGATTTGCCAAAGATTGTGCTTGATCAAATTGGTCACTTCTTTGAGCATTACAAAGACCTTGAAAGCGGTAAGTGGGTAAAGGTACAAGGCTGGGAAGGCGCAGAAAAAGCGCATCAGATGATTACAGCCGCTATCGCCAGAGCAAAGGCCTGATATGAAACAGTTGAGCATCATCTGTCCTGATGACTGGCACCTTCACGTTCGTGATGGTGATATTTTGAAGGCTGTTCTGCCAGCAAGTACAAGCTGGTGTAACAGAGCGATTATCATGCCTAATCTGGTACCGCCCGTGACCACCTCAGATGATGCACAATCCTACCGCAACCGAATTTTAGAAGCTGCTAATGCGGAGGATGATTTTACACCCTTAATGGTGCTTTACTTAACAGAACATACAAACCCAGATGATGTGGTGGCGGGGTTTCAAGCTGGTATTGTACGTGCGGTAAAATTATATCCTGCTGGCGCAACCACTAATTCAGCAAGTGGGGTTCGGGATATCGGCGCAGTTTATCCTGTGTTTGAGAAGATGCAGTACCACCACATCCCCCTTCTTATTCATGGTGAAGTGACTGACGCGGAAATTGATATTTTTGATCGTGAAGCTGTTTTCATTGAAAGCGTGCTCACCACTATAAGAGCTGATTTTCCTGAATTGAAAATCGTGCTTGAGCATATCACCACCAAAGATGCAGCAGATTATATTCTATCCTCTGGCGCGTATCAGGCGGCAACGGTAACCCCGCATCATTTGATGATTAACCGCAATAGCTATCTTGCAGGCGGGATCAAGCCGCATTATTATTGTCTGCCTGTTGCGAAGAGAGAGACCCATAGGCTAGCCTTGCTAGACGCTGTGCTGAAAGATACAGGTAAATTATTTTTAGGCACAGATAGCGCCCCGCATCTTGATAGTGCGAAACTTCAACCGTGTGGATGCGCAGGGGTGTTTAATGCGCCTAATACGATGGCCTGTATGGCACAATTATTTGAAAATCATGATGCGTTGGATAAGCTTGAAGGGTTTAGCTCGCGCTATGGTCCTGCTTTTTACGGGATGGCTGAGAATACGAATAAGCTAAATCTTAAACGTCATGACACTGCCCAACCAGTCCCTGCATCTGTTACGACTTCAGAAGGGGAAATAACTGTTTTTGATCCACAGATTGAAATTTTTTGGTCTGTTGAAGGTAAAAACTAATTTAGATAAATTAGACTAAAGTTAAGGAGAGCCTGCTTATGCTTCAACTGCCGATGACTGATAAGGCGATTATTGCCAAAAAGACAGCGCAAATATTACTTGAGATTGAGGCTGTCCATGTCAATGCAGACACCCCTTTCATTTTGACATCTGGGGCGGCTAGCCCTGTTTATATTGATTGCAGAAAGCTAATCTCTTTTCCGCGTATTCGCGCTATGTTGATGGGTTTTGCAGGCTCTGTGCTGGCTGAAAATGTGGGTGTTGAGGTTTTTGATTCAGTTGCAGGTGGTGAGACAGCAGGTATTCCGTTTGCGGCGTTTTTGGCAGAACGTCTTGGCCTGCCTATGCAATATGTGCGCAAGAAGCCTAAGGGTTTTGGACGCAATGCCCAAATCGAAGGTCATTTAGAGGATGGTGCGAATGTGCTATTGGTCGAAGATTTAGCCACTGATGGCGGGAGCAAATTGCTTTTTGCGGATGCTTTGCGGGATGCAGGCGCGCGGTGCGACCATAGTTTTGTGGTATTCTATTATGATATTTTTGCGCATGCTCAGGCAGAATTAGAACAAGCAGGGTTAACCCTTCATTATCTTGCGACATGGTGGGATGTGCTGGATGCTATCAAGCAAAGTGATAAGTTTGATAATAAGGCAGCACAAACCGTTGAGGCATTTCTGGATGATCCTAAAGGCTGGTCAAAAGCTAATGGGGGCCAACACGTATAATGGCTGATACCAAGCTTATTATTGATACAGACCCTGGCATTGATGATGCGATGGCAATTCACTATGCCTGTGCGCATATGGGTCTCAACCTTCTAGCGCTAACAAGTATTTTTGGGAATGTCTTTACCGCTCAAGCAACCCGCAATGCGCTGTATCTAAAGCAGCAAACAGCTTACGGGTTTGATGTGGCTGAAGGGGCGGCTGCCCCGCTTGAGATGCCAGCCAATAAACCGTCTCATTATGTGCATGGTGATGAAGGGCTTGGCGATTTAAAAGCCCCTGAAAATATGCCGCCAGCAGATAGCATGGATGCTGTCCATTATATCAAGGATATGTGCGAGCGAAATCCAGGTGAAGTTGTGCTGTGCCCTGTTGGACCCTTAACAAATATTGCAAAGCTGGTGCAGGAATACCCGCATATCATCCCGCTTGTAAAACGGGTGGTGATTATGGGCGGTGCAGTATGGGCACAGGGCAATGTAACCCCGTATGCAGAAGCTAATATCTGGAATGATCCGCATGCTGCTGAGCTTGTGTTTGCAGCAGATTGGGAAATTGATCTGATAGGCTTAGATGTGACGCAGAAAATAACGTGCACGCAAGCTGATTTTGACAGCCTAGCTAAGAAATCTCCTAAAATTGGCGGATTTTTGGCTGATATTGCACGTTTTTATATCCGTTTTTATCATTCTGTATTAGGCAAGGAGGTATGTGTAATGCATGACCCATCTGCCATTATTGCGATTACCGATAGAAATTTATTTGAATTTAAATCTGCCCCTTTATCGGTGGTTACACAAGGTGAGGAAATCGGCAACACAATCGTAAGTGCCGATCCGGGCCGCCGTTCTGTTAATGTCGCAATTGATGCGGATATTGACGCCGTTCGCAAAAGATTCCTAGACATTTGCGGTCAGGCTGACACAATGGTTGAGGCTCGGCTGGAAGCCCAGATGGAAGCTGAATAAGCAGCAGGTAATTTTAAAGTGAGGAGGTCATTTTAAATGGATGTTCGTACCGTTGATTATCGTGCTGGAAATGCAGGTGAAGCTTTAACAGAATCTCTATTAAATACAGGTTTCGCAGTGTTGGAAAACCATCCCATTTCTGCAGCAAGACTGGAGGAGATATATACTGCTTGGGGCAGATATTTTGCCTCGCCCACAAAGCATGATTATTTGCGTGACCCAGATAGGCAGGATGGTTTCTTCCCCTTTAAGTCAGAACATGCCAAAGGGGCAACAGCCAAAGATTTAAAAGAATTTTATCATGTCTATCCATGGGGCAGGGTGCCTGATGAGTTAGCGCAAGTAACACGCGCTATCTATGCTGATTTGCAAGCGCTTGGCACTGAGCTATTAAGCTGGATTGACCGCTATATGGATGAGGGGTGCCGGTCTCAATTATTGCAGCCACTCGCCGATATGATGGAAGAATCAGAACAAAGTTTGCTGCGGATTTTGCACTACCCGCCATTAGAAGAAGCACCAGAGGAAAATGCTATTCGGGCAGCAGCACATGAAGATATTAATTTGATAACATTGCTGGTAGCAGGTTCACAGCCTGGCCTGCAAGCACTTGATAAATCAGGTAATTGGCAGAATATATCCTGTGATGCAGGGATGATTACGATTAATAATGGAGATATGCTTTCTGAAGCAACAGGGGGTATTTTTCCATCAACAACGCATCGGGTGGTGAATCCTGATGCAAGTTCTAATCAATCACGCTATTCTATGCCTATGTTTTTACATCCTCGTCCAGATGTCGAGCTGAGACAGGGTTTTAGTGCAGATGATTTTCTGCAACAGCGGCTGAAAGAGATCGGCCTTAAATAAATGGGAGAAAGAAATGAAACATTTTATTAAAGCAGCGGCATGTGCCATTGCAGCAATTGGGGTGTCTGCGACAGCCTTTGCAGCTGATTTCAAACCAGCTGTTATTTACGATATGGGCGGTAAATTTGATAAGTCATTCAACGAAGGTGTGTGGAATGGCGTGAAGAAGTTTTCTGATGAAACTGGCGTTGAAGTAATGGAATTCGAAGTTACCAACGAAACCCAGCGTGAACAGGCAATGCGCCGTATGGCCGAAAGAGGCGCAACAGTTATTTTGGGTGTTGGCTTTGCGCAAGCTGATGCGATTTCAAAAGTTGCAGCTGAATTTCCAGAAAAGCAATTTTCAATTATTGACGTATCATGGCTAGACGCACCAAACCTTCGCCAATATGCCTTTAAAGAGCATGAAGGCTCATACCTTGTAGGCGTGGCTGCGGCTAAAGCAAGTAAGACAAACAAAGTTGGTTTTGTCGGCGGTATGGATATTCCGCTAATCCGTAAATTTGCGTGCGGTTATGTGGGCGGTGTAAAATCTGTAACAGGCAATGCTGATGTCTATCAGAATATGACAGGCACAACACCATCTGCATGGAACGATCCTGCAAAAGGCGCAGAATTAGCGAAAAGCCAAATCGACCGCGGTGCAGATGTGGTGTATCATGCAGCAGGCGGCACTGGATTAGGTGTTATTCAAGCAGCGGCAGACGCTGGAAAGCTAGCGATTGGTGTGGATTCAAACCAAAACGGACTAGCACCTGGCTCTGTGCTAACCTCAATGCTAAAGCGTGTTGATGTTGCAGCATATGAGACCTTTACAGATGCGATGAATGGCAGCTTTACCTCAGGAGTGAAAATCCTTGGTGTTGCAGAGGGCGGCGTTGATTGGGCTGAAGATAACAATAACGCCTCTCTTATCACAGCAGATATGAAAGCTGCTATTGAAGCTGCGCGTGCAGATATCCTATCTGGCAAGATTGTTGTGCATAACTTTGAAACAACATCAAGCTGCCCTTACTAAGGCCAGCCTAACCTTAAGGATGGGAATATGCTGAATTCGGCATTCTTCATGTCATGACAGCAGATACTGAAAAATTTACAAGTGGCGGTTCTCAATCGCCACTTGCTTTACGATTGCGCCAGATTAATAAAAGATTTGGTGCTGTGCATGCCAATAAAGATGTCAGCCTTGATGTAGGGGCTGGGACGATCCATGGGATTGTTGGCGAAAATGGCGCAGGCAAATCTACCTTAGTTTCAATTTTATATGCATTTTATACAGCTGATTCAGGCAGAATAGAAATATTTGGCACTGCGCAAAAATTTAAATCCTCAGCAGATGCAATCGCCTCAGGCATTGGGATGGTGCATCAGCATTTCATGTTGGTGCCTAATTTCACCGTTATTGAAAATATTATCCTCGGCCATGAAACAGCCTCACAATTGGATAAGTCCAAACAAAGCGCAGCAGAAACATTAAGCAAGCTTTCTTCCCAATATGGGCTGGAGGTTGATTTAAATGCGGTGGTGCAAGACCTGCCTGTTGGCTTGCAGCAACGGGTGGAAATTCTAAAAGCACTATATAGAGGGGCTAAAATCTTAATTCTAGATGAGCCTACAGGGGTGCTCACACCACAAGAAACAGAACAATTATTTGAAATTTTACGCGCGCTTCGTGCCCAGGGCGTGACGGTATTGCTTATTACCCACAAGCTAAAAGAGATTATGGCCATCACAGATGCAGTTTCAGTGATGCGTGCTGGTGAGATGGTTGCCCATCTGGAAACTGCGCAAACCTCACCGCGTCACTTGGCTGAATTGATGGTGGGTCGCCCTGTCTTACTGGATATTGATTATACACCCTCTAAGCCTGCACAGATATGCCTTAGGGCTGAAAATATTTCGGTGGTGGGCAATAATGGTGCCCCTCTATTAGAAGATATCAGCTTTGAGCTAAGAGCAGGCGAGATTTTAGGGGTGGCAGGGGTGTCTGGAAATGGCCAAACTGAATTGCTTGAAATTTTGTCAGGTATTAGCGCTATAAGTGCTGGAAAATTGCAAATTGCAGGGCAAACAATCACCGCAGAAAATCCGTCAAAGCCTTTGGAAATTAAGGCATTAGGGGTGGCCCATGTACCAGAAGATAGGCATGCGGTTGGGATTATCCTGCCTTTTACCGCCGCAGAAACAGCTATTTTAGGCTATGAAGATCAGTCTCATTTAACCAATGGATTATTTTTATCGCCATCCGCATTACAGGCGCATTGTGCTTCCTTGATGCAGGATTTTGATGTCCGGCCTGCGCATCCTGATTTAAAGAGTAATCTGTTTTCAGGGGGTAATCAGCAAAAGCTTGTGCTCGCGCGTGAAATCTCGTCTGCGCCAGATATTCTGCTTGTTGGGCAACCTACAAGAGGCGTAGATATTGGCGCTATCGAATTTATTCACACACAATTGCTCGCGTTGCGAGATCAGGGATGTGCGATATTGTTGGTATCTGTTGAACTGGATGAAATCTTAAGTCTATCAGACAGAATAATGGTGATGAATGCAGGCCAGAATATGGGTGTGCTAGAGAGGGCAGATGCAGATGCTCAAAAAATTGGCTTAATGATGGCAGGGGTAAATGAAGAGAGCGTGCCAGTCAGAAAATCATCATCTGCTCAGGCTGAAAGGTAGGGGGGAATGCAGAATTCGATACTCCCGCGTTGGGCAGATATATTCCTATTGCCTTTAATTAACCTGCTTGCTGCTTTTGTGGTTGCCGGTATCATCATTGCGATTATTGGCGAAAATCCGTTTGAAGCGTTGGTTGTGATGCTTAAAGGCGCGTTTATATATAATGGCGCGCTTGGATATACCCTGTATTACACTACCAATTTTATTTTCACCGGCCTTGCTGTTGCAGTGGCATTTCATGCCATGCTTTTTAATATTGGCGGTGAAGGTCAAGCGATGATGGGCGGTCTAGGCGTTGGTTTGATTGCTGTTTTGCTTGACCCGTTTTTGCCGCCTTTATTGGTGGTACTGCTTGGGATTTGTGCGGCAGCAGCCCTTGGCGGGGTATGGGGCGCAATACCAGGATGGCTGCAAGCTAAGCGCGGCAGCCATATTGTGATCACCACCATCATGTTTAATTTCATCGCCTCGTCCATCATGGTGTGGCTGTTAGCAGGGATGTTGATGAACCCAGGGCAAATGTCACCAGAGACACGGAGTTTTGCTGATGGTGTGTCGCTGGCACAATTCCATGTGCTTGCAAAGATGGTTGGGATTGAAATATCACGCTCGCCGCTAAACCTGTCATTTGTTATTGCCTTGATGGCATGTGTTTTTGTCTGGTTGTTGATTTGGCGCACACGTCTTGGCTATATTATTCGCGCCACTGGGCATAGTGAGCCAGCAGTGGTATATGCTGGCCATGACCCTGCCAAAATTGTGATGATTACGATGGCCATTTCAGGTGGTCTTGCGGGCATGATGGCGCTGAATGAAATCCTCGGTGTGCAAGGAAGGGTGATTTTAAACTTCACCTCAGGCTATGGTTTTACAGGGATTGCGGTTGCGCTGATGGGACGCAATCATCCGGTGGGAATTATTTTTGCATCATTGCTTTTTGGTGCCCTATATCAAGGCGGTGCAGAGCTTGATTTTGAGTTTCAATCTATCACGCGTGAAATGGTATTGATGATCCAAGGCCTGATTATCCTGTTCTCAGGGGCGCTTGCTTATATGTTTAACCCGCTTTTGGAGAGGATATTTTTGAGCTGGCGCGGACAAGTATCAGAGGCTAAAAATGGCTGATTTATGGCTCCAATTTTTACTTACGATTGACGCCACTATCCGGGTGGCGACGCCGCTTATTTTATGCGCAATGGCGGGGCTATTTTCAGAACGTTCAGGGATTATTGATATTTCCTTAGAAGGTAAAATGCTGATGGCTGCCTTTGTAGCAGGTGCGGTCGCAGCATTAAGCGGATCACCTTGGATTGCGCTAGGAAGCGCGATAATCGTGTCTGTTATCTTCAGTTTGATACATGGTTTTGCCTGTATCACCCATAAAGGTAATCAGGTGATCTCAGGGCTTGCAATTAATATTCTTGCATCAGGATTAACCGTGACTATTGGCATTGCGCTATTTGCCAAAGGCGGGCAGACCCCGTTCCTTTCTTCTGATCAACGTTTCTCGTCAATGACGCTTCCTTTTGCAGAACAATTATCTGTTATTCCCATTATCGGTACGATTTATCGGGAAGTTATTTCAGGTCATAATCTGCTGGTGTGGGTGGCCTTTTTAGCGGTATTTATCACAGGCTATATTGTGTTTAAATCCACTTTTGGCTTGCGGTTGCGGGCGGTTGGGGAAAAGCCTGAAGCTGTCGATTCAGCAGGTATTTCTGTAAATTTAATGCGCTATAAAGCGGTAATGATTGCAGGTATTTTATGTGGTATTGCAGGTGCATATCTGTCCATTGCACATGGCGCTGGATTTGGGCGCGAGATGACTGCAGGCAAAGGATATATTGCACTTGCTGCAATGATTTTTGGTAATTGGCGTCCTGTTCCTGCGATGATGGCCTGTTTGATGTTTGGGTTTTTAGATGCACTTGCTGCACGTCTGCAAGGGGTTTCCCTGCCCTATATTGGTGAGATATCTACCGACCTTATCCTTGTGCTTCCCTATGTCTTAACGGTTGTTCTACTTGCCGGCTTTATTGGTAAAGCAACGCCGCCACTTGCGATTGGCACGCCTTACGTTAAGGAAAGATAAGGATTAACGATATAGGGTGATGAAGGAGGGGGGCAGATGCAACAGACGCTAACCGAAAAAGAGGCACAGCTTATCGCAAAAGCGATTTCTGTGATGCCATCTGCTTATGCGCCCTATAGCCAATTTCAGGTGGGTGCTGCGTTAATGGATGGTGATGGGCATATACATAGCGGCGTAAATGTTGAAAATGCGGCTTATCCGCAAGGCAGTTGTGCTGAAGCTGGCGCAATTGCACGCATGGTTGAGCAAGGCGGAAGACAGATAACGCTGCTTGCTGTAGCAGGTAGGGGTGAGGTGTTATGCACACCGTGCGGGGGGTGCCGCCAGCGGATACGTGAATTTGCATCGCCTGATCTTACAATTCTAGTCTGTGATGAGAATGGCCTTAAGGCACGTTTTACCCTTGATGGGTTGCTGCCCTATAGCTTTGGTCCAGACAATTTAGCGGAATAATTTAGGTATTATAAATTCTATCGCCTGCATCCCCTAAGCCAGGAAGAATATAACATTGCGCATTTAATTCTCTGTCTAAACACGCGGTGATAATAGGAATATCATCATGGGCTGCACGAAAGGCTGAGACCCCTTCAGGGGCTGCGATAAGACAGGCAAAGACGATATCTTTGACCCCAAGCTGTTTTAATCTATCTGCGGCCATAATTGCTGACCCACCTGTTGCAAGCATGGGGTCGGTAAGAATAACCTGCCGCTTCGCTATCTCTGGCGGCAATTTTTCATAATAAGATTCAGCCTGAAACGTATCTTCATTGCGTTGCAATCCAAGATGTCCAATAGCAGCTTGCGGGATAATCGCGCTAAAGGCATCAGCTAAACCATTGCCAGCACGCAGAATAGAAACAAGACAAGGGCCAGGATTTGCAAGTTGATAGCCTTGTGTTTCTTCAAGTGGGGTGGTTACAGCACATGGCACTGGGGTAAGATGTTTGAAAACCTCAAAGCTCATTAATCCCGCAAGCTCATATAAGGTGCGTTTAAATGCATGTGGGGGGGTGTTGATATTCCGTAAATCAGTAACCTTTACCGAAATAAGTGGATGTTCAAGAACGGTAAGCATGCCATTATCCCTTCCTTCAAGCCAAGCTGTTATCTTATCTACCATGCGCGCTTTATGTTTAAAAGTGTGGCTAGAAATAAACTAGGCGGCAAATAGCTATAATCAAAACCCAGAAAATACGATATTTGCGGGTGATGCAAAAGATAAGACTGGACTTTTGAGGCATGCTGTAATAGCCACTGCAAGACACAGGATTTAGACCACCATAATTGAGTGCCAATATTATCGTATGGCAAAGCTATATTTTTCATATTCGGCAATGAATGCAGGTAAATCTACTATCCTGCTTCAAGCCTCGCATAACTATCAAGAGCGTGGTATGCAAACCTTGCTTTTAACTGCTCAACTTGATAACAGGGCAGGGCAGGGCAAAATTGCGTCGCGTATCGGGTTTGGTGCAGATGCTTTTATGTATAACGCTGATACGGACTTAATCGCGCTTGTTAGCGCGCAACATCAGCAAAACCATCTATCTTGTGTTTTGGTAGATGAAGCACAGTTTCTGTCTGATAAACAAGTGTGGCAACTGGCTAACATCACGGACGAGCTAAATATCCCTGTGATGTGCTATGGCCTAAGAACAGATTTTCAGGGAAAATTATTTCCAGGGTCTGCAACATTGCTAGCAATAGCAGATAATTTAAGAGAGATAAGAACAATCTGTCACTGTGGGCGAAAAGCAACAATGGTGGTGCGGCAATCTGAAGATGGCACTGTGATAACTGATGGCGACCAAATCGAAATAGGCGGAAATGAGCGTTATATATCGCTTTGCCGCAAACATTGGAAAGAAGCAACGTCTTAAGACAAAAGACAAAGCAAGGGTAAGGCGTGCAAGGATTAGGCGTGTAAGGAGTGGGTATGCAAGGATTAGGTATATTAGAATCTAAAGATACTGCTTTAATCGTTATTGATGTGCAGAATGATTTTTGTCCTGACGGGAAGCTTGCTGTAGCTGGCGGGGATGAGATTATTGCCCCTATCAATCAGATGATTGCTGGGGCGCAAACAACATTACTGACCCAAGATTGGCACCCTGCAGACCATCAAAGCTTTGCTTCCATGCACCCAGAAAAAGCTGCGTTTGAGACAACCAGTATGTCTTATGGTGAGCAAGTATTATGGCCAGACCATTGTGTGATTGGCAGCACAGGGGCGGCATTTCATCAAGATTTAAATATCGATTATGCGCAAGCGGTTATCAGAAAAGGGTTTCGAGCTGAGATTGATAGCTATTCTGCCTTTTTTGAAAATGACCATAAAACAGTAACTGGATTAGATGGGTATCTGAAAGCGCGCGGGATTTCCAAACTTGTGATGTGTGGTCTGGCAACCGATTTCTGTGTGGCTTATTCCGCATTAGACGCAGCACATCTTGGCTATGAGGTGCATATAGCTCTTCCAGCCTGTAGAGCAATTGACCTAGGTGGGTCTTTAGAGGCACAGCTTTCTGCATTGCAGCAGGCCGGCGTAATATTAAGTGAAACCCTTTTGGGATAAAGCAGTCGTTTAAACTGCATTTAAGGTGAAAAAGATGAGTGAAGAGCTTCGCAATATTGCAATTATTGCCCACGTTGACCATGGCAAGACGACGTTAATTGACTCCATCATGAAACAGGCGGGTATGTTTCGTGAAAATCAGCAAGTTGCAGAAAGGCTGATGGATTCAGGTGACTTGGAAAAAGAGCGCGGTATTACCATTCTTGCAAAGCCTACATCTGTTCTATGGTCTGGCTATCGGCTCAATATTATCGACACCCCAGGCCACGCTGATTTTGGCGGTGAGGTTGAACGTGTGTTGCATATGGCTGATGGGGTTATTTTGCTGGTTGATGCCGCTGAAGGCCCAATGCCGCAAACGAAATTTGTGCTTGGTAAAGCGCTAGCCCAAGGCCTGCGCCCTATGGTGATTATCAATAAAGCAGATAAAGCAGATGCGCGATGTGAAGCTGTTGTGGATGAGGTGTTTGATTTGTTCGTTGCATTAGATGCATCTGACGAGCAGCTTGATTTTCCTATCCTATATGCATCTGGCAGAGATGGCTGGTGCGTCACAGAATTGTCTGATGAAAAACAGTCCCTAACCCCTTTATTGGATAAGGTGGTTAGCCATGTACCCGCCCCTCAACTTAGTGCTGAAGGCGGTTTTGCGATGCTAGCAACCTTGCTGGATTCAGATCAGTTTTTGGGTAGATGCCTAACAGGACGTGTGATGCAAGGCACAGCAACCGTGAACCAAACTGTGCGTGCATTATCTCTTGATGGTGAGGTTGTTGAAAATGGCAGGCTAACCAAATTATTGAAATTTGAAGGAACTCAAAGAGTGCCTGTGGATACGGTGGTAGCTGGTGATATTGTGTGTATTGCAGGGCTTACAAAAGCATCCGTGTCCGATACCATCGCTGCAACAGATGTTGAAACCCCGCTCGTATCAACCCCAATTGACCCGCCGACAATGTCGGTTACTATCACGGTGAATGATAGCCCGCTTGCAGGTACAGAAGGCAGCAAAGTAACCTCAACCATGATTAGGGAAAGACTGCTTGCAGAAGCGGAAGTGAATGTTGCGATTACCTTTGATGAAAGTGAAAATAGAGATAGTTTTGAGATTGGTGGCAGGGGCGAGCTTCAGCTTGGCGTGTTAATCGAAACGATGCGCCGCGAAGGGTTCGAGCTTACAGTATCACGCCCGAAAGTGTTGTATAAAATGATTGACGGCACCCGTCATGAGCCTATTGAAGAGGTGATTGTCGATGTTGATTCTGATTATGCAAGCACAGTGATTGACAGCCTTAATCAGCGCAAAGCAGAAATGTCTGATATGCGAACTGCAGGTGCTGGCAAAACAAGATTAGTATTTTTAGCGCCTTCTCGCGGACTTATCGGCTTCCAAAGCAAATTCCTGACAGACACAAGAGGCACAGGTGTGCTGAACAGGCTGTATCATAGCTATGCCCCGTATAAGGGGGATATTTCAGGCCGGCGCAATGGTGCGCTGATCTCAACTGAAACAGGCCAAGCTGTCGCTTATGCGCTGTTTAATCTTCAGGATAGAGGAAGCTTGTTTGTAAACCCGCAAGACAAGGTCTATTTAGGAATGATTGTGGGCGAGCATAGCCGTGATAATGATTTGGATGTAAACGTGCTGAAAGGCAAAAAGCTTACGAATGTGCGTGCGTCAGGGTCTGATGAAGCGATTATCCTTACGCCGCCGCGCCAGCTTTCACTTGAAGATATGATGGCCTATATTAATCCAGATGAATTGGTTGAAGTAACACCAACAAGCTTGCGTCTTCGTAAACGCTTTTTAGACCCACATGAGCGTAAAAGAGCAGCCCGCGCAAGCTAGTTTTCTTGGCCTGCAAGGATAGCTTGTGCGGCTAACGCTGGTGCATCCCCATCTTGCGGGATAACCGCCACACTAAATAGCCCTAACCTGCCATCAATAACAGATTGCCCATCTGTTATTGAGCCAAGCGATAGATGTAGGCTGGCATCAGCTTGGGGGGTAAGCCCATTTTGAGGGGCAGCGGTAAGCGGTGTTTCAGCTATCTTAATATCAACGAGCAAATCACCGTCAGTTAAGGCTGGAAGGGAAAGCGCAACGGCTGCTGGGTTGTCAAATTGTGCAGGTCCAATGTGAATATCCTTCACCCAAAATTGGCCTGAAATGCCTATAGTGTCAAAGTCAAATTCAGCCGAAAACCCTGCCAGCCCTTGCGCATTAAACCCATTTACAGCGACTAGCGGTATATCGTCTGCCGAAAAATTGACCCTACCTTGATAACGCTCAGCCACAATCCCATTATAGATGGTTTGATAAAGCTGGTAATCAACAGGATGAGATGCTGTAGGTGGATTACCAATATAGCCGTCATCGAAATAACTAGACCATAGAGGCTCACCCCCTGAAAGCGCATAATCTATCAACGCTTCATCTAAACTAATCTGATTGTTGGTGCTGTCATTGCGTTTGTCTTCAGCTAGACTGTCAAGCAATTCTCGCTGATGAGGAGTTAGCCCAGAAATACCCTCTGCAGAAAATAACGCAGCAACATTCACACGTTCTGGCGGCACTGTTTCGCTAGCGTCTTGAGTGGGCGTTTCAGCTTGCGGCGGCAGTTGGTTTGAGGAGGTGTTAGAGGCTGTTTTCGCTAATAAAGCAGACAATTCTTCTGCAGGGCGTTGCAGAATAGAAGATGCAATACCTGCTGTGTTAATATTAACGCCCCAGCCAGAACGAGAAAGCTGTCTTATCTGATTTGCGTTATTATCAAGTAAATCAATCCTGCCTGAAAGCAGGGTTAGCTTGCTCGTATCATCTACGCTGTATTCGATAACCCCAGAAGTGCCTCTTATCGCGGCGGCGACGGTGCCAAATTTAATTTGCATTGCATCATCTTCAGTTGACGCTGTTTGCCCAGATATAAACCTCACAGCCCCTGAAAGAAGCCGCGTAAAAAGCCTTTGGCTTGCGCTATCCTGCTGAAAATCTTCAAGCCTAAAATTACTATTTGCAGGGATACTAAACAGGCTTTGGTCGGTTAATGCAATTTGCACCCACCCATCTGATGCTGTGGATATTTCATCTCCCTCAGCAAGCTGATACCCTTGATATGCGGCTATGCTGCCTGCCTTATTTTTGATGCTGACATCACCTTTTAAGGCAAGGACAGCCCCTATAGCCTCTGCTGATGCGGCTGATACAAATAGGCTAGACCCTAAATATAGCAGATATAGAAAATGCAAGATGAGGGAGGGTTTTAAAGCGAGGTTCTGCATTCACCCATGTTAGCTTTTGCTCTATAGAGGGTTGATTGTGCAGAAGGCTAGGCTATGCTAGGCATTAGAATAGGGGGGGCTGATGCGATGATTAAGAAATTAACCTGTGAGCAGTGTGGCACTTCTTTTAACTGCGGTTCGACAGAGGAAAGGTCCTGCTGGTGTATGAGCCTGCCCAATATGGCAGGCCGCTTTGATCTAGCTGGCAGTTGTTTATGCCCAGACTGTCTAACCCAAGGCAAAGCAAAACAGATTACCAAACAGCGCAAAGAGCGTCAGGCAAAGCGTGACCAGCAAAAACAAATGTTGCGCTGATTAACTGCACCCACGATAATTTTGTGCAAGACAATTGCGTGCATTTCGCTGGGCTGCAGAAATATCATCTGGCAACATTCTTTTGGCAATGCGGTCTCTGAAATCGCGAGCTGTTTTATTGCCTTGTGCGGCGGCAATGTTAAACCACATATGCGCTTTTACATAATCTTGGATATCTGTCTCACCTTTGACAAATAATACGCCTAGATTGATTTGCGCGTTAATATGGCCTTGTTCTGCTGCAAGCTGATAATAATAGGACGCTGTTTTGGTGTTTTTCTCAACGCCTCTACCATTTTCACTCATTGCGCCAAAAGCATATTGCGCATCTGCATTGCCTGTATCAGCAGCACGGCGATACAGTGAGGCCGCTATTGTAAAGTCAGCTTGCACCCCAAGACCATTATCATACAAAATCGCAAGATTGAATTGTGCTGGCATATAGTTTTGTTCTGCTGCCATCTTGTAATATTTAGCGGCAAGCGTGTAATTTTGTTTGCCATGCGTGCCAAGATCGTAATAGGTGCCTGTTTTGAATTGCGCAAGCTTATGGCCATTATCAGCTGCCATCTGGTAATACCGAACAGCCTGAATATGGTCAGTTTTCATGCCTTCGCCTTTATTCAGCATTTCAGCTAGGCTATATTGCGCTAACCCGTATCCTGAATCAGCAGCTTTGCGGAAATAGAATGCTGCATCCGTATAATTGATCGTTTGGCCTAAACCTTTATGGCTCATTACCCCAAGCAAATAGCTTGAGACTTGATCATCTTTTTCTGAAGCTTGTTCAAGATAGCTTTTTGCTCGCTCATAATCTTGGTCTAATTCATCCCCTCTCAGATACATCATCCCTAGGGTTTGCATGGCTTTCGTCATGCCAGCATCTGCTTCAGCGATAAAGTAACGCTCAGCTTTTGCGAAATCTTGTGCAACGCCAAAGCCGCCACGATACAGATTGCCAAGCCGCCAAGCTGCATCTTCAAATTTTACATCAGCAGGTTTTTGGAAATAGAATGCTGCCTTCTCATCGCTTTGTGCTACGCCCCTGCCATCTTCATAAATTCTGGCAAGATAATAGTGTGAAGGGATATGGTCTTTCTCGCTAGCACGCTGGTAATACACCACAGCGTCAGCCGCACTCTTTGAAGAATGCTCACCTGTATCAAAAATACGGGCAAGCCTATATTCTGCTTCTGTTATGCCTGCTGTTGCTGCCATTTCTAGATATTCTGCAGCTCGTGCTTTATCCTGCGGCACTTTGGTGCCATCATCAAAATAAATGCCTAATGCAAGCTGGCTTCTTGTGTCTTGTTTTTCTGCAGCGCGTGCATATAAACGTAACGCTTCTTGTAAATCACTTGGATTGCCGCCATCTCCGGCCAGAATGCGTGCAAGCTGGAATTGCGCTTCGGTAATATCTGCATCAGCGGCTTGGCGATAAAATGCAACAGCCCGTGCAATATCAACTTCAACACCATCGCCAATACGCAGCATTTCAGCGATTTCAAGGGCAGCTTCATCATGACCTTGTTCTGCTGCGCTTACCAGCCATTGTGCCGCCATAACTGCTTCTTTTGTTACGCCAATCGCATTTCGGTAAGCAAGTCCTGCTTTATATTGCGAAGGGATATGGTTTTGAATGGCAGCCTGTTCATACCAAAATAGTGCTTCTGCTAAATCTTGATCAATAGCACTGCCCTCTTCAAGCGCTTTAGCCACTTCATAGGCACCCAATACATCGCCTTGTTCTGCGGCAAGCTTAAACCAGTCAAAGGCAAGCTTTTCATTGCGTGGTACAGTGTTTCCAGATGCGTATAGCTCACCAAGCCTATATTGCGCGGCCATAATGCCATTTTGGGCAGCTTGCTCATACCATTTCACTGCTATTTTCATATTCACAGAAACGCCAGTGCCAGATTCATAAAATTCGGCAAGCCTAAATTGTGCGGCGTGAATGCCTTGTTCTGCGGCAAGTCTGTAATAGCTTACAGCAAGTTCAATATCGGCCTCAATGCCTCTTCCAAGCTCGTAAATACGCCCAACTTGATATTGTGCGGCGGCATAGCCTGCATTTGCGCTTTCGATATAATAGGCTGCTGCTTTAGCGTCATCTTCTAAAACGCCGTCCCCTAAATCAAAAATTTGTGCAAGCAAATAGGCAGATTCAGCATCACCTTTTTCTGATGCAAGCTGGAAATAGCGGCGGGCTTGTTCATCATCCTTATCAACGCCTCTGCCAGATGCAAATAATCTTCCCATCATCGCTTGTGCTAGGGTTGATCCGCTTGCCGCAGCACGCAAATAATATTGCGCGGCCGTGACCGGGTTTTCATCTACCCCTAAGCCTTTTTCAAACAGACGGCCTAAACGATATTGTGCATCTGTGTGATTTTGCTCAGCCGCTAGCGTGTAGAATTGTGCGGCGCGTGCAAAGCTAGCTTCAACCGACCGGCCTTCTTCATGGCGTCTGCCCATCACATATTGCGCGTCTGTATCGCCAGCTAGGGCTGCGCGCTCAAACCAATAGCTTGCTTTTTCATCATCTTGTTCGACCCCAATGCCATCCCGCAACACAATGGCCAGTGCCATTTGTGCTTTGATGTTTTCTTGGGATGCGGCCATTTCAAGCCATTTTGCAGATTCAGCGAGATTAAGGGCAACACCGTCCCCTTTGCGGTAGCGCATCGCAATATCAAATTGGGCTTCATCATCGCCTAATTCAGCAGCACGGCGATAAAATTCTTCAGCCTTAGCTAAATCTTGGGATAGGCCATGCCCACGTTCAAACATCTGGGCAATGCGTAGATGTGCTTCAGGATGGCCTCTTTCTGCTGATTCTTCAAACAAACCAAGCGCAATGGTAAAATCTTGTGTAGTGCCAAGACCTTCATAATACAGCACCCCTAAGCTGAACAAAGCGTCCATATCCCCTTTAATGGCAGCTTTTTCAAGCCAACTTGCGGCTTGAAGATAATCTTGGATAACCCCCAAACCTTCCATATAGAAACGGCCAAGATTAGATTGGGCAGAAACATCACCCTGCTCAGCAGCAGCTTTATACCATTTAGCGGCTTGGCTTAAATCTTGTTCAACCCCAATGCCTTGGCGGAATAAGCCAGCAAGCATATATTGCGATTCCCTGTCCCCAGCTTCAGCAGCTGAAAGGTAAAAAGCGGCTGCTTTTTCAAAGCTTTGCGGCACACCTACACCGCTATAATGAAGTAGCCCCATCATATTTTGGGCGCCAACATGCCCTTGTTGAGCAGCTTTAGCAAACCAGTAAGCTGCTTTGGCATCATCGCGTGCTGTGCCCTGACCATTTTTAAACAAAAAGCCGAGCCGATATTGCGATTCTGTATCGCCTGAATGGGCAAGCGGAATCCAGATTTCACGGGCTGTTTTAAAATCACCCTGCTGAAGCGCCTGTTCTGCTTGCGCATAATCCTGTGCAATAGCAGGTTTCGCGGGAAGGGTTGAGCCTGCAAGCCATGCGGCACTGATAAGGGCAGCCGCCATTACAGGGGTCGTGGTTCGCTTGATTGACGTGCATTTCTTGATCATCTGCAAAAAGCTCTCAGCCTTGATTCAACTATGTAGCCATTCTTTGTGTCAAGCAAACTAGCCTAAGCGGGTGTACTTGCACAGAAAACTGCATATGCTGAATGCAGATATTATGCCATTCATAAACGCAATCTATAAAACGTCTATAGATTTATATGTAACTAAAGCCGGCTTTTAGCGTTTTGATATGATGGGGAAGGCTATTTTTAGGATTTTCGAGCAGAGAATTTTGTGCCAAGATTCTTGAAGCCAGTCCAATTCCGATTATGTGTAGAACATAATAGTTTCAAATCACGTTCGTTGAACATCCACACCCAGCCAAGTGCTGAGAAATTAAGCTTTAAGATAAGGTTAAAATACAGATGACAATGCATCATATTCTTGCGGTTGGGGAAGCAGATAAAATTGCCCTTACCGCCCCAAATAGACCAGATACATCTTATCAGGCCTTGCGTGCGCATTGCCAGAAGATAGGCAGGCAGCTTGCATCACGTGGCCTTACCCATAAAGACAGGGTTGCGATTGTGCTTCCAAACGGCCCTGAAATGGCAACAGCATTTGTTGCGGTTTCCAGCTATATGTCAGCAGCCCCCCTAAATCCTGCTTACAAACAAAGCGAATATCAGTTCTATTTAGATGACTTAAAGCCAAAATTGGTAATTGTTGCACAAGATAGCGATAATCCAGTGCGTCACGCTGCTGCTGAATTAGGGATTGAGGTGGTAGAGGCAGTGGTGGGGGAAAATGACCCTGCAGGTGTCTTTCATTTATGTAACGATGAGCGCGATATCGAACCTGCGGGCGCAGCAGATGAAGCACTGGTGCTGCATACTTCTGGAACCACGTCGCGCCCGAAAGTAGTGCCCTTACTACAACGTAATATTTATGCCTCTGCACAAAATATCTCAAACGCATTAGAGCTAGGGGATACTGATCATTGCCTGAATATCATGCCGCTATTCCATATTCATGGATTGATAGCGGTGCTTACAGCATCCCTGTTCAAAGGGGCATCTGTATGCTGTTCTT
>CBFHYP010000026.1:0-16667 GCA_965660095.1 Puniceispirillaceae bacterium (SeqCode)
CTCGAAATTTATCTTTTATCGAACTCATTCCACTATGCAGCTACTTGTTTTTAGGGGGTAGATGTAGATGCAAAAAATATCGGCTTATGCCCGCACTTCTGCTCGCAGAAATCATTGGCGGGATTGCCGGCATCATCGCAGGGTATGTATTCCCCCTCCCTCTTAGCATTTTCATGCTCGCCCTATGGGTATTGCTCTTGATGTGTTTGATAACAGATTGGCTATTTTTAAGGCTTTACCTGCCCTTGATTTTCCTCATTGCTGTGCTGGGGGGCTTTTCTGTATACGATGCTGGAATATTTGGACGTGCGGTGATTGCATCCGTAATTGGCTGGCTATTTTTCTTTGCCCTTGAAAAAATATACCCCCTACTCACACAGAAAAAAGGGCTTGGCTGCGGAGATAAATGGCTGGTGGCAGCGCTTGGATTATGGGGAGAGCCTGTTAGCCTGTTATATCTTGTCAATTACGGCGCAATTTTAGGGCTGGCTCACGCACTTTTTTTAACACTTGCAGGGCAGATGCATAAAGATAAACCTCTTCCCTTTGGCTCATACTTGTGTGCGAGTGCTATCCTTTTCGTGCCCTTACATCTCTCTAAATTAGCAATAATCTAAAGCTCTTACGAATGTTGAATATCGGATATGGGTTTATTACGTTTTGCAGAATGTTTTTGTTCAATTTATGCGGTTATTGCTGTGCGGGCTTTTGATTTCATGCAGTCCTGTGCAACGGCTGACTGAAGATGATATTGATATCGCTAAAAACAAAGCATTGATTGAGGATAAATCACTTTCACGCACGCATCTAACCAGCCCTGCTTCAGTGCCTAGCCTGCCTGCTTCTAGGCGGGAATTGCTATCTGTTCTGCACCATCCCTATTCATTTTCAGACCTCTCTTTCCTCTCCTCTCTTTCAAAAAGAGTGACACCAGATTTTATATCACCACAGGCTGAAATAGCCTCAACTGCGCCTGAAGATAGCTGGCCAAAAGCCTATTTAGAAGAGTTTGAAAAAATGGATTTCCTGTTGCTTGAGGCGATTGAAGATTTCTCTCAGCAAAAAGCAGAAACCTTGCGCCTTTTATCGCAAAACAGCCTTTCTTTTCAGCCCCCACAAAAAAAGATTACGCAGGCTGAATTAAGCCATAAACATGCGCAAACACAGCTTCATCTTCATGCTCGCCAGCTATCTTTAAGTGAAGTGATTACCATGTTAGAGCGGGCAACAGATACCGTTATTTCGCTGCGCACTTACACCCCTGAATATGATGAAAAAATACACCTAAATATGAAGGCATCAGCAGGCGTAATTCTTCATCACATTGCGGCTCAGTTTGGCCTTGTTGTAGCAAGCGAAGGTAATAATCAAAATGTATATATTTTGCTGAAAGAGGATGATTTTCAAGCATTACAACGCCAATATTTGCTTACCACGCAATGGGAGCAACAAAAATCGGCAATTGATGAGAGTCTTGCCAGTTTATCAAAGGCTTTAGAAATACTTCATCATGCTCGGCAAAATCTAGCTTTATTAATCACCAGTACCACACGCGCTAGCCGCAATGTCGCTAGCATCATCTTTGATACCCCTGCCCCTAGCATTCTTAATGACACCTTCATCAATATTCAGAAATTATCTGAACAGATTGAGGCCAAAACCAAGCGTATTCAATTACACATAGAAAAAAATCATCACGCCTTTCAAACCAACACGCATGATGCAAGCGCACTTTCTGCCTATTTTTCAGATAAGCTTAGTGCTGATCCTTGCGTTGATATTGGCGATGAAATCTTTATTGAGGATATCCGCCTGTTCCATCAAGAGCCTAAAATTATTGCTGACCATCTTAACCAACTTCTAAAGCTTAGCAAAATTCCAGATAATGCAGAACAAGCAGAAAGTGAAATTCTCCCTGCGCCATCAGACCAAGCCCAAACCTGCCAAAACCCATTAGGCACAGCACGCCTGACGATTAACCCGCAACCATCAAGCTTACTTATCTCAGGGGGGAGCCATGGGGTTGAGCTTGTCGCACAGATGATTGAAAGGCTGGATACACCTCGTCTTCAGGTGCTTGTGGAAATATTCATGGTCACGGTTAGCAGGGGCTTTAACAGGCAACTTGAAAATATACTCACCTCTGCCACAGACCCTGGTGCTGGCGGGAATAATATCGCAGAAGCAGAATTATTGCGCTCCATTTCATCGGCTGTTACTGGCGGCTATACCGTTAATCTTGCAACCGCAACTGGGCAAATACAATCCGCCTTCAGCTTTTTAGAGACCCATCAGCTTGGGCGGGTGCTTTCTAGTCCAACAATTCTTGTCCAAGACGGCACTGAAGAAGCCCGCATTAGGCGGCAAACAACTGCAGAGGTGCTGTTTGCGCAAAATATTTTTGATAATTCTTCTCGCGTTATTGATACAGAAGATATCAACACCCAACTAAAAGCTCCGCTTGAGCTTCTGCTGCGCGATATTCGGGTTTTTCCAGCCTATCAGACCGTTCAGATGAAGGTTGAAATCACCAATAAAGAATTTGTCCTTCCATTAGACAGTATCAACCGCCAAGAAGATGCAGATTTTACAGAAGATTTGATCCAGACAGAATTTACTGCCTCACCTGGGGATGTCATCGTGCTAGCAGGGCTAACTAACAATAAAGATAGCACCTCAACTGTGGGTATTCCTGGCACAACCACCTTGCCAGGCGGCTTTGCAGGCTTGCTTGGCGGTAGTGACAGCCAGAACAATCAAACCCATGAAATGGTAGTGTTTCTAGTGCCCACCGTCATTAATCCTGCAAATACCACACACCAAGCACCGCACCCATAAGAACAGGCAGATGATGCATATTTCCATTCAAAAAATGATATTGAGAGATTTACTCGTAAATGTGTTAGGCGATTTTCACCAGCGCTTTAGCTTGATGATACAAGGTGCGGGTTTCATCAATATAGACATCGCGTGTGATATGCCCTTCATGAAACAATTCACGAAGACGAACCATATTCTGCTCAATCACCAACAATTCATCATCCGCTGGAAGCTTTGGTTGCGCAGTTTGTGGCTGCGCTTTCGGTTCCGCAGGTGCACTACGTTTAAAGATTTTGAAATCATCCAAATCAGAGACGTTTTCCATCTCTACACCTCTCCCCTCGGCTTGTGCTTCATTAGACCCAGAACTCTGCTGTGGTGTCAACACCACCTTATCATCAGGATGTGGTGCGGCCTCATCAGCCAATATCGGCGCAGAACGAGCTCTCTTAGAGAAGCTCCGCGCAATCAATACCAACAGAAAGACAAGTATCAGGCACAACAGAACCAAAATTTGAGACGTTGGTTCGGCCGCCAAAACGCTTTGTGCAATGTTTTGCGCAGTAAGCAAAATATCCTGCAGAATACCCACCAGCGTTTCCATCAGCTCAGCTTTGCTCCAACCCTTTTAAATATTGCCTCCATCATAGGCGAAAAGTTTAAAATTTTAAAGATATAAAACGATGGGCACATTCAATCTAAATCACTTTCTAGCGCTGTTTTCAAAGCTAACCACCCTGCCTTTTTCTACAAAGGATGCTGTTGTAAGTCTGGTCATTTCACAAAACACGGCCTGTGTTGCAGAAACTATCCACCACAAAGAACAGCCCCTTTATACTATATTGCCTGCCGTCATTAGCTCAGCCAGCTATATGGATGGAGCGGCGGATTGGCATGATGCTAAATCAGCCATGCTAGCTGTTGAATTTTCCTATCTGCTTAGAGAAGTAAAATTGAATGCAATTTTGCAGCAAAGCCAAAAATATTTCGAAAAAACAGCATTATATCCAGCCACATTAAGCCCCGTATATGCGGCATCAACGCCGCGGCAAGACGCAGAATATAGCGCTGAATTTGGTGCTGAATATACAGCTGAAAAATACCCTGACTGGTCGCTAGGTGCGGTCATATCCGCTTCTAAGACCACATCCAACATCGCTAATTTTAGCCATTACCAAGGTGTATTTCGCATCACTGCCAGCTATCATTTCTAGTAGACAAACCCATTAAAATATAGGCACATTAGCAACATATTTTAATGTAGGGTATGGTGATGAAAACCTCATCATCAATCGGGGGCTGAAATGGCGTTAGGCGAGGCAGAATTGCACAATAATAAAACTGCACAGAACACCGTAAACTTCACCAGAATGGATGAGGGAAGCATTGAAGATTACCAATTGCTTCACCGGCTAGAGCAGGAATATATTGCCAAGCTTCCCGATAGAATAATCGAGGCATTGAGGGGGCTTGATAACAGCCTTTCAGGATATAAGGTATCGCGCCTTGAGCATTCTCTTCAAACAGCAACGCGGGCAGAAGAAGATGGTGCTGATGATGAAATGATTATTGCAGCCCTTATCCATGATATCGGCGATGACCTTGCGCCTGAAAATCACTCTCAGCTTGCAGCCTCTGTTTTGCGCCCTTACGTTCGGGCTGAAGTGACTTGGGTTTTAGAAATGCATGGGCTTTTTCAGATGGCTTATTATGCAGATAAAATCGGTTTGAATAAGGATGAGCGCGACCGATACAAAACCCATAAATGGTATGATAGTGCGGAACGCTTTTGCCGTGATTGGGATCAGTTATCCTTTGACCCAGATTATCCAACAAAGCCGCTTAGCCATTTCGAGGGTAGATTACGGGAGGTTTTCGCGCGCCCTGCTTTTGACCCTGCTATTGTGCAAGAAGATGATAAGTAAAACCGCATGTTGAAAGCGTTATCCCAGCGCCTGATTGAGCATTCTATCACCTCATCCTACACCAAAAGGTTTAAGCAAAAAGGGGCTAACCCTGAAGGGGTTTTCTGGGCATCAAAACTAACGCAAATAGCGCGCTTTGAGCATGTATTAAATCAACTCGGAGCCGTTTTGAATACGCAGCAAACACTATCGCTAACAGATGTGGGGTGCGGTTATGGCGCTCTGTTCGATTTCATCACACATACCCCGCGATATCACCATTTCCATTACCAAGGGGTCGATATTAACAGCTCAATGGTAGCTTACTGCAAATCCCAATTTAAAACCCATCACAAGCATTTCTATGTCGGAAGGCAACCGCAGCAGATGACAGATGCGTCGGTTTTTATCGGCACCTTCAACTTATGCCATACTGATGATTACACGTTATGGGAGGATTATATCTTTGCCCAACTGGAAAAAAGCTGGAAGATGACACGGCATGCTATGGCACTGAATATGACATCGCTTTCAAGCCCGATGGTCAGAAACAATATTTTTTATGTTGAACCAGCACGTTTTGCTAAAAAATTAGGAAAAAACTTTGGTAAAACAACCTACCAGCCAACACGTTATGTGCTGGATGATGTAACCTTCTTAATTAGACGCTAATACGTCACCCTTCACAATCCCCTCCATAAAGTGATTCGGCAAGATTTATATTTTCCCTGCTGGAAACAGTCAATTTGAGGAATGAAAATAGAAACTTTTATGATCCAATTTAGCCAGCTTCATGAACTTTTCTAATCCAAAACGATATCTATATCGTTAGAAAATTACCCCCTTTAATGTCATAAAAATGTAGCTTTTACAGATGGTTGATTAGCGTTATCACTATCCTCAGAAAACAACTACCACCCATTGAGAAAGCGAAAGTAAAATGACAAATTTCTTCGAACAGACCAAGAATGAGCTTGTGAACAGATATGTAAATTGGAGAGAATTTAGAAAGGCAGTAAACGAAATGTCTTGCCTTTCAGATGCAACTTTGAGCGATATCGGCATTCACAGAAGCCAGATCAGATCATTCATTGCTGAAAGCATGCAGCAAAATGATAACATCAAACAAGATGACCAATCAGCTGCTTAACACCTAAGTGGTGCTCGGCAACTCAAACGCTCTTTTTGATGAAAAATGCTTTAATAATCCAGCATTAAATTCTAAATTAGCTTTATGAGAAATGCTGCTATCATCATTGTTATTCTAGGGCTAATTGCAGGTGCGTTATATTGGGGCGCACCTTATCTAAAGCCGAATAATAATGCTTTTGCGCCAAAAACTCCGAGCCAGCAAGTATCCCCTCGGCTCAAGGGAATTTTCTCCGGCATGCAAGAAGGCTTTTCAAAATAGCTAGGCTGTTAGGGCCATTAATGCGGTGATGTTATTGGCCTGCTTGCTCTATCCATAGCATGATGTGCCAAACGCTGAATAAGTGTATTTTTTCGCGGTGCAGCTAGGGTTTGTGAGGCTGCTTGCCTTGCGATATGGCATTCAAACCCGTCACTGATGAGTATGCCGCATTGCGCTTCTTGGGGCAGTATCGATACATCAAAATCTTCCCAAACCGCAAAATAGAACTGGTGCGCCCATTCCAGATATTCTGGCCATTTGGTGTCGGTCAAGAAATCTTCTTTAGATGATTTAATCTCAATAATGGTGATGTGTTGTTTTTGGTCTAGACAGATTACATCCACTCGTCTTCCGGTTTTCAGCGTGAATTCTTCAAGCACTGAAGCGCCAAGAAAATAAAAATGCTGCATAACGGCCATTTTCAGGCGCGCCGTAATCTTTGGTCTATCCATATATGCTGGATATCAGATTAATCCCTATTCTGGCAAATTGGAAAAATCAGCCCTAGCGCAACATATCAGCTCGTTGCTAGCTCTAAGCCATTTATCTATCTCTATTCAGCAGGGGCAAGATAATGCCCAACTCTTCTAAATAGCGCTGTGTTTGTCCATCTGGAATATTTGCACGCTGGCTATCTGTGATACGCCGCGTATCGAATGTCGCTTTTTTATCTGTCAGCGGCATTAAGGATGATAGCGCTAGGGCAGCAGAAGGCGCGGTAAGAAATTCTGATTGCCTGGATGTGAGCCCAAGGCGGCTACGCTGTTCCTCTATCAAATTTTGAATTTGGCTATGTTCGCGATGCGTGAATTGCGTCACACGCAGTAAACGAAGCGCATCTAGATGTCTGTCCTCACGGCTTAATTGTTCAATTTTTTTGAAAAACGCTGTTTCTTCAAAAGCAAGTGGCAAGATATCTTCTTCATCTTCGTTACCCTGCTCATCTGACATTTCCGGCTCAGCTTGTTTGGCTGTTTCTGGGATATCATCTGTTACAGGCACCTCCACCTCTTCACCATCATCTGGAATGGGTGTAGCTTGCCCAGGGGGCGTATTTTCATAACAACAGGCCTGCACATCGGGGTTGAACGGAAATGCGCATGCAAGGGTGAACAACAGACACCATGTGAAAATATATTTTGCCATGATTGCGCTTTTCGCTTTGCTTGAACCAAAACCTTAAAAACGACAGGCTTGAGCATATGGTTATTTTAAAACAGTGTTTTTCTAAGCATTTATTGCTTTTATGCACACCCTAAAATGGGAAGCGAGAATTAGACTGGTTCTGCTGAATATATAATTCTAATGCATAATCTTGCTTTAACGGAATACAGGTAAATTTAGGTGGGCTAACCCCAGCATATTGCAATTCACTACCAACATTCTGTGCCGCAGCAAAACATTCCCCAGCATCTTTATAGCGCAAACCACTATCAATAAAATGCCCGCTTAGAACCCAAATCAACAGAAATTCCATGAACTTCCCTTTCATTTACATCAAGCTGTAATAAACTCTATATAGAAGGCCAATGGCGGAGCGACAATATAGTTGCGGGAATATTTCACGAATATCGTGGCTTCGGGCGTTAAATGACAACAAAGGTAGACATAATGGAAAAAGCAAAATTGTTTAAATGGATTGGAACAGGGCTTGTGCTAAGCGGTATTTTGCTTACCAACATCAATATCTATCCTGTAAATATTGTCATCCATGGCGCAGGCGCTCTGTCTTGGACTGTGGCAGGGTACCTATCAAAAGACAAAGCGATTATGACAAATTTTTCGCTTCAGCTTCCATTATTCATCATCGGTTTTATTAATGCTTTTGGGCTTCAATAAACCCTCTTTGCAGTGCATTTTTTGCATCACACTAGGCATTTTTTAACGCTATTCATACGCACTGCCAGCAAATATATTAGGATTAGATAAGTAGGAAATCCTCCAAGCTTCTGTTCGGCCTCCCCCAGCGAACAGGAGCTTTTCCTTTATGGGGACTTATTAATTCTGTTGATAAGTTCTTCAGCGCTTTCGACCCGCTCGCTATATCTATCTACCAGATAGTCAGATTTATTACGGGTAAGCAGGGTGAATTTTACCAACTCCTCCATCACATCAACAACCCGGCTATAAAATGAAGAGGCAAGCATTCTGCCTTCATCATCAAATTGCTGAAATGCTTTTGGCACTGAAGATTGATTAGGGATGGTTAGGCACCGCATCCATCTGCCTAAAATGCGCATTTGATTAAGAGCGTTAAAAGATTGCGAGCCACCACTAACCTGCATAATTGCTAAGGTTTTCCCTTGGGTCGGACGCACCGCCCCAATCGATAGCGGTATCCAATCAATTTGCGCTTTCATAATCCCTGTCATAGAACCATGGCGTTCAGGGGAACACCACACCATGCCATCACACCATGTCACCAAATCCCGAAGCTCAGCAACCTTAGGATGGCTTGCATCTACCCCATCATCAGGCAGAGGCAGGCCTGATGGATTAAAGCTTTTTGTCTCAGCCCCGAATTTTTGTAAAATCCGTGCAGCTTCTTCAGATAATAGCCGGCTATAACTACGCTCGCGCAACGAGCCATATAGCAATAGAATTTTAGGCGGCGGTGTGTCTGTTACATCACCAGATAATTTTTCAAGCTCAATCTGCTTAAACGCAGTTTCATTTAATTGCGGCGTATCATTCATCTTAAGGTCTCAACTATGGGGCTGGTGGTAAGGCATTACTTATACAGATGATAATCTGTTTGATGTTTTTCAATAAATGCCCAGTCAATTTCAACACCAAGCCCTATCCCTTTCGGCACCTCAACCATGCCTTCACTGTCAATGCAGTTAATTTGATCTGAATAACCACATGTATAGACAGGAGCAACTGCATTGGGACAATCTGGCCCTACCAAAGCAACTTCATAGAAATTTGAATTCCGGCTTTTTGCAATGAGATGACGATGCGCAGGCCCACACGCATGCACTTCCACATCTACCCCAAGGCTTTCAGCCATATGATGAATTTTACTACAGCCTGTTAGCCCCAAATCATATTCAGGGTCTGAGCGCAGAAAATCGGTTCCCCCTGCAAGTAAAAAATCAGCCTTTGGCTCAATCCCCCTAATATGCTCTGTCTGCAGTAAGGGTGTTTTTAGCATTTCGCGCAATTTTTTATGACCAAAGGCTGAAACCCCTGAATCCCGATACGGGTCTTCCAGCCAGAAAAAACCAGCATCGTCACATGCCCTACCCACATATAACGCATCTGCAAAGCTTCTTAATTCGCATGCAGGGTCAAGCATTAAGGTCATATCATCGCCAACCATTTTACGCACATGCAATACTAATTCAGCTTCTTCTTTGGCATTTCCTTCATGCCAGCCGTGAATTTTAAATGCGTTATATCCCATCTCTTTACACACAATGGCAAAATCAGCAAAAGCTTCCTTACTGTCTAGCCCGCCATTTCTGTCACCATGATAGGTGCTTGCATAAGCAGGAATTTTATCCCGATAGCTTCCAAGTAACGTCGCAACAGAACAATTTAGCGCCTTGCCCTGCCAGTCCCATAGCGCAATATCCAACGGGCCATGCCCCATATGATCAAGTTGCCTTAACTCTCGTTTAAGGTCGTCAAAAATGCCTTCGCGCTGTTCTGCATGACGTCCGATAAGCATTGGGGCAAGCATCTGCATTTGCCCATAGACAGAGGCTGACGCCCCCCAATTCAGCACATATTCCCCAACGCAGCCATCCTCTGTCCTTATCCTAACCGCATATTTAGTAACAGGCGTTTTCGCACCTTTTTGATAGAATAATCCGCCAATAGAACTACCTTGGGCAGAAGGCGCAAGATTTTCGGCTTCAAAATAAAATTGGCTAATTTCTACTTGCGCTATTCGTGTCATGACATCCTCCGCTTATTATCGCCTGATCGCTCAAGATAGCTATTTCAGCTCATCATAAAATTAACCACGAAAATAAGCCACTGTCACCGAAACATCGAGAAAAACAATAAAGGGCGGGCATGCCGTAATGCAGCACATTTTAATGATTTTCTTTTAAACGCTTTGGGCTATTTGGTTAAGAAGATAGGGGCGTCATTCACATTCTTCACTTCAACAATGAAGTTTTGTTGTGCAGATAAACCGCCAGCATCCATCACCTCAATCGTGACTTTATGCACGCCAACATCTGCATTTAAAGGCGTGCCAACAAGCATACCGTTTGATGAAATATCAAGCCATTCAGGTGCTGTAAGTGCAGAAAAGCTTAGCGTATCGCCATATTGCAAATCATCATCTTCAACCTCGATAAGCTGGTTGTAAGCATCGCCTTGAGTTGCAAATTCTAGATTTGTGTTCAGAATAACAGGTGCGTCATTCGAATTTTCAACAAGAATTTGAATATCAAGCTCGTCAAACTGCCCTGCAAGGTCGACAACCCTTATCCGGATATCATGAATGCCAACATCTTGATTTTTCGGCATGCCCTCTAACACCCCGTCTCTAGAGAGATACAGCCAGTTCGGCAACTCATCTGCTGTAAAAGCAAGCTTATCACCATATGCAAGGTCATCATCACTAGCTTCAAGAGACAAGGAAAATTGTTCATCTTCAATAGCTGTAAAATCACCTTTTTTAGGCGTTGCAAATTTAGGGGTGCTTAAATTTGTTACAACTTCTTCCATCATCAGCACAATATTATCTATGGCAGCACAAGATGATAGTAAAAAACCTGCACCAACGATAGCGCTAATGGATGGAACGAGCTTCGGAGTACGCATTACAGCCTCATATGCAACAAATCTTAAAAACATTAAAAACTATATGTTTTTTCTGCTAAACGCCACCTTAAAATCAACCTTGCTAATTTAGCTGAATATTTAATTGACTGTGCATCTAAACAGCAGATTAGACAGGGGGTTATTCTTTTGGCGGCGTTCTTTTTTCATGCGGTACAGAAGCACGTTGCACAATGAACATCACCAATAAAACGCCAAACGCATATAACAAAATTGCCAAAGGTGCATCAAGCAAGGATTGATGCAATTCATCATTCGCACAAATGAAAGATTTTTTGAACTCAGAGGCACGTTCTGAAGCTGAAACCACCGCACAAGCTGTTTGATTATCCATCACATTTTTCCCTTACTCGTTTCAAACTATACCCTTATGCCCTGAAGGATGAACAGCGTTATGCTAACAGTCCCTGCTTTTCTAAAAGGAAGGTGCACGCAATATAGATACTAAGAACATCAGCGTAAAATAGCCAGCATTTACCATCACCACAAAACTGATAAATAGCGTGATTTCAGATGGGATTTCATCATCGAAAAGACGCCGGAAAAAACCGCGTGCCAGCAGAATTGCACATTCCACATACCATAATGTTAAAAATGCAGCATTCGCGATCATCATCGTGCCGACCGTGGTAGCTTGCACTAATAATGCACTGATAAACGCAACACATATCCCTGCCCCGATGGCGACAATGACACGGTGATATAGCAGGGGTGCTAGGGCAGTGAACAGCTGCACTGGCACGAAAAATAGAGATTTGCGGTTTTGTCTGATACCGCCCTCTAGCACAATGAAACCTAGGCAGGCATGGATAATCGCTATCACCACAAATTTGGCAAAAACTACATCTTCCGTTTGAAAAACCCAATAATCTTCTGTCATGCCCATATTTCAAATGCAGATTGCAAACGCTTTGACTTAAAAAACTAGTACAAATGCACCTATTGGCAACTCAGAGCATAAAAATTGGCACGCCTTGATGCGTTCCAGCACGCAATAAAACAAATTGGGCAGTACGAATAACACTTGATCGGCACCTCATCTGTGTCATCATCAAAGGGAGAAAAAATATTCAAGCTTGGGGATTATAATGACAGATACAGAAAAACATGAAGGCGGATGTGCTTGCGGTGCAGTGCGCTATCAAACCACTGGACAACCTGAAATACATGCAGTCTGTCATTGCCGGTATTGCCAGCTTCGGACAGGCTCTGCTTTTGGTGTAGGCGCCTATTTCCCGCACGATCACGTCAGCATCCTGTCAGGCGATTTAAGCGAGCACAGCTATCAGACGCAATCTGGAAATCAGGTGACAACTTCATTCTGCAAAAAATGCGGCACCACAACGCATTGGCAGATTGATTCAGAATTTTTAACAGGCAAAACAGCTATTGCGGCAGGGACATTTGACCCGCCATCATTCTGGTTTGATGTAAATCGAGAAATCTTTATGCGCACAAAGGCAGATTTTGTAGAAATTGATGCTGAAAATAAGTTCGAAACATCAGGCAGCTACAAACCTGTAAAAGATGATGAGGCTAGACAAAATCCTGCATCAGACTAGCTTTACCACAGGCAAAAATTGATTAAACAGGCATCATTATGAGCTTCAAAATTTATCTCTCTGGTGAAATCCACACAGATTGGCGAGAACAGATTACCGAAAAATGTGCTGGCATGGATGTTGAGTTTACCGCACCTGTCACAAATCACGAAGCAAGTGATGATTGCGGTGTTCATATCCTTGGTGCTGAGGACAATAAATTCTGGCATGATCATAAAGGGGCAAAGCTAAATGCTATGCGCACCCGAAAAGCGATTGCGGATGCTGATATTGTTGTGGTCAGGTTTGGCGAGAAATATAAGCAGTGGAACGCAGCTTTTGATGCTGGCTTTGCGGCAGCATTAAACAAATCACTCATCATCATGCATGGCCCAGACCATCAGCATGCATTAAAGGAGGTTGATGCAGCCGCATTAGCGGTTGTGGAAACCCCTGAGCAAATTGTGCATATCTTAAAATATGTGATGGATGGAACATTGGCTTAAGCAAAAGCCTAAGCGTTAGCGTTCGCCTCTTTTGCTTTCGCAAGTTTTATTTCACGCCGCGCTATATATAGTGTTGATGCAAAGATGATACTTGCCCCTACCCATGTCCAAATATCGCTCAATTCAGAAAATAAAATCCAGCCAATCAATGCTGCAAAAGGCAATCGCGCATAATCAATAGACGCAACGAATGATGCATCAGCAAGACTATATGATTTAGCAAGCGCAAAATGACCAATCGCAGCCGCAGGGCCAAACCCAAGCATCCATAGCCACAAAGACGTCTCAGGCCATTGCCAAACAGAAAGTGCAGGCAACACCGATATTGGTAGCATCAGTAAATGAGAATAAAACACAATGGTTAGCGGGCTGTCTTTTGCTGTTAAGGACTTAATAAGCAACATCGTCACCCCCATTGCCATTGCTGAGCTTAGTGCAAGACCATGGCCTAGGCTAAATTCAGCAATCCCAGGGCGAATGATGATGAGCGCCCCTGCTAGGCTGACAATAATCGCGGTAACACGCCTTAGGCGTACCACCTCACCAAGCAACAACACCGCACCAATGGTGGTGAAAATAGGAGCAAGGAAGCTTAACGCGACCTGCTCATCAATCGGAATATAGGCAATGGCCGAAAACCAAAGCCACATCGCAAACAGACCATTTATCGTCCGAAAGATATGCAATTTAATTTTTGTCGTATGAAGCGATTTTAATCCAGCATGAAACACAAAAGGGAGCAGCGTGATAAAGGCAATAAGCAGGCGAAGAAACACTGTCTGGAAAGGATGAAGCCCTGCAAAGGCTGCATATCGCCCAATTGCGGCAATAACCGAAAGCGAGAAACACGCTAGAAGCATCCACAATACAGCCTGAAGGTGGGGCGAGAAATAAGATAGGCTTTTCGTCATCACAGCAGTAAAGCCTGTTCTTCTTGTTGCTGTCCAGCTTTATTAAAGCTAGCTGTACATAAGAAAATCTTGATTGAGCTTGTGTTTATGCGGTGAAGTAATGCTATGGTGCATATTCAGCTCACTTTATCTAAGACCTAGAGGCATCTACAAGATGATAAATTTTTTTCGTTGGTGTTTTGCACAAGCACCATTATTGCTTCTTATTGCCACTTTAGGGTGGGCTGGCAATGCGATTGCAGGAAAGCTCAGCGTGGGCGAGATATCGCCTATGGTGGTGGTGTTCCTGCGTTGGAGTATTGTTGTTTGCATCTTGCTATTTGTCCGCCGCCATCATCTTACAGATGATTTCGCTATAGCCAGGCAGAGGCTTGGCTGGGTAATCGCTATGGGACTGACAGGCTTAACGATATTTAATGCACTGTTTTATCTCGCCGCCCATCACACCACAGCCATAAATTTAGCGATGATCCAGTCCACTATGCCTGCACTGATCATTGTTGGGGTTGCACTATTTTATCGTACCGCAATGTCGTGGATAGATATTATTGGATGTATATTAACGATTTCAGGCGTTGCAGTGGTGGTAACGAAAGGTGATGTGTTAAGCCTTGTTGGCATGCAAATTAATCTAGGTGATGGGCTCATGCTTATCGCCTGTTTATGCTATGCAAGCTATACTGTTGGGTTGCGCAACCGCCCTGCCTTGGACAGTATCGCAATGATGATGTGTTTATCGATTGTCGCATGGGTCGGCTCATTACCTTTATTAGGATGGGAGGTAATACACGGCACTGCACAATTCCCCCAAGGCACAGCATGGCTAACCCTATTATTTATCGCACTTATACCCTCACTCACCTCTCAGGTGTTTTTTATGCGGGCTGTTGATATTGCAGGCCCAAATATGGCAGGGCAATTTGCGAATATGGTACCCATATATACAGCCGTACTAGCGGTCATTTTGCTTGGCGAGCAATTTCACCTTTTTCATGCCGTTTCACTTGGGCTTGTGGGATCAGGCCTATGGCTGGTAAGCCGAAAATGATCCATATAATGTCAAGCTAAGGAATTAAGATTTTAAAATGAAAATGATTATGTCGATAGGTTTTCCGCTTGCAGGATTGCTTGTGTGTTCTTGGATTATTGAAGAATTTGGATTTGTAATCGGGCTTATTACCGCCTGTGTTTTAGCGGCCAATTACTATTTTATCATGCGCAAATTCAAATAAACAAATCCTGCATAAAAACCAGTCAAATTAGTCTGTAAATTAGAAATATCTAATTCACACTATGGCGCGTAGGATTTTTATGCTACCTTAAAGCTATATAAAGGGATTACACTTTAAAAGGAGGGCTTGATGGTAGAGCTAGCCCCCAGACCAGTGAACGAGACAAGACGAGCGCAGGCAGTTGTAAGAACTGGCCTAATTGCCAACCCTAAGCCTGAGCTATTTCAGATTTATTGCGATTTAGCAAAAGATTTAACAGGTTTCGATTCAGCAACATTTTCACTTTATGATGGCGAAATCCAGTGCGGGATATCTGCATCTGGCCGAGAAGATTTTGAGACAGGCACCAAAAGTGAGCGTGATGTAAACAACATCTGCACGCATGTACTGCTTTCACCAGACCCCCTTATCATGCCTGATTTACGAGAAGACCCGCATTGGAAGCATCATCCGCTTATTTTGAATGGAACGAGCAAGTGGTTAGGCTATGCAGGTTTCCCTGTTATCAACAAGGATAATTATGCATTAGGGACGTTGTGTATGCTTGATGCACAGCCCAAAGATATGTCTGCTGAGGCTGTTGAAATGGTGCTAAAAATTACCAAAAGCATCGCATTTTTACTTGACCTTCAGACCGAACAGAAACAAGTCACCTCTCAGAAAATGCTAGATGCTTTAATTGCGTTTGAGGATGCATATCCTGAACTTAGCATGCGTGATTTTAAGGTTTTCTTATCGCTATGTTCAGAACTGCCAACAAAGGCGGAAACAGCAAGCAATCTTATTTCAGCAGGTCTAGTGGAAAAAATTCATGACAACGCTTATCTAAGCCAGCAAGGATTAGCGTTAAGAGAAGAGATGAAAATTCAACCTAAAACATTGAATAAAATAAAAATAGGAGGGAATGAGGGCGCAAATTTAATCGATGAAATGCTCCTCAAGCTGAATTAATATGTTTGCTAAAGTTTATAATCTTCGTTTTCCAAATGTAAATGACGCCAAAATTGCAGCATCCTATTTTGCCGATAATTTAGGGGGGCTAATCGTTGAATGCCAAATTCAAAGCCTCAATATTTCCCTTGGCCAATGTGGCAGCCTAACCGTTCAGACCAAATTCGAAAGTAGTGACAAGCTAAGAAAATTCGAAATAAGAGCGATTGATGTTTTCAAAGAATTAAAGCAATCCCTTGCCTATACTGAAAATCACTATGTGGGTGTGTACACATACGCCTATGAGGCTGAAGCAGTAAATACAGCCCTGTCGGCAAATTGAAGCAAGCAGCTTTACATTAAACTGCCCGCCATCATTTTATGTTGTTTGCTGCGCCACCCCTTTAGGCGGCTTATACAGCTACGTCATTATGTGTTTGGAGATAAGACAGAGAATGTCTTTCGCTGCTCACATAAAATATCGATAGGTTTGTTATTGGCTAATACGCCCTGCAAATGAAGATTGTTAAAAACAAGACCTATCTTTGATATCTCATTTTGACAGTCTGAAATGTTCGAATAGGGCAGACCCAAATTATATTTTGTACT
>CBFHYP010000027.1:0-16523 GCA_965660095.1 Puniceispirillaceae bacterium (SeqCode)
CCTAAGGGGAAAATATTGAAAAAATGACTTCCATTCAATTAAGTCTTTTTCACCAAAATCGGTGAACACCATCCTTGCACATGCGCCCTCAAGCTATCAACATTCTGGCAGGTTTACGGCTAGCCCGCCTTGTGAGGTCTCTTTATAATGCTGGTGCATATCTAAGCCTGTTTGGCGCATAGTCTCAATGCAATTATCTAGCGGTATAAGATGTTTGCCATCCCCCCTTAGCGCAAGCGAGGCAGCCGATACAGCCTTAATCGCTCCCAAACCGTTTCGTTCAATACAAGGCACCTGCACCAGCCCGCCAGCCGGATCACAGGTCATCCCTAAATGATGCTCTAATGCAATTTCAGCCGCATTTTCAATTTGCGCGTTAGTGCCGCCTAAGGCCGCACAAAGCCCCGCCGCCGCCATCGCAGAGGCTGAACCTACCTCACCTTGGCACCCTACCTCTGCCCCGCTAATCGACGCATTTATCTTGATGATAGAGCCAATCGCAGCAGCGGTGAGCAGAAAATCTGAGACACCATCTTGCCGCACGCCATGACAATGAGTGCGGTAATAGCGCATAACAGCAGGAATAACACCAGCCGCGCCATTTGTTGGTGCGGTTACAATTTGCCCCCCATCCGCATTTTCTTCATTCACCGCCATCGCATAGACCGATAGCCAGTCATTGACAATATGCGGCTGCTGTTGATTATGAGAGGATTCTGCATAAAGCTGAGTTACGATATGTTTAGCCCTGCGGCGCACCTCCAGCCCGCCTGGCAGAATACCATCTGCCTGCAAACCGCGCTCAATACAGCTTTCCATAGTCTGCCAAATCATCTGAATAAACGTATCCAGCGCTTCTGCATTACGGTAGCTAAGCTCATTTTCACGTTGCATCTGGGCAATAGATAGCTTGGCGCTATCCCCCATTTCAAGCATTTCAGCTGCTGTTGTGAACGGGTATGGATGGATGGCTTTTACATTTTTCTCAATCACGCCCATCTCATCTGAGCGGCGAATAAAGCCACCGCCGATTGAGTAATAAATTTCATGAAACTGTACATCAGACGCAGCATCATAAGCAAAAAACTGCATCCCATTCGCATGTCCAGCAAGGCTTGTTTCAAAATCGAAAATCAAATCTTGCTCAGGGTTAAACGCTAACATGCCTAGCTTGGGGTGATGCAACTGCTGGTGCTTTGCAAGCGCCTGCAGATAGTCTGCAACTCTATCTGCCTCTAAATCTGCAGGCTCAAACCCCATAAGCCCCAAAGCAACCGCCCTGTCAGAGGCATGACCCCTACCTGTAAACGCTAATGAGCCATGCAGAGAAGCCTGTATTTTATGTATCTGAATATCATTAGAGAGAGCGAAAGTTTCTAGATTGCGCATAAAGCGGCAAGCAGCACTCATCGGCCCCATCGTATGGGAGCTAGATGGACCAATCCCGATTTTAAAAATATCTGTAATGCCAACAAACATAACGCGCCAAACTTCCGATTAGCAATTTCACCCTTTAAGGATGCAATCACAAATCGATAGAATGTTTGATACACTCGACAGACATTTGATTTAAAACGCCCTATTTCAGCAATAATAGGCTGATTGGAAAAGAACAGATCAGGTGCAAATAGCACAGGCACCTTAAAATCTGTTCCTTCCCATTTGTTGTTATGTATCAATCGGGGTAGCGCCTGTTTCCACCCGAATAACTTTTCCGTCTTTCAGTGTGTTTACAACCATCACCGCTTCTTTTGTATTATCTGGAAAGCACATGACCTGATGGGTAACGAGGATATCCGCATTTTCATACAGGCACCGCTCATCCATAATTTCTAATGCTGAACTTTCCATCATTGCGGTAAGGGTGGGTGCCCAATCTGCTTTGCTAACTTCTGTTCCGCTTTGATGGCGCACAAACACAAAATCATCATGCAGTAAATCTAAATAAGCCTGCACATCTCGGTTATCCGACGCTGTTCTAAATTTTTCATAGAGTGACATTCTTTCCTCCTCATTCCCGTATCAGTTCACAAGTTTCAAAAGCAAACGCAGTGGCGTACGTTACTGTTTCGAGAAAAGAAGGGTGCATTTATGTATATTACATAAAACTATCGTTTCGTTTGCTTTTCTTTGCTTTGTCGCACCCAGCATTTAAAGTATCGAAACGCTCTGCCATCGCTAATGGTCTGCTAAAGATGTTACAAAATCAAGACAGGTGCATTTTTGCCAACATCAGCAGGGCAACTATGGCTAATTAATATGCGTTTTGCGCAAAAAATCTATTTCCAGCGCTTTAGATTTGGAATTTGCCGTGTGAATAGCCAGGCGATAGGCCGCCACCACCCGTTTTTCGTCATATTATCTACCACCATCTTTTGATATTCTTTCACATCATCGCCCTGATAGAAAAACACCCCATCAGCCATACATAATGAACAATATTCAGAAGACAGGCTCCCATCTGCTAGGCTAGCACCACCCTGCTTATCTTTGGATAGTGGCATCCCGCAACTTTGGCACATTGGTTTTGACATCATCCTCCCCCTTTTTTTAATCCTGCAATTGGATAAATCTTTTCCATTTTAACAGTTAAGACTACTAAAAAAAGGTAAAAATAGTCTTAAGATTTTACATCCCTAAATGCTGTGAAGGCTGAAGATCGCTAGCTTGTTGTGGTGATAGCGATACCCACTAGCACCAATACCAACGCTGCGCGTGTTATTGGCGGTACAAGCTTCATGATAGCAGGGGAAGGCGGCTTTTGCGCTTTTGCAGAAGCAGAAAGGTGAAAATTCATCCCTGCACTAACCAGCAGCAAAATACTCGCCCCAAGCAGCTTCATATGAAATGCCCAGCCAAGTCCAAAATGCCCATAAATCAGATGGGTAAGCCCTAAGCCTGTTACCCATAAGATAATAATCGCCCCAAGGGAAAGCCAAGCCAAAATGCGCAATGCTTTTTGTACGGGCAGTGCAGGGGGTTGCCCTGCTTTTTGATGGGCAGATTGTAATACCCCGCCAGCAATTCCCAAACCACCTGCAAAAAATAGCCCTAAATAATGAAAGAACTTTAAGATAACCACAACTGACATAAACAGCCCTCCTTGATAAAACGATACATCCGCTACACCTACCCTAGCAGAGCAAAGGTTAATGACAAAATCATGAAAAATGTCAGATTTACACAGCAAGCAAAGGCTTGACCTATATTTCAAAAGGATGCTGTATAGGGCTAACTTCTCAGACCTATCTTCAGTTTTTGGATATTGCTGTGAAACGCTATGATAGGCACCACTAGAAAATAGAGGCAAATATTAAAGATGATTTTTATCCATAAACTGCTTCCTCTTTTCATCAGCCCCTTAATGATTTTGTTCTTTTTGGTGTTTATCTCGTTGCTCACAAAAAAGCGGGTATTTGCTGTTTTAGGGCTGTTATGTGGGGTGTTTTTCTCGCTATCGCCTGTTGCAAATCACCTTGTGAAATTAGCAGAATCTAGCGCCCCCCCACATGCCATACAGGCCACCCCGCAAGCCGACAGGGTGGTGGTATTAAGCGGTATGCTAAACACCAAAATCATTGATGATGAGCTGATCTATAATTATGGTGAAGCCGTGGATAGAATATTTGCTGGCATTGCGCTTATGGAGGCTGGAAAAGCGCCTACCCTAACCCTCACACGGGGGAAATTACCATGGCAAAAAGGCCTGCCAGAAGGGGAGGTTTTAGCCCAATATGCAATAGCAGCAGGAATTGCAGAACAGCAGATTGAACTTACCCCTAATGTTCAAAATACAGCAGAAGAAGCATATGCATTACGCCAAATGATGCCAGCAGATCAGGCTCATATTATTCTTGTGACCTCTGCTTTTCATATGCCTCGGTCTGTTCAGATTTTTGAGCATTATGGTTTTCAGGTTACCCCATTTCCGGCAGACTACAGACAATCAGACCGGCATTTTACCCCGCAAGATTTAATTCCAAATGCTGAAGCATTAGAAAATTCATCTTGGGTTTTGCGCGAGTTTTTGGGGCGGGCTTATTACCAGTTTCGCTTCTCATTTTTTTAGTTTTGCCGGCGAGTGCGCAATCCTTCTTGAAATGCTAGATAGCTAGATTTTGGTACCCGTTCTTGGGTTTCATAATCTACATAGACAAGCCCGAAACGTTTATCATATCCAAATGCCCATTCAAAATTATCAAGCAGCGACCATGCAAAATACCCCTTTATGGGCACCCCTTCTGTAATGAGTTTTTGAATTTGCGCGAGATGCCCTTCGAAATAAGCAATGCGTTCAGGGTCATCCACCTGTCCATGCGCAAAGCGTTCAGCATTTGCCATGCCATTTTCGGTTACATATTGCGGCAGGCCAGGGGCATAATCCTGTGCGATGCGCTTAACAAAGATATATAACCCTTCAGGTTCAATCTCCCAGCCCATATCTGTTTTAGGCAAATCCCCGCGAATAGATTTAAAGCCAGTGATAGGCTCATCTGGGTCAGGGCAAATAACAGAACGTGTATAATAATTTGTGCCCACCCAATCTAATGGCGCATTGATGATTTTAAGGTCATCTTCCACCCCTTCAGGCATCATGCCCTTAAATAAAGTGAGCACTTCATCAGGATATCGGCCTTTGAAAATAGACTCTTCAAACCAGCGATTATAAATCCCGTCAAACAGGTGGGTAAGCTGGGCAGTATGCGCGCTATCATCACATGGCACCCCTAATTCCTTGTTCAGCACACATCCCAAATTCTGATGATTATGGCCGCGCATTACCTCAATAGAAAGACCATGTGCAAGCTGAATATAATGCATGGCCTTTGCGGTGGCGCTAATATCGGTAAGCCCTGGGGCATGATGCCCCCAATAATGGCTAAGCCAAGATGCGCACCACGGCTCATTAATGGGGGCGATACTTGTCAGCCTATCGCCAAAATGGCGCATGATAATATCTGTGTAATCTGCAAAATACTGTGCCGTTTCACGATTTTGCCAGCCCCCTTGTTGGGCATGACGCACGGGTAAATCCCAATGATACAAGGTTGCGAAAGGCTGCAAGTCGCGCGCTAACATACCATCGATTAAGCGGTCATAGAATGCAATGCCTTCGGGGTTTAGCTTGGCATCATCATCTGGCAGCAATCGCGGCCAAGAAAATGAAAACCGATATGCATCAAACCCCCCATCTTGAATTAAATCTAAATCTGCTTCCCACAGATGAAAATGGTCACATGCAATAGAACCATCTGCACCGCTATGCACTGCACCTGTTTTTTGTGCAAAACTATCCCAATGCGATAAGCCGCATCCGCCAAATTTATTCCCTTCAATTTGATACGATGACGTGGCCACCCCAAAACACACATCCTGCGGCATAGAACAAAGCAGTTCTTGCAATCTCATCTATCACATTCCTTTTTTTTGGTTTAACCTTTTTGCACAGATTTGGTGTCAGATTTTCCAAATCCTATTTCAATAGCCCAGCTTGTCAGCCCTGCGCTAAGAATAAGCACTGAGCCGATAATGATAAATATATCAATCATCTCATTAAACAAAAAATATCCCATTCCAACGCCAAAAAGAATCCGCGAATACCGAAACGGGCTTGTTGCACTGATATCTGCAAGTTGCATACATCTTGCGATACACCATAGCCCAATTGCAGCTAGTCCCACCATCAATACACATAAAAATACCACCGACATAGACGGTATTACAAATTTTGCTTCGAGTGCGGCATATACACATCCTGCCAGCGCAACCGACAAAGCGCCAATCGCAGATAGTGCTGGCACAGAAATTTGCGGCGGTGCAAGTCTGACACTAAAGTCGCGCAAAGCAAGGCCAATCGCTGAAAATAGAGCAAACATCAAATAGTAGGAATCTGCACCACCCCCAGGCCGAATTATTAAAACAGCACCTGCAAAACCGGTAAGCACTGCTAGGATGCGGATGGTGCTTAGCTTTTCTTTGAGAAATAATATTGCCAATACTGTCATGATGATGGGCACAGTCTGAAGCATAATTGTCACCCCAGACAAAGGTGCATTTGCAAGCGCAATCACAAGGCATGTCCCGCCCGTAACCTCGCCAATTATGCGAAGCAACACCGCCCGATCTAGATAATCACGTTGCAAGATAGGCTGCTGGTTTTTTATCAGCATGCCCAAAAATATAAAAAAGGTTCCTATGCCGAAAATGATCAGGATTTGGCCTTTTGGTAAGCTTGCTGACACTAATTTTACGATGGAATCAACGCATGTGAATAATCCCATACCAGCTACCATTAAAAAGATAGCCGTCAATGTCGCTTGTTTTTCAACTGGTTTAGCGCTCACATTATACCTTTAACAACAAAGCATCCAGGGCCATTAGCTGCAACCCTACCCCCCATAACACGCTAAACCATAGATGATTTAACCCCCCGCTACTAGCTGAAATAATCATCTTAGGGCTAGCACAACACCGCACAATTCTTTACACATCTTATACCGCTAAAAAGGCATGATAGGGGATGGGTGTGAAGCATGAAATTATCGTTATTGGCGGCGGGGCGGCAGGATTATTCTTTGCAGGTTTAGCTGGGCAATTTGGCCATGATGTTTGCGTGCTTGATCATCGCCGTAAAGTAGGTGAGAAAATTCGTATCTCAGGGGGCGGGCGCTGCAACTTCACCAATATCTATTCAGAGCCTGCACATTTTATTTCCAACAATCCACATTTTGTAAAATCTGCACTGGCTGGATATACCCCCCACGATTTTATCTCCCTTGTTCAGCGCTATAATATTGGCTTTCATGAAAAGAAATTCGGGCAGCTATTTTGTGATGATAGTGCGCAGAATATTATTGATATGTTGCTATCAGAATGCAAAGCGCATGGCGTACACACGGCCTTTGGCACAGATATCAAAACAATCTCGAAAACAGATTCAGGCTTTGTAATTTCGTGTGATCAAAAAACCTACCATGCGCAAAAGCTGGTGATTGCCACAGGCGGGCTATCCATTCCTAAAATTGGGGCTACTGGTTTTGGGTATGATATCGCACGACAATTTGGGATGAATATTATCGAGCCTCACCCTGCCCTTGTACCGCTTACCTTTACCGATAAGCTGAAAGATATGTGCGCTACTTTATCAGGGCTTTCATGTGATGCGATGATATCATGTGATAAAGCATCTTTTGCAGAAGGATTGCTCTTTACCCATCGCGGTTTAACTGGTCCATCTATTTTACAAATCTCATCTTACTGGGATGAGGGCAAGGCTATTCAGCTTAATCTGTTGCCGCAGGAAAATCTGATAGACAGGCTTGAAGCAGCCAAGAAAGACCATCCAAAACAGGAATTACATACCTATTTATCAGGGCACCTGCCGAAACGGCTTGCTGCCTCGCTTTGCCAGCTTCACGGGTTTTCAGGCAGACTTGCAGATTTGCCAGCCAAAACCATCGAGCATATCGCACAATCCCTTCATGAATGGCAGGTCAAACCTGCTGGCACTGAAGGCTACCGCACTGCAGAGGTTACAAAAGGCGGGGTGGATACCAAGGATTTATCCTCACGCGATATGCAATCCAAACGCTGTGAAGGGCTATATTTTATTGGTGAAGTTGTGGATGTTACAGGGCATTTAGGCGGGCATAATTTCCAATGGGCATGGGCTTCTGCCTATGCGGCCGCACGCCATATGTCCTAAAATGGATTAACAAGCTGTGACAGCGCGTTTAGCCATTTCGATAATAAGGCGCGCCCGATATTCAGGCGATGCGTGAATATCCCCCATCAGATTTTCAGCTGATATTTCTATCCCCTCTAACGCTGATGCGCTAAATTCGGCAGTGAGTGCCTGTTCAATTTCTGTACACCGAAAAACGCCGTCATCTCCCGCACCTGTCACAGCTACACTAATCTCTGTGTCGAGCTTGGCTACAAACACCCCGACCATCGCATAGCGTGAGGCAGGGTTTGGGAATTTCACATAAGCTGAAATGCGGCTTTCAGGCAAGCTTACCGCCTCAATAATTTCATCTTCATTGAGTGCTGTTTCAAACAATCCAACAAAAAAATCGTCTGCCTTAATATCACGCTGTGAGGTATGAATGACCCCGCCTAGCGCAAGGATAGCGGCAGGATAACATGCAGAGGGGTCATTATTCGCAAGTGAGCCCCCTATCGTGCCCCTATTTCGCACCTGCGGATCACCAATATGGCGAGCAAGATGGGCTAGGCTAGGCAGTTTGCTTTGCACCACAGTTGAGGATGCAACATCAGCGTGTGTTGTCATTGCGCCAATTTTAACGCCTTCTTTCGTCTCTTCAATAAAGCTGAGATTACAGGCGGATAAATCAACCAGCAGATCTGGTGCGGCAAGACGTTGCTTCATGGTTGGGATAAGGGTCATGCCGCCAGCTAGGAACTTACCATCATCTGCGTCTGAAATAGCTTGTGTGGCCGCTTGCGTGTTCTCTGCTTTGGTATATTGGGTGTGATACATCGTTTTCTCTTTTGTTATGCTGGATAAAAAGACACGCTTTAATCAGTTTAGGTGAATTACATTTTGCTTGCAGCATTTTGAATTGATTTAACAATATTGTGATAGCCTGTGCAGCGGCAAATATTACCTTCTAGCGCATCCCGAATTTCAGCCTCGTCAGCATCTTTGTTTTTAGAGATAAAATCGATTGCACTCATAATCATACCAGGGGTGCAATACCCGCATTGCAGGCCGTGATTTTCATGAAAAGCCTGTTGCATCGGATGCAATGCATCATCACTTCCAACCCCCTCTATAGTGGTTAGTTCAGCCCCATCAGCTTGCACGGCCAACATCGTACATGACTTTACGGACTGACCATTTAAATGCACAACACATGCTCCACATTGGCTTGTATCGCATCCGATATGGGTGCCTGTAAGCCCCATATGTTCACGAATAAAATCGACCAGAAGCGTGTTATCCTCAATATGGGCACTCACCGGATTTCCATTCAGCGTAAGATTGATATCGTGCAAAGCGCTCTCTCCTGAAAATTAGGTTTGCTGTCAGAACTATATGATAGGCATTTTATACAAAATGTAATCTTTAAAATCACCTTAATGCAAAAAAACAGATTGTTTTTCTGCCCCTTCTTGCCCAGAATTTTATGCAGATATAAGGGGTAGCGATGAGTGATGTGCACGATAATATGTTGCTAGTAGCATCTGACTGGCAAAAACAGGGGCATAAGATTGCGCTTGGGATTGTGATTAAAACATGGGGGTCTTCTCCGCGCCCAATAGGAAGCATGATTGTCATTCGCGAAGACGGGCAAATCGCGGGCTCAGTTTCGGGCGGGTGCGTCGAAGGAGAAGTGATTGAGGCAGGCTTAGCATGCATCCAGAATGGCGGCGCTAAAAAGCTTGAATTTGGGGTGGCAGATGAAACCGCCTGGCAGGTGGGTCTATCTTGCGGTGGTGTGATACATATATGGGTATGTGCGGAGAGCGCGTTTGAGAAAGATTTGGTGCATGACACGGCTAGCGCTATCACCGCAAGACAAGAGCAATATCTTGCTTGTGATTTAAAACATGAAAAATTAGTGCGCTCATCGGCACAGCTGGCACAGCAACACCACCCATCACCAGATATTTTTCATCTTGCGGTTCTGCCAAATCCTCGTCTGGTCATTATTGGTGCTGTTCATATCAGCCAGCATCTTGCCCCCATGGCGATGCGCGCAGGCTTTGATGTGACGGTTATAGACCCTAGATCAAGCTTTGCCAATGCAGAACGTTTTCCAGCTATCACGCTGATTTGTGATTGGCCAGAAGATGCATTTAAGACGCTATCGCTTGACCAAGATACAGCCCTTATAACCTTAACCCATGACCCTAAAATAGATGATGAAGCCTTGCAGATAGCCCTACAATATAATGGGTTTTATATTGCAAGCTTGGGTAGCAGAAAAACCCATCAAGCGCGTTGTAACAGGCTGTTAGAAATGGGCTTTGATAACAGCGATATTGCGCGGATAAACGGGCCTGCAGGTTTAGATATTGGGGCAAAAACACCTGCAGAAATCGCGGTCTCTATGCTAGCTGAATGTATCGCTTCTTATCGGAAGAAATATCAACACACCGCAGGGTTTTAGAACTTTTGATGACTTCAGCACAGCCCTTTATTGAAGCCGTTCTTCTTGCCGCAGGCACCTCGTCACGGATGGGCACGCAAAATAAGCTCACCAAATTAGTGCATGGCAAACCGCTTATCCGCATCGTTGCTCAAACATTATTGGCAAGTGAAATTGATGAAGTATGCGTGGTGCTAGGTCATGAGGCTGAAGAAATACGCTATGCTCTTGATGGGCTAGATATCCGGTTTGTGGTGAATGGTGAGTATCACCACGGCCAAGCCTCCTCCATCGTTGCTGGCATCCATGCGTTATCTGCCAAGACAACAGATGTAATGATATGTTTAGGCGATATGCCTTTTATCACAGCTGAAATGCTTAATCAGCTTTTAGCGCATCATCGGCACTGCAAAGACAGGCACCGCACCATCACCTGCCCTATATTTCAGACGAGGCGCGGAAATCCTGTTATCTGGGGAGCGGGATTTTTCAACGCCCTTCGCACCATTTCAGGAGATATTGGCGGCCGGATGTTAATAGATAAGCACCAAAATGCTCTTAACCCCGTTGCTATCTCAGATGTGATGATGTTTTCAGACCTAGATACAGAAGCTGATTTTGCAGCATTAAGCCCCCATGTCACAGAGGATACCCCCCGTTAAAGATGGATAAGAAATAGCTGGTGATGCATTTTGAAAGGCTAAAACTCTATTCATCATACCCCTCAAACGCATAAGCATTTAGGAATAATCGGTCTTTGAATAGCGCTTGATCAATCTTGGATAAATCGGCCTCATCACACACAGAATCCCAATTATCCTTAATTGCTGCAATTTGTGTATCAATTATATCTCGTGCTTTTGCATCGCTCAGCATAAAGTGGTGCGCACTAGCAAGGCATGTTACCAACCGGCTAGAGCGATCACTGCCTGCTATCCTCATTGCTTGCGAGGCTTCACCCCCTTGACGCATTTGTGGGCATAAATCATAGGCAGGTGTGAGCGTCAGATAGTTGCCATCCCAAAACGCTGCATGATTGCGGGCATGATCATCGGTATTTCCACATAGAATGTTAAACACCATGCGTCCAAACATCTCCTGCAATGTTGCCTTTGGGTGTGTAAAGCGATGGCGTATTATCTCAGCCAAATCCTCATAACTCGCATAGTGTGGTGTCATCTCATCTAGATTTAAAAGGGTCAAGGCTGAGAGCATAAGCTTACGCACCCAACCTGCATTTTTAAATTCACGATCAAAACGCTCAATCAACAGAACGTCTTTTCCTGAAGCCTGTTCAAGCTTTACGCCTGCAACATTTAATCCGCATAGATGTGCAAGACGCATTGCAATATATTCAGCTTTGATCACGTCATATTGATCCGTGCTAGATGAAAATTTTGCGATATATTTTACGCTATCATCATTGAGTAGCACTTTTGGACGCGCCCCGCCAATGGACGTGCCGTGATGAATGGCTTGGGCAAGTTCTGGGGTGAGTGGCATGCCTTTTTCAATCAACTCTGCAGAGCGCATCAATTCCTCAAGTGATGCCTGTCCAGCCAAGCGTGCCTCATAGTTTTTAGCTGAAAGTTGAAAATCCAACCCGCCGATACGATCTGAGCCAGATTCCATCAAATAGGTAAATTCGTCCAAATCACCGGTATCTACTGCCTTGCCTTTTGCGCCAAGCAATTTATTTAGAATCACCCGACGACCCCATGCATCAGGTGCGGCATCCCGAATGCACCCTGGCATTGGTTCTGTGCCGAAGTTTTTTTCCTGCACACCATTTTGAAGCGGAAGTTCATAGGCGTAAATAGCAATAGCTTTCGGATTATCCAAATAGCTTTGACCATAGGTAAACAGAATCCGCTTATCCGCTTTTATGATTTTCCCAGCAACAACAGGCTCCATCGCATCAGGTAGCCAAATCCATACAAAGATTTCTGTGTGATTTGCCTTAGAAGTCATCATCTACCTTCACTTTTGCAGGCCGTGCACGCATTGGTAAAAGCGCTAATTTTTCCTCTATCATTTTGTTTTTCACGATTAAGCCGTCATAATCTGATTGAAACAAGGTCAACCCCATCAACGTTGCCATTTCAAATACGGTGCCAATACCACACGCAGGATCAGCCCGTTCAATACGATAAAGTAAATCACGAGATATACCTGCACGTTCTGCAAGGTCAGTTGCGGTAATACCGCGCTCAAGGCGCGTTGCTTTAATATGCCCAGCCAAAAGCTTCAGCGCTTCATCTGTATAGCGAGAATATATGCGTTTTTCTTTCTTTGCCAAAACATCACCTTTTGTCTTATATAACAAACATTAAACATTATAATGTCTGATATATAATACATAATTTTCCTTTTGTGCCAAATTGTCAAGCTTAATTGGCACCTGAAAATACTTGATTTTCCGATTTGCGGTGTTCTAATTCGCTTAGGTAGGTGCTTATTTGCTGCGTATTAGCCCCGTTAAAGATATCAGGAAGATAGCTGGTGATGCATTTTTTGCATCAGTATAGCCCAAATTGAGCACTTTTTCTTTTTTCTCAAATGATGTTTTTACCCTATTATGGGTATTTTATTTTTAACAGATTTAGATGGCACATTGCTTTGCCATGATAGTTTCAGCTTCGGTTCACTCCATACTGCCTTGGCAGGGTTGAAGGCATCTGGTGTTGAGATTGTGCTTGCATCTAGCAAGACAGAAGCTGAAATCCACTTGCTCTGTGAGAAGCTTGAATTACAACTTCCCTTCATTTTTGAAAATGGCGCAGGGTTCTGTGCAAATAATGATGAAAAATACCCGCATCACATGCGTGATTTTGGTACTGAAACTCCCCTTATATTACATAAAATAGATAAATCTGTTCCTCAGAAACTCCGCATAAAATGCCGGTTTCTGCATCAGATGAGCACAGCAGAACAAGGTAAATTGCTTGGCCTATCTGAGCCTGCATTACAAGACGCCTTAAGCCGAAAATATTCTGTACTGCTATCCTTTGAGGGCACTGCAAAGGAATTTACAGAACTTAATTTTTATCTGAAAGAAGCGAATTTATCTGCGCAACGTGGCGGACGTGTGACCTCAATTTCAGGGTTTCACGATAAATCTGAATATATCTCAATGCTTAAAAAGGCCGTTTTCAAAACAGGGCAGAGTAATCACATGGTGTGTTTTGGGGATGCAGCGAATGATCTGCCTATGCTGAATAAGGCGGATATTGCATGCATTATTCCCAACCCAAAAGGGGCTGGCATCACGCATGATGCGCTAAAAGCGCCGCAGATGATTTTTGCTAAAACCCCTGCCCCTGCTGGCTGGCTAGAAGCCGCGCAAGAGGCAATAAACTGTATCTCTACATAAGGATAAGCAAATGAGCGATTTCTCACAAAACTGGCCTGTGCCGACCCTACATAATTTCAACACCAAACCCTTAGAGGAAATGGAAAAAGAGCTAAAATTGTTTTCAGGATATAGGCCTATGGAACTTATCCTACCAAGCCTATTTTCAGAATTAGAGGGTCCAGCTTTAAAACAGATTGTTGAGCAGATTGCCCAAGTTGATTATCTCAATCATATCATTATTGGCTTGGATAGAGCAAATAGAGATGAATTTGAATATGCATATCAATTCTTTAAAAAGCTAAAACAGCCTTTCACAATTTTGTGGAATGATGGGCCGCGCCTGCAAGCACTTCATGCAGAATTAAGCGAAAGAGGGCTTGCCCCAACCGCCTTGGGTAAAGGCTATAATGTCTGGTACTGCATCGGCTATGTGCAAGCGCGCGGGATGGCAGAGGCAGTTGCATTACATGATTGCGATATCACCACCTATGACCGTTCGCTTTTAGGGCGGTTATTTTATCCGATCGCCAACCCAAATTTTCAGTTTGAGTTTTGTAAAGGCTATTATGCGCGGGTTACGGATGAGAGCATGAATGGCAGAGTATCCAGATTATTTGTAACCCCCTTACTTCTATCTTTGGAACAGGTGTTAGGGCCAAATGATTATCTGAATTTTATGCAGGCGTTTCGATACCCCTTAGCAGGCGAATTTTCTTTCCGCAAATCACTCATCCCTGAATTAAAAATACCCTCTGATTGGGGGCTTGAGGTGGGTATCCTGTCTGAAATGCAACGTAATCAGGCCGCCAATCGGGTCTGCCAAATTGATATTGCGGATAATTACGACCATAAACATCAACCACTTTCAAATGCTGACCCCTCAAAGGGTTTGAACAAAATGTCGAGCGATATCGCCAAAGTATTATTCAGAAAACTTGCCACAAAAGGATATTGTCTGGGACAAGAAAAATTCAGAAGCATCAAAGCTTCTTATTACCGGATTGCCCTTGATATGGTGGGTTTCTATCACAAAGACGCGACGTTAAATGGGCTAAAATTTGATACAGATTCCGAAGAAAGAGCTGTTGAAGTATTTGCTGAAAACATCATGAGAGCTGGGGATGAATTCAGCTATTCTCCGATGGAAACACCCTTTATCCCCTCTTGGGACAGGGTTAAATCAGCTATCCCCGATATTGAATATAAACTGCGCAAAGCGGTGGATGAAGACAATAAAGAGCTTGAATTTAAGCTTGCGGGCTAAAGCCCCATTACAACAAGGTTTGTACCCTTTTATTTTACTTCAGGCTGTTTAGTGCTGTCATCACCGCAGTGATTTGATCTGGATTGCTGGCTGCAGGGTGCGGGCTGGCAAACTGGCCGCTATCATTATCGAAATATAATCCGCTCGCAGCAGCAAAGTCATCTGATAGGGCGGCGCGTACCACAATATCCGCCCCGATATTTAAATCATGCCCATCAAAGCCGAAGCCTTCTTTGACCATTTTTGTTGCGCGTAAGGAGCCTGGGTTAAGCGCAACAATCATTGGGCCATTGGGCAGGCTTTGCGCTAGCGCCGCTGACCACATCGTGATTGCCAATTTGCTCTGCGCATAGGCACGCATATCCTCCATTGGCTGAAACTGCATCATTGCATCTACATCCACCTGATCTTGTGCAGCTGAAGATAAATTCACCACTCGGCTATCTTGACCCATGATGGGCAATAACGCCGTGGTCAGCAGATAAGGCGCGATGGTATTCACATCGAACCGAATATCGCGTCCAGCTTTGGTCTGGGTAGTCGCTGTTTTCAGAATGCCTGCATTATTTATTAGCACGTCAAGATGGTCATGTTGCGATAGAATGGCTTCTGCCATAGTGCTTACCGCCGCCATATCACTGAAATCAGCAAGATAAGTTTCAGCACCGCCAATGGACGCTGCCACCTGTGCTAGCTTCGCTTCATTCCGCCCATGTAACAGAAATTGATGCCCTTCACCAGCCAGTTCAACCGGCCATACAGGCTTTCGGCTAGTGTATGACCGCCCGCCCAAAGCCGCATTCTCAGGCAATGTTGACATCGCCGCAGATTTACAGACCCACCAGCTATAATTTGATATGAATGAAATTCTAGGCCGTAGACTTAAACAACGGCAACCAACGGAATTAATATCAAGGAACTCAGAAATGTCCACAGCATAGCAAGCGCAATAGGGGCGGTTTCTACCCTATATCTGCTTGCAAAAGTCATTGGCATTAAACCAACAGGCGCGACAGCTAACATCAAAATTGTTCTGGCACTTTCAAAGGAATAGCCTGCTAAATTAATTAAAATAACGAACGAAACCACTGGATATATGATGGACTTCATACCAGCGATGAAGCAAGCAATCTTCACCCCCCGCATGCTCACTTTCGCAGACAACAAAATACCGGAAGCAAATAGCGCAAGAGGTGCAGCTGATACTGCAATAAAATCAGCTAAACGGGAAAATACAAGTGGTGAGTCTAATATCCCGAACACAAATGGAGAGCAAATAAACAGACTTATCATGAGCGGGTTTTTTAAATGGTCTTTAAATTTAATTGCCTTACCATCACGACGTGAGGTTACAACATCAAGCCATAATGCACTCACCGTCAATGTTAAGCAATCAATGGCAATAGCGCCACGAATGGGTAAGGTCATCACAGCATCAAAAATAAAAAGTGAGATGGGCAAGACAAATAAAACATGGTTTGAAAATGCACATGCCATTCCGATCAAGATGGAAAAGCTCACCTCTAGGCGGAAAATAAAACGCGAAATGAGGAATCCTAGGCCATAAATCAATAACTCTATTATTAAATAGAGCCAAATTAAATTGAGGTCTAATTGGGAAAAATCTGTAGTGAGCAAAATACTAAAGATGATTGCAGGTACAGCGATCTTGCCGACGAACTTAAAAAACAACGACGCTTCTGAAAGCAGAAATATATTCTTTCGGCCCATCCAAAAGCCAAGGAAGAAAATGGAAGCAACAGGGACCACCGAGGAAATAAAAGCA
>CBFHYP010000028.1:0-14420 GCA_965660095.1 Puniceispirillaceae bacterium (SeqCode)
CACTTTATATTGGCTCTACTGAGGCGGTTACCGTTAATCTGGCAACAGGCACAGGCATCGGCGGTGATGCGGCAGGGGATGTGCTACGCGATATCGAAAACCTCACAGGCTCTGCTCATGATGACATGCTAACAGGTAATAATGGAAGCAACATTATCAACGGCGGTGATGGCGCAGATAACTTACGCGGCTATGCTGGTGATGATATGCTAATTGGCGGGGATGGCGGTGACAGAATAGATGGTGGCTCAGGCACGGATACGGTTTCTTATGCCGCCTCTGATGCTGGTGTTACGGTCTTTTTGTCAGATAACACTGCTAAAGGCGGCCATGCGGAAGGGGACGATTTAAAAAATATTGAAAACCTGATCGGTTCTGATTTGGGCGATACCTTATACGGCAATACGACACATGATAATGTAATAGAAGGCAGGGGCGGTGATGACGCGCTACGTGGTTTTAGTGGTGACGATACCCTGTATGGCGGGGATGGCAATGACGCGCTAAATGGTGACGATGGGGATGACACGCTAAATGGCGGTGCAGGAAATGACTATTTGCATGGTGGTTCTGGGCATTCAACCCTGATAGGTGGCGCAGGCGATGATACTTTCGTCATTATTTTGGACACTGAAAAATACACCTACAGAATTGAGGATTTTGTCACAGGTAGCAATAAGCTGAACATTAAATTGAATGGCACTCTAGAAGAAGATGGCATTACCATGACCGATGATGGAACAGACACAACTTTTCGTTTAGATGGAGTTGATTTTCTTGTACTAGAGAATTTCACAGACTTTAATGAAAATACGCATATTGAGTTTGCCTAAACAGAGCTAGACACCATAAGGATAGGCCAACGCCGGATATGTTGGCCTTTTTCATGTGATTAAGAGCAGGGGTGTATTAACACAAGTTAAAATACGCTGAAAATCTGCATCAGATAAAAGCCGCCGCCCAAGCCAAGCACGGTCCATAGCACCATGCCTATCCCGTCGCGCATTTTCCAGCCTCGTTTTCTACACAGCCTGTCAATCGCATCCCATGAAATGAACAGCCAAGCGATAAGCGAAAACGGCAATAAAACAAAATCAATCCAATCCATATCTTTTCTTACGTTGTTTTAAATCTGCTGTCACCTATCGATACGACAGATAGGGCGGGTTTAAATTAAATCAGGAATAGCTTGCAGATGCCGCCGCAATCCGGTTAGGCTGAAAAGGCAAAGGGGGATCGGCTATGTTTCACCCACATAAATTGCTAAATCATCTCGATTTGGCGCCATTACTTATTTCTGCTTTCTGCCGCATCATATTCAAATGGGGTCTAATCGGGGCTTGTGCGGCCGTTTTTACTAGCCTCATTTCCTAGGCTTTTTTCTCGCACTTATTGTAAGGCATTAAAAAACCCTGCCTCTCTACAGGGAAAAAACAGAGAGGCAGGGTCTAGACATTTAAGTTGTAACCACCCGCTATTTGGGGAGGAGGAAAGTGAGGAGCATTGGGTTACAAACTGACAAAATGTCCATATTTATCAAGTGCGATAACCTGTCCTGTTTCTTTTCTGAAACAGGCGAAATGCTCATCAGGCTGCATGTTCTGGAGGATGTTTCCACACAAACTATCAAAGCTAGCGGCGTTCACCATAAGGTGACGACTAAAGGTCTTAACAGAAGAAGTTTGAAAAAAGCTGACTTTTACGGGAGAATGAAAATTTGCCATCTTTAATATCCTGTCTTAATCGTTAGTCTGTCACCCTATGGCGTACTCACTTGATTTACTTATTAAGACATAAATAAATTAACAAATCCTTTATCCAAAATCACAATTGCGTGAGCCAAAAGAAGGAAGAGAAAAAATCACAAAAAAATGGAGGTGAGATGCCAACATTCTAGTTTTCAGCATTCAATCACCACTGCTGAACGGATATCATACACCCAGCTAGTCTTCTAATAAAAGCTGGTCTGCATTTAGGCGTTTGGCGTCTTCTGGATCATGAGAGACGATTAAAAAGCAATAGCCGTCATTGGCGGCTAGCTGGTTCAACAAGGCAGCTGCATCATCTCGCACAGCACTATCAAGCGCTGAAAAAGGCTCATCAAGCAAGATAAGCGGATGGCCACGCAATAATGCCCGCGCGAGTGCCATACGTTGTGCTTGCCCGCCCGATAGCTGGTCAGGCATCCTGCCTTCAAGCCCATCTATGCCTAGCTTTTGCAAAGTTGTGGTAATGTGTGCCCGTTCATCCGCAGATATCCGCGCAGACGGCCTGAAGGCAAGGCGAAGATGAGTATCACAATCCAAATGGTCAAAGAAATTTCCGTGTTGAAACAAAAAGGAAACTGGTCTTTCCCATGGAGGTAGAGTGCGCAAATCCACTGGGCTTTCATCTTGCCCATTATGATTGCTTTCCTTAGCGGAATGATGCCAATGAAGCTGGCCTGCATCCGCATCTAAAAAACCTGAAATAATATTTAAAAGGCTGGTTTTGCCAATGCCTGAACGCCCTTGAATAAGCAAAATTTTTCCTGGGCGTAGGGTAAAATTAAGCTGATGACGAGGCATTACCTCACCACCAAAGGTAAGCTGTTTAGCGATAAGCATGGCTTCTCCTCTGTGCGGCATATTTCACCAGTATATAAAAAACGCCATAAAAACTGAGGCATAACCCAAGTAATATACAGCCTAGCAATTCTGCTTCTGCGCCGCCATAGCGTGACGCATATTGATATAAAAGCCAAGGCAAGGTGCGAAACTCGTCTGAACCAAATAGCGCAATCACACCTAAATCTCCAATAGAAAGGGCAGCTGTTAGCCCTAGTGCAAGCCCAAATTCATGCTGAAGTGAAGGCAAGCTAATCTGGAAAAAACGTCGCCATCCATGTAAGCCTAGCATCTGGCATTGCTTATCTGTTGCGGCTAAAACAGCTTGATATTTTGAGCCTATAATGCGCCATGCAAAAGGCAGGGCTAACAAGCAATTCGCTGCTAATACAAGCCATAGCGCAATTGAAAAAATATCCACAAATGGCCGCAACCACATAAAACTTACCGTGCCCAATACAATCGAGGGAACAACAAGATAAATAGATACAGATAAGCTGATAATCTGCCTAGCGATATATCCTGCCTTTCCTGCGCCAACCCTATGATAGGCTGTCGCCAATAAACAGACTAAACCCACACTGATAAGGGCTGATAAAAACCCTAAGGTAAGCGAGCCTTGAAGCGCTTGCCAGAATGCCGCGCGCTTAAACAACTCAACGCCAGCAATATAATCTGTTTTGGCAATCAAAAAGGCGATTGGAAAGGCGATTAAAAAGATAAAACCAGAGATGATAAACCAATCAGAAAAACGGTGGATGAGTTGAAGTTTACCAGGGCGAGGGGAGGCTATATTTTGCTTTAGAGATATTGCCCAATGCACTGATTTAAAACGTGATAGCACGATTATTAACGTTGCTGAAATCACCAGTTGCAATGCAGCAAGCACTCCTGCTGTTGGCAGGTCAAACGAGAAGCGCAGGCTGGTATAAATAGCAACCTCTAGGGTGCTAACCTTTGGCCCACCACCCAACATCAACACCAGTGAAAATGAGCTAAAACAGAGCAGAAAAATCAACCCAAAAAGAGAAGGGATCGTGGCGCGTAATGCAGGCCATTCCATCCACCGCCAATAATCAAAACTTTTAAATCCTAGCTGTGCTGCGAGCCTGTTTTGTGAGGCTGGCACAGCATATAATGCCCCTAACATTACCCGCACAGCTAACGGCGCATTAAAGAAAATATGTGCCAATATTACCATTTCTAACCCATAGGCCGGAAATAATAGATCAGGCAGGCCAAGCCAATCTAAACAGTTGCGCAAAATGCCCTGACGTCCCCACACATTCAACAAAGATAATGCCGCAACAGTGGTTGGCAGGATCATGGCTAAGAAGCACAAGCCTGTCAGAACAGATGAAAGCTGAGGCAAATTCCGGCGATATAATGCGCGGGCTACCAACAGTCCGATAAGAATAGATAGGCTTGCAGAGCAGATGGCTTGAAAGCTTGCTGAGAGCACTAATGCAGCTGTATTTGGCGCAAAGATAAGGGAAAGCCAGCTTTGAGTATCAATAAAGCCTATTAAGGTTGTGAGCATCGTAACAATGACGACAAGCAACACAAATGCAAGCCCAACCCCTAAGATAGAGATTGGGCGATAAATGTGACGTAGAGCAGGGGGCGTTTGCATCACACCGCCCAACTATACATGCAGAAAACGGGTTATTGTGATGATTGCACCCATTCATCAATCCATTTCTGTTGGTTTTCAGCCACTTCAGCAGGGCTGAATAAAAAGCTGTTTGAGGGCTGAACAAGTCCATCAAATCCGTCTGGAAGGTCAGCCTTGACCACAGGATACATCCAATTTGTTGTTGGGATTACAGACTGAAACCCATCCTGCTGCATAAATTCTAGGAATTGGCGCGCAAGTTCAGGTTGCGGTGCTGATTTTAACATTGCAGCTACCTCAATCTGAGTATAATGCCCTTCATCAAAGCTGGCGGCAGCGTAATTATTTTTGCCCTCAGCAATGATATGATAAGCAGGTGAGGTAGTATAAGAAAGCACCATATCCGCTTCACCTTCTAAGAATAGCGAATATGCATCCCACCAGCCTTTGGTAACGGTAAGGATTTTTGGCTGTAATTGTGCCCATTTAGCAGCTGCCTCATCGCCATATACAGACTTCATCCATAATAATAGGCCAAGACCAGGTGTAGATGTACGCGGGTCTTGAATAGCGATTTTAATGTCATCAGATGATGCGATTAACGCCTCTAGAGATGCTGGCGGGGTAGCCATTTTATCAGTATCATATACAAATGCGAAATAACCCCAATCAAACGGCAAAAATACATCATCCTCAACCGCTACAGGCAACATATTTGCCTTAGAAGTGAGGCCATGTGTAGCAAATAAGCCAGTTTCTTGTGCGACTGCCATCACATTCGTGTCTAGCCCTAGCGCAATATCAGCCTTTGAAGATGCCCCTTCAAGCTGAATACGGCCTAGAATGCCGAGTGAAGAATCAAGTCCAACAAAATTTAGGTCACAATCACAAACAGCCTCAAAATTCTTTTCAATGGCAGGACCAGGGCCCCATTCTGAGGTGAAACTGTCATAGGTATAGATAGTTAAAACCGGTTTATCCGCAAATGCAGAAAAACAGCTTAATAAGACAGCAAGTTTGGCAATTAGAAAAAGTTTTAGTGTGCGCATTCGCTCCTCCATTATCAAAATAACAAACGGCTGAACTTAACAGTACTGGAAGAAGAAGGAACGCCTCTTTCCTACGCCAGCATTATCTGGTTCAGGTATTATGGGTTTATTCTCAGCCCAACAAATGGGCACCCCAAGAGATATACCCAATATAGGGTAGGTGATGCGAAAAGTCATCTATCAATAAAATCTTTCTATGAATATCTTGGCGTTGTGGCTAAAAACAAAATCTACCAATACGTCACGCGCATCATAAATAAAGTGCTTTTAATGCACATAGCTTTACATAGTGAATTTAGTGACGCGCTTATAGGGCGTAGGGTGATGCGCGTTACAGTGAATAGGGTGGTGCGTCTTAAATAGCACCGGGTGCTACAAATGCATTTCACCACGCAAATAACAAATACAGTATAAATGTCGCATAATATATATTATGGAAGATTTAATATCTAATTCATTTAAAACAATCTTATCAGACGTTTATCACAAGACCATCATATGCTGGCTCAACATGTGTTGGACATGCTGCGCGCGTTTTTTGATAATCGGCTTCTAATCCAAGATGCGTTAAATAGGCTTTTCCAGGTTGCACACATTCAATCCACTGTAATGTTTCTTCGAAATGCACATGTGCTTGATGTGGTGTGTCACGCAGGCTTTCAACAATCCAATATGGAATATGTGCAAGCGCTTCAAAATTTTCCTCTGGCATGGATTTAACATCTGTAGAATAGCCAATCTTGTTATTAAAGATCAGCCCGTGCGAGAAAGTTTGGCCGTGATCTTGATACATAATATCAATCTCAATATCACCGATTTGCAATTTATCGCCGATATTAATCTCATGCATTTTTAAAGGCGGAATAAAATAGGTTGGCGAATGAGCATTTTTGGAAAACATATAGGGAAAGCGTTCCACAATATCCTTGCCATGATGTGCTGACGCATAAATCGGTAATTCCATGCGGTCAGGAAAGAAAAACACCCGCAAATCATCAAGCCCTGCAATATGGTCGCTATGGGTATGGGTAATCACTACACCATCTAGCTTTTCAAGCTGATGCGGCAGAAGCTGGTTCCGGATATCAGGGCCTGCATCCACAAGCACATTAGTGGTCTCACTCTGCACTAATATAGCGCAGCGTTGACGCTGGTTCCTTGGCTCATTTGGATCACACGCACCCCATCCCAAACGCCCAAGCGAAGGCACACCAACCGAAGTGCCGCAGCCTAAAATCGTACATGTTAAGGGGATGTCTATTGTCATAATACTGAATTAGCCGCCATGCATTTTAGAAAAGAGAGTGTAGGTGTTTTTCCGTGTAATAGCCGCCATTTCAGCACAGGAAATCCCCTTTATTTCTGCAAGTTTTTCACAGACAAAGCGGGTATATCCAGGCTCATTTGTCTTCCCCCGATAAGGGGTTGGCGCAAGATATGGCGAGTCTGTTTCAACAAGCACCCTGTCTAAGGGAATATCAGCTGCAATTTCCCGCAATTCCTCCGCCTTACCAAAGGTGATAATACCCGAAAAGCTGACATACATACCAAGCTCAAGGGCGGTTTGAGCAAGCTGTGCGCCTGAACTAAAACAATGCAATACAGCAGAGAACGCCCCCTTCTCTGTCTCATCTTTCAGAATTGCTGCCATATCCTCATCAGCGTCTCGTGAATGGATGATAATGGGCAGCTTCATCTGTCTTGCGACCGCTATTTGCGTACGAAAGCTTTTTTCTTGTGCCTCGGCAGGTGCATTATCATAATAATAATCTAAGCCAGCCTCACCCACCGCCACACATTTTGGATGATTAACTGCTTCTAAGATAGCGTCATAATTCGCTGCCTCAGGCTCATTTGCAGCTTCATGCGGGTGGATGCCGGCGCTAAACCAGATATTATCATACTGCTCAGCAATCTTTTTAGGATTGTCTGCGGTACTTAGCTTGACGCCGATGGAAATCATCTCACGCACCCCTAAATCGGCTGCACGCGCAAGCACTTGGTCTAGCTGTCCTTCGAATTGAGGATAATCTAGATGGGCATGGCTATCGACGATAAATAAATCTTCGGCGCTCATGCTCCTGCCTCCGCCTCAGCTTCAACAAAGCGCGGGAAAACAGGTTGAGGTTTAGCGATTTCTGTTTCCGCACTCACACAGAACGCTCTATCACCAAGCCGCGCAAATGTGCGCTCATCCGCCCCTACCCCTAATTGGTCAAGCAGAAAGGCCGCAGATTGCGGCATGATAGGCTGGACTAAAATACCAACTTCACGCAGCACTTCCACAATAACGGCCAGCACTTCGCCCATGCGTTGCGGGTCAGTTTTCTTGAGCGCCCAGGGGGCTTGTGCATCAATATATTTATTTGCGTTTGATATCACTTCCCAGATTTGACGAAGGCCTTCATGGAAAGATTGCTTATCAAAACGCGCACGCAATGCAGGCAATAAGCTATCCGCCTCAGCCAATAATTGAGCATCCGCTTCCTGCATATGCTGCGGCAGGGCAGGCATTTTTCCTTCACAATTTTTTGCAATGATAGACAATGTACGCTGGGTTAAATTGCCTAAATCATTTGCCAAATCACTGTTAATACGGCCAATCATCGCACTGCGTGAGAAATCACCATCTCGGCCAAAAGGAACCTCACGCATTAAGAAATAACGTGTTTGATCAAGACCAAATTCATCAATAAGTGCAAGTGGATCAATCACATTTCCGAGCGATTTTGAGATTTTCTCACCCTCATTAGTCCACCATCCATGCGCAAACACACGTTGTGGTAAAGGCAATTCAGCTGCCATCAAAAATGCCGGCCAATAGACCGCATGAAAGCGCAAAATATCCTTGCCCACCATATGGATATTTGCAGGCCAAAAATGGCTAAATGCGTTGCTATCCTCATGCCAGTTCAACGCGGTAAGGTAATTTGTCAAAGCATCCAGCCATACATACATCACATGGTCAGCATCATCAGGAACAGGAACCCCCCAATTGAAGGTTGTTCGGCTGATAGACAGGTCTTTTAATCCGCCTTTCACAAAGCTAATAATCTCATTCCGTCTTGTGTCAGGGGCGATAAAATCAGGGTTTTCATCATAAAATGCCAGTAATTTATCTTCGAAAGCAGATAGGCTGAAGAAATAAGAAGGCTCTTCAACCCATTCAACCTCGGCACCTGTTGGCGCTTTACCGCCCACCAATTCGCTTTCTGCATAAAAAGCTTCATCACGCACAGAATACCAGCCAGCATATTTATCTAGCTTAATAAATCCATTATCGAGCAATTTCTTCCAAATCGCTTGCGAGCTTTTATAATGTCTTTCTTCTGTTGTACGAATAAATTGATCGTTTGAGAAATTCATCGCTTGGGTTAAGTCACGGAAATTCTGCGATACTTTATCGGTAAATTCTTGCGGGGTAATATTTGCTTTTTCAGCTGCCGCCTGCACTTTTTGCCCATGCTCATCTGTGCCCGTTAGAAACATCACATCAAAGCCATCCAAGCGTTTGAAACGTGCCAGTACATCACAAGAAAGTGTGGTGTAGGCATGGCCAATATGAGGCTTATCATTCACATAATAAATTGGTGTTGTAATATAAAATTTTTCAGCCATGAAAAATAGTGCCCCATCTAATGCAGTGATAGTGAATACATGAAAATTAACCTGCCTTTATCTACCTTAATTTACAGGCCTTTGGCTATGTATTTCCTGAAAAAATTGAACCAATATCGGGGCTGTATCCACATATAGCCTATCCGCTTTTTGCATTTTTGAGGTAAAATGCTGATGCAATTCGGCAAGTTTTTGGGCTGAATGCCGCGCCCCTAACGCTTTTACCGCATCTTTGACGAAGTCAAGAGAGGCAAAACCCTCCTGGGGCTCTATGCCTGTTGCTGCGGTTTCTGCTGCCTTGCTTAACAGATGGCCAAAAAGATATAGTGCAGATTGCTTGCGCGCTTGTTGTGATGCGCCCCCTGCGCCCCATTTATCAGCCACAACGCGGCATTCTTTCATGCTGAATTCGGGATGTGCTATCATCATGCAGCTTTGTTCAAACAAGCCAAGCCCCCCTGAAAGCTGCAACATTTCGGCCCTGCCCGGTGCGCCCTCACACAGGATTGAGAGTTGTGATAAAAGCGCCTCATCCCCATCTGGCCAAATATGATGGATGATTTGCTGTGTTTCATCCTCTTCCAATGGCTCTAATTTGATAAGATTACATCTTGATAAAATTGTTGGAAGCACAGCAGATATTTTTGAGCTAAGCAGAATGATTAAACTGTTTTCTGGCGGCTCTTCAAGGGTTTTTAGCATTGCATTTGCGCCGTTGAGATTAATCTCGTCAAGGGAGTCTACAATAACCACCCGCCATTTCCCGCGCGCTGGGGTTTGCGCTAAAAAATGCTTAATTTTGCGCAAAGCATCTGTCTTAATCTGCCCGGATTTATTATCTTCCCCCTCTTTGGATGAAATCATCAACACATCAGGGTGCGTGTGCGAGAACACGAGCCGCGCTTCAGCATCCTCTCGGTCAACATCGCATATGGATTTTCTATCAGAGGTTTCGCTTTCAAACATGGATGGCGTTTGTGATTTATTTGAAACCAGCCACGCGGCGATAAAAAGCCCAAGTTTCGATTTTCCGATACCAGCTGGGCCATGCAGTAATAAACTGTGGTGCAGCTTGTCTTTTGCAAACGCATCTTGAATACGGCGCTGCGCTAATCGATGCCCAATAAGCGGGGTTATATGCACCTGATCTGCTGGCATTATGTATCTGCCAGCTTGATATTTTTATCTAGCAAAGGCGTTATCGCCTGCCAAATATCGAACGCTACTTGCTTTTCATCTTGCTGAGCATTGATAACACAAAAACGGCTTTCAAATTGCTTGGCCAAGGCTAAAAACCCTTGCCGAACAGCTATATGGAAATCTAATCCCTTGCCTTCAAATCTACCTTCAAGGTGTTGTTTAGAAACTTTATTTTCTGAAATACGTTGATGGGCACGCGCTAGCCCTATCTCAGGTTCAATATCCAGGTAAATCGTTAGATCAGGCGCAAGATTTTGAAAGCCAAATTCATGCAACTGATCAATTTCGTCAATGGGTTTGCCATGGGCAAGCGCTTGATAGACGCGGGATGAATCGGCAAATCTGTCACAGAGCACAATCGCATTTCGCGCCAATGCAGGTTTAACAATTTTATCTACATTTTCAGTGCGTGCCGCTACCATTAATAACGCTTCTGTTTGCGGGGTAATTTTATCCCCCTCCCCATTTACCAAGATGGCGCGAATTTCTTCAGCAGGGCCAGTTCCGCCTGGCTCTCGTGTGATAACGATTTCTTGGTTTGGAAAATGCTGCGCAAAGCTGGCTTTCAGATGCTGTATCTGACTTGATTTACCGCTTCCCTCTCCACCTTCAAATGTGATGAATAGACCAGCCATGATGTTAAGAGGCAGGTTGTGATGCATCAATAGTTGGTGTTGCGCCAAAGATTAGGTATTTGATAGCAGCACCAAATCTATCAAATAAACCTAACTCTGTTACATTCTCACCTGCCAAAAGCGGAATGCTCTCTACCAATTTACCGTCATTACGCACCTCAAGCATGCCAATTTGCTGCCCTTTTCGAACAGGTGCAGGAATTGGACTTGAATACCGAATATCAAAACGTGTATTGGCGCGTGTAACCCGTGACATCACGCGGCTTAGTGGTGCGCCTAGGATAAGCGGCACATGGCTTTCAGTGCCTAGCCACACTTCTGCACGCTCAACCGTTTCATCCGCATCAAAGAAATGATAATTTTTAAACTCTCTGAAAATAAAATCCATTAGCCTGCGAGACTCGCTGGCGCGCTCTGATTTAGAAGACATGCCATTCAGCACCATTACAACCCGTTGCATATCGCGTTGTGCTGATGCCACAAGCCCGTATCCAGATTCGCTCGTATAGCCAGTCTTAAGGCCATCTACGCCGTTTTTATCTGCATTTTTGCCATAAAGAAGCGGATTACGATTACCCTGTTTGATATCATTAAGCGTATAGGTTTTTTTAGCAAAAATACTATACAGATTAGGGTATTTTTCTGATGGGAAGTCGCGGATCATCGCGCTTGCTAGAATATTTAAATCCCGCGCAGTTGTGGTAATATCAGCATGTGGCCAGCCTGTTGAATTTGGAAAATAGGTATTGGTCATCCCAAGCCTTTTTGCCATCGCGTTCATTTCATTAGCAAAATTCTCTTCTGATCCTGAAACCCCTTCTGCTAATGCAACTGCCGCATCATTTCCAGATTGCACGATAATGCCATGCAGTAATTCATCTAGCGTATATCGCCCACCAGCATTCAAAAAGGAGCGTGAGCCCCCCATTTTCCAAGCTTTTTCTGAAATCACAAACATATCTTCAGGAGATAAGCTGCCCTCAGCAATTCTGCTAAATGCGATATACACCGTCATAATCTTAGCCATAGAGGCAGGTTTCATAGGTGCATCTGCATTTTTTTCTAACAAGACCATGCCAGAATCAAAATCGGTAATTAATGCATATTCTGCTGTGGTGGGTATTTCCTGAGCCCATGCATGATTGCCAGCAAGGTTGTGCAAGCCGCCCCCTAAAGTGAAACTCACCACTGCGCCAAGAATAAACCTATGCAATTTGATTTTAGCTATCCATCTCATTTTTAAAACCTATTTTCATGACACTATCGCCTTGTCTTTGTATGTAGGCAAAGATTATGGCGAAATATAGAAAATCTTAATCCACAATTGTCCTTGCGCCATTATAGCCCTGTTGCAAGGCCCTATTTAGCAATGTATCAGCCGCTTCAGCCGTTTCCACAGGGCCTAGCTGTACACGATAGAGGATTCTGCCATTTTGTATGTGTTCAGAAATACGGCCCTGCCCAATCGTTGATACTTTATCCAACATATTTATCGCATTTTTCTCAGAATGAAAGGCGCCAATTTGCACCCATAAGGTGGTGATAATCGGTTCTGTTTGAATGACAGTGCCAGCGCGTGATTGCGATAACAGCGCAACCGAGGACTGGCTAGCAACTGGCTTTCTAGCCGCTGAATTGGTCGTTGTTGCGTTCAAGCTAACCGAGGGTTGCTTTGCGGCCTGCACAACTGGTAATGGCGTATCATTATCTTCTGATAATAGCGGGAATTCCCCTGCCCGTGCTAATTTCTCTAATCTTAAGCTTTCTTCGGTTAAGATTTCTACCCGCACCCTAGCAATGCCCTTATCTTTGAAGCCAAGTAAGCGTGCCGCTTCCCGTGATAAGTCAATAATACGTCCTGCAACAAAAGGGCCTCTGTCATTGACCCGCACCACAAGCGATCTGCCATTATCGAAATTTGTTACCCGCACCACAGAAGGCATCGGCAGGGTTTTATGCGCAGCTGAGACAAGGGCAGGGTCAAAAATCTCACCATTTGCCGTAAGCCTGCCGCCAAATTCATCACCATACCATGATGCAATCCCTGTTTTATCATAGCTTAAATCACGTTCAGGATAGTACCATTTCCCTTGCACTTGATACGGATTTCCAACCTTATAGCGCGGATCGCTTTTCACGCTGCTTATCGTCGTTTCAGCCTCTTCTTCGGCCTGGCTGCGCTGATGTTTTTTGGCCAAATCAATAGCCAATTCAGCAGTAGTACACCCCGCTAATAAGGTGGCGCAAATCGAAAGTTTGAACAGAGATGTAAGTTTCATGAATACAGCGAACCTGAGCTAACGGTTACAGTAACAAAAGGGCTTTACACTATGTATCAAACTTTCGCCTAAAACACATCCATAATCACTATATATAGTGTAAAAATTTACACCTTATGACAAAATAGCCTATGCAGCCCTGTTGAGATTACCGTTTTGTGCGTCTTTACCTTATCGCGTCAGAAAGAGTGCCAACAGCGATTGCAAAAAAGTCTGACCGGTTCCATTTCAAAATAGCATCATAATTTGCATAAGCTAAAAAGGCGCGACCGCCACCATTTTTAGGCAGGATTAACCTTGATTTTAGCTCACGCTTTGGCAAATCCGCCCCGCCCAATGCAGTGACCCCTAATGCGCGCCATTCAGACATGGATTTCATTTCCTTGCTGCTTGCTAAGGCATTGCCATCAAACCCTTCTGGCAACAAAACCTCTCGCCCCCAAGTGATATCATCACGCCAGCCAACAGAAGAAAGATATTTCGCAATAGATGCAAACACATCTTGGCGGGTTGTCCAAATATCACGCTTGCCATCACCATTATAATCAACCGCATAGGCAAGAAAACTAGACGGCATGAACTGGCTCTGCCCCATTGCCCCTGCCCAAGACCCTTTCATATTCGCTGGTGATATATGCCCTTCTTCTAAAATGGTAAGCGCATTTAATAATTCTTTGCGGAAATAAGCTGAACGTCTGCCATCAAAGGCTAGGGTTGCTAAGGCGGCAATCACATCAAATCCGCCAGTGTTCGAGCCAAAATTAGTCTCAATCCCCCACAGAGCTACAATATACCGCTTTTGAACGCCGTATTTTTTAGAAACTTCATCAAGTATTTCAGCATGTTCCTTGATTTTCTTAGAAGCGTTATTTATCCGTGTTTGTGAGATGACCAGCCGCAAATATTTTTCTAAAGTCATGGTGAATTCAGGTTGAGATCGGTCAAGTTCAATCACTCTTTCAATCGGGCTTACTTGTGCGAACGCTTCATCAAATATGGCGGTGCTAATCCCTTTGCCTAAGGCTTCTTCGCGTAATTCTGCTTTCCAGTGGCTAAAATCTTGCGCGAAGGCAGATGTAAGGCCAGCCCCCAGCATGAAACACGCCACGATGCAGTTACGCATTAAAAAGAGGTGTTTGTTTTTCTGAGCGTCCATAGCAAGATTTCCTGTCCTAGCGGCAAAATGATATGGGAATACTATCCATATTTTCCAGATAAAATACAGTTCTTTTTAAAGTCAGCATGATTAAGTTGAAAGAAGTGCTTAAAACATTATTGACTTCAATCCATCCATAGATTAATCACTATCAGCAATGAATGCAGACCGCATTAAACCTTGTGGAGAGGTGGCAGAGCGGTTGAATGCACCGGTCTTGAAAACCGGCAAGGGTGAAAGCCCTTCGAGGGTTCGAATCCCT
>CBFHYP010000029.1:0-14373 GCA_965660095.1 Puniceispirillaceae bacterium (SeqCode)
TAACGCAATTGCGCTATCATTAGAGGTATCGCCTGAACTTACTGTGCTTGATGCAATGGTTATGGTTGGCGGGGTAGTATCAGGTTCACTGATGGTTACGGTTGAGGTTACAGCAGGTTTCGTAACTCTGAAATTATCAACAGCATAACCACACACACCTTCATAACGAGAGCCCACAAAATCATAAGCCGTTAATTGAAGGCGTGCATTCGCCCCGCCAGACCAGGTGAATGAGCCGGTTCGATTAGATAAGCTAAAATTCAAATCAAAAGAAGTAGAGGCTGCTGGTGAAGAATCTTGGGCATCGATAACAATAGTTTGATTGTTTGAAGCGTTATTTTTATCAATAATTTCTAAGATCAGGCCATCTGCTTCATTAACATACATGCCGTTGTTCTCATTAGAGGCTACACAAGGGCTTCCATACCCATCTAATGTTGCCTCTGCCCAATCTAGGCTGACATTATAGGTTGAGCCTGAAACAAGGCTTACATCGATATAGGGCGAAACTTTATCAGCAATTCTAAGTAATTTGTTTGAATAATCTGAGCTTGATTGGTCAATTTCTGACCGCACAGGTGTGATAAAATCATTGTCGTTATCCCAACTATCCCCATCATTGGCAAAACCAGAATCAGCAACTAGGTTTTCTGCGAAACTCACATAGAAATTCTCATTATCATCAGAAACGGAATCTGCGGTTGCTGCACCTGTCACGGTCAATGTTTGGGCGCTAGCTGCAACCGTTCTCCAGCCGGACTGCCCTGATGCAAAGGTAATATCCGTTCCAACTGAAGCAGAACCGCTATTGATGCTAACCCAAACATCCACACCACCAGAAGGCGCAACATACCCAATGTCATAGGTTATTACGGCATTGCTGCCTTCCATAACACTGACATTAGAAGTTGTACCCGCATAAGTAATGCCAGCAACAATAATGAACAATATGGCGAAGATATTTTTTCGCACAGTTTTCCTCAATAAAGATATCTTGGTTCAGTCTAAAACGACAAAATATTCATAATTCTTAAAATCAAGGCGACTGACTAAATTAATATATTATGATGTACTGTATAGCTAGTTGCAATATTGCTTCCATATTCTGTTTTTTCATAAAAATAGTTTGTGTTATCCTTCCCTTAGGTGATTTTTTTTCAACGCCGTTTTAACGGCATTAGATACACTCTCAGGATCGATTTATGCTCACAAACACCCCGATTTGCGATTTTGGCTGGCAAGCTTCTGACTTTAATCTGCCTGACCCAGATGGCATTTATCATTCACTGGACCAGCTGATGGGTGAGAATGGCTTGATGATTGCGTTTATTTGTAACCACTGCCCCTATGTGAAAGCGATTATCGACAGGCTTGTTGAAGATGCGCATGAATTAGCAAAAGAAAAAGTAAATATGGTTGCCATCATGCCAAATGATTTCGAGCGTTATCCTGAAGATTCTCCGGTAAAAATGAAAGCGTTTGCGCAACAGCACAATTTTTCTTTTCCCTACTTAATCGACCATGACCAAAAGCTAGCTTCATCCTATGGGGCTGTATGTACGCCCGATTTTTTCGGACTAAATCACAAGGGCCAGCTGCAATATCGTGGCAGGATTGATAATCTGAAAATGGATGGCACAGGAAAAAGAGAGCCAGAGTTGGTTCAAGCGATGCGACAAATTGCGAAAACATCCCAAGGCCCTGAGCAGCAAACCCCATCAATGGGGTGTTCAATTAAATGGTTATCTTGAACCCATCTGGATAAAAGCTATTCTGGTTTCCAAATATTACCGGTGGTGATGTGACAATCAGCCCCGCCCTTTTGACATAATTTTATATTATAAAATGATAGCTTTGGTGGAGTAGCTTAGTAGGTTAAATCCATCACACCGGTTTTGGATATGGTAGCACATGCATATATACACTGGCTTATATGAATAGCGTGTACCATCAGGTATGAAAAAAGAGGGCGAAGTGAGTAAAGCATTCTCATCAAAACAACGAAGGCTTATCATTATTTTAAGCGCTGGTGTTTTACTTGGGCTAGCTGTTTGGCTTGTGACCAGCGCATTGCGAGATAATATCGTGCTTTTTTTCACCCCGTCGGAGCTAACTTTAGAACATAAGCAAGTGAAAAGATTACGAATCGGTGGTCTTATTGCTGAAAATTCAGTGCAGATTGATGGGTTGAACGCCAAATTTTCAATCACAGATGAAACAGCACAAATTGATGTTTTCTATGAAGGCGCACTTCCCGATTTATTCAGAGAAGGTCAGGGCATTATTGCAGAAGGGCAATTTCAGCAGGAAATATTTGTTGCAGATACCGTACTTGCCAAACATGATGAAAATTATATGCCGCGCGAAATTGCTGAAAGCTTGAAAGAACAAGGCGTCTGGCAAGGGGGGGATGAGTGATGCTTGCCTATTCAGAATTTGGGCATTTAGCACTTTTCATTGCCCTGATATGTGCATGCTTTCAAACTCTATTGCCGTTTGCTAAAGCAACATCTTCATCTTTGAATTTACTCAGCATCTCCAAGGCGCTCCAACTGGGCACAAGCCTGCTCGTGCTGCTCAGCTTTGCAACGCTTTTATATGGATTTATCATTTCTGATTTCTCGCTAGCGCTCGTCGCAAGCCATTCGCACTCTGCCAAGCCGATGATTTATAAAATTTCAGGCACTTGGGGCAATCATGAAGGCTCTTTGCTGTTATGGATTGTGATTTTAGTCATATTTGGCGGTATTTTTGCAAAAACAAGTGCTACCCTGCCGCACCATTTTGTAATGCTAACCTTAGCAGTCCAAGGGGCTGTAACCGCAAGCTTCCTTGCCTTTAGCTTATTTACATCCAGTCCATTTGAAAGACTAGCTGACGCACCGCTTGATGGTAGAGGGTTAAACCCTGTATTGCAGGATGTTGGGCTCGCCCTTCATCCGCCCATGCTTTATTTAGGGTATGTTGGGCTTTCCCTTGCTTTTTCGATGGCTGTGGCAGGTTTAATCCAAGGCAAAATCGATCAAGATTGGGGACGCTGGCTTCGCCCTTGGGCACTTTCTGCATGGTCTGCACTCACATTAGGTATCGCGCTAGGAAGCTGGTGGGCGTATTATGAGCTTGGTTGGGGTGGATGGTGGTTCTGGGATCCTGTTGAAAATGCCTCACTAATGCCATGGCTGGTCGCAACCGCGTTAATGCATTCGGCGATTGTGGTGGAGAAAAGGGGACAGCTGAAAAGCTGGACCGTCCTGCTTGCAATTTTAGGGTTTTCGCTGTCGTTGCTTGGCACTTTTATTGTGCGCTCCGGATTGCTTACCTCGGTTCATTCATTTGCATCTGACCCCTCACGCGGGGTTTTTATTCTAGCAATTTTGCTGATAGCGGTAGGTATTCCATTGCTTTTATTTGCATGGCGAGGTCCGCAATTGGCTGCCACCTCTGATTCAGCCCTACTTAGCCGAGATACCGCACTGATTATCAATAATATGATTTTGGTGATGGCAACAGCGATTGTGTTGCTTGGGACATTCTACCCACTTGGATTAGAGTTGACTTCAGGGACTAGAATTACCGTTGGACCGCCCTTTTTTGACGCAACCTTTAATCCTGTAATGGCTATTGGGGTCGTGGGAATGGCGGTTGCGCCTGTATTAATGTGGCGCCAAGGCGTCTTGAAACACGCGCGGAAAAGCTTGGTCTTTGCAGGCATTGCCGCGCTTATTATAGGTACTGCCTCTAGTTTCATCAGTGGTGAATTTTCAGCCATATCTTGGGCAGGACTAGCCCTTCTTGTATGGCTTGCGGCTGGCATGATAGCAGATATTCAAAGCAGGTTAAAATTGCATCAACCTACAAAATTATGGGCACGGGTGCGCCAATTAGGCTTGCCTATCTGGGGAATTTGGCTTGGCCATCTTGGCATGGCTGTATTTTTGCTAGGCGCGTTAGGGGATGGCATTGGCCGAACAGAGGTAACGGTCAGAGCACAGCCCGGTGAGATAATACAAGTCGCCAGCAAGCAATACCGGTTTATTGAAATGCAACGCAATCAAGGGCCAAATTATGTCACTGAAACAGCCCTTCTTGCGCTTGAAACATCAGGCGGTGAAATACTAGACACGCTAACACCTGAAAAACGTTTCTACCCTGTTGAGAGGCAGACCACCACAGAAGCGGCTATCCGCCCAAGGCTTCTAGGGGATGATTATGCAGTATTAGGCGATGGTGATAGCGAAAAAGGATATAGCTTAAGGCTCTATCATAAACCATTTGTAAGTTGGATTTGGGGCGGTGCTGTTATTATGGCGCTTGGCGGGATATGTGCTTTTATTGGCAGACGCCCTTTGATACAAAACCAGTAAACCCTGATGGCGTTTTCGCAACGCATGATGGACAGTTCAATACATGATCATTGCGCGATAGAATTCGCAAGGCGATGATGAGGGATATATGAAAAGCAGAAGCCTCATTTTTATATTACCTATTATTGGATTTATAGCGTTAGGCGCTATATTTGCGGTGGCGCTTTTTGGCGATTTAACAGGTAGCCGCAAAAAAGATAATCTGCCCTCTGTGCTGGTGGGAAGGATGGCTCCTGAACTCCCCTCAGCCGCATTAGAGGCAAATTTTGCAAATCCGCTTTCAGCTTATGCAGGCAAGCCAATCTTGGTGAATTTTATGGCAAGCTGGTGTGCCCCGTGCAGAGCAGAGATACCTGCACTTGAAAAATTATCTGACGAGCTCGTTGTTATCGCTATCGCATATAAAGATAAAGAAGCAGATTTAAGAGATTTCTTGCAGCAATATGGCAACCCTTATGACAGTATTTGGATGGATTTTGACGGCAGGACAGGGCGTCAATGGGGCATTTATGGTGTACCTGAAAGCTTCTTAATAGATGGTGATGGTGTGGTTAGACTACGCCATGCAGGCCCTATATTTGGGGAGGTGATTGAAACCGTTATCACCCCAGCGTTGGAGCAAATGTAATGCGCCATACTGCTAAATTTGCATGTATTCTATGTGCTCTATTTGCATTTTTGGCAACTAGCCCCACCGCGCCCTCTTTTGCCATTAGCCCTGAAGAACAGCTTAGCGACCCTGTCTTAGAAGAACGTGCAAGAGGGCTTTCAAAACAGCTGAGATGTTTGGTCTGCCAAAACCAATCTATTGATGATTCAGATGCAGAGCTTGCGCGCGATTTGCGGCTTGAGGTTCGAAGCTTAATTGTTGACGGCAAATCTGATAAGGTGATTTTAGATGATTTACGCCTGCGTTATGGCGATTATGTCCTTTTGAACCCGCCGGTAAGCCAAGCCACCTATCTGTTATGGCTATCGCCTATCTTTATCGTGATGATGGGGATTGGTTTATTTTGGATTTATCGCAGAAGCGCTGCTAGCTCAATGACACTGGCTGAACAAGTTCAACCCCGTGAAGAGCACAACTTAGTCCCTTCTTCATCTAGCTCTACACTTGTCATTTCTATCGGGTTGGGGGTGTTAATCCTCATTGTTGCCACCGGGTTATATAGCCAATTTGGAAGACCTGATTTACCTGCACAACCTCTGGCACAACGTAGCAGTGAAATTGCAGCAGCGCAGGCTGCAAGCACAGAACGGCAAGCCCAAATCAAAGAGGCCTTTGAAGTGGCAGAGCAAGCCGCCATTGATAATCCTGATGATATTGATAGTTGGCTTAACCTAGCAATGCGTGCTGCCCAAGCAGAAAATAGTGATATCGAAATCGACGCATTAGAAAGGGCGATAGAACTTACCGGCGGGAATAATGCAGTTAAATCGATGTTAGCAGAAGCATTAGCACGGCAAGCTGACGGGCTTGTCATTCTGCCTGCCCGTGCACTTATTGAAGAGGTGCTCGCAGAAAATCCTAATGAGCCGCGGGCATTATATTTATTTGGATTAGCCGCATTTCAGGATGAGGATTATCAGCTTGCAGTATCAAGATGGCAACGGCTTAGACAGATTTCAGCCCCTGATGCGCCATGGCTTGCATTGGTAGCTGAAAATATTGCACAGGCAGCACAAGCAGGCGGCTTCACCCCTCCTGAGCAAGCTGAAAATGCAGCGTCCTCATCTGCGCCTGTCCTAAGTGCTACGCAAATTGAGCAGATGCAAATGCTAAACCCAGAAGAACAGCAAGAAATGATTGCCTCCATGGTCGATAGGCTTGAAAGCAAACTTGCTGAAAACCCTGCAGATTTGCAAGGATGGCAGAGGTTATTTATCGCCCGTGAACAGCTAGAAGATATTGATGGTATGATGCGTGCGCTTCTTGGGGCGGCGAATGCAGATAGCTCAAACCCTTCTGCCTATCTTGCGATATTAGAATTTACCCTCACCCAAGGGCAAAGCACCACCTATCTGAGCGAAGCCCAGTCAGCCCTTGAAAAGCTGAAAGCGCTTCGCCCTGAAGGCTTGGAGATATTATTCTTCACAGGGCATTTCGCACAATTAAGCGGTGAGACGGCAAAAGCGATTGATAATTGGCAAAAGCTAGCAGACCAGCTTGAAGAAGCTAGCCCCTTGCGCCTCCAGCTAAATGCGCAAATAAAGGCTCTGAAAAATGCGGTACAATAAGGTCTCATTTAATCCCGTTAAATAGCCCTGAGCTTCTGCGGGACAGATCATATTGCGGCTTCTGGCCTCTTGGCGGTGCGCCTCTATGCTGACAATTTTGCCGCTCACACACACTACAGCCAAGCCCGATAGGGGTGAGTGTTGCAGTCTTTGCGCCTGCAAGCATATCGCCATAGCCAATTTCTGACACATATTTCAAATCACATCCCAACGCGATAGCATAAAGCGGTGTACCATAAGACGCTGGCTGTGTTCTTGGCGGCGTGTGGGTGGAGGCAATGGTAAGCAGCTTTTGCCCCTCTTCTAGGATTGCGGCTTGCGAGATGATTTGACCAGGTGTCCTAAAGGCTTGATGTGGTATCCATCTGCCGCATGCCCCGCCATGACGCGCAAATTCCATCCCGCCTGCTGATAGGCGCTTGGAGACATATCCAGCTTCATCCACGCGCAGAAAGAAAAAGGGTATACCTTTATCAGAAGGCCTGTTCATTGTGGTTAATCGGTGGCACACCTGTTCAATGGATGCTGAATAACGGTTACATAACGCTTCTAAATCATATCTTGTGTTTTTCGCAGAGGCGTGGAAATGGCTATAGGGCATCATCACCGCACCTGCAAAATAGCCAGAAAGCATTATCCGCAATAAGGTGATGATTTCAGGGTCTGTTTGCAGGGCAGTTGCAGTGATTTTGTCAATCACATCACGATAAGCGATTAAGCCAAGTTGGGCTGCTACTTGAAACAAGCGTTGTGATTCTTTTAAATTTTCGGACAGCAATATCCGCCCACGATGTAAATCAAATTCACGCAATAAATTACCCATCACTTCTTGAGGCATAATTTGGGTGCGGATATTATGTTCCTTTTCAAGATACTGGGTCATTGCAGTGAAAAGCGGCTGATCTTCAGCGTTGCTTTTTTCACGGAATTGGCGGGCAGCATTCTCGAGCAAATCAAAATAATTTTCAGATTTTTCTTGGAAATGACGCACTTCATCCAACGGGTTAAATGAGGTTCTGTCTGCGCCTGCAACCCCTTCTGAATGCACCGCATCTTTCATATTATCATAGGCCGTATGAAGCGAGATAAGAGCAGAGGCAGCAACAGGGTGCTGACTTGCTAATTGCTGGATATCCCGCCGGGTTACCGTCAAATCATCAAATACGGGGTCGGTGAAAATTTCGGTAAGCAATGCCGTCAGACGTGCAGAATCATCTTCTGCCATATCCTTTAAATCAATGTCATAGGCTTGACCCAACCGAAACAGAATAGAGACCGTTACAGGGCGCATATTATTTTCAAGAAGATTTAGATAAGATGAAGAAATACCAAGCTCTTCAGCCATTTCAGTTTGTGAAAGCTTTAGGTTTGAGCGTAATTTCCGTAATTTATGCCCGATCAGTACCTTTCCGGCTGCAGATTTATCCATGCCATGCCCCTATTTTAGTCTACATAGATTGTATTTTTCGTAAATAACATAAATTTACAATATTTACAAAATTCAGTTGTAAATATTTACAAATTTTATTGTTTACTCTTTTTAATTATGTGCTGGCAGGCAGTTTTGTTAGGGTAGTGTTAGTGCGTGATATCGCACCCTTATACCCCCCTTGCCTTTCACTCACCCCTTCCAAGGCAATGGGGGGATATAAGCTTAAGGAAGTTAAAATTGACAATGAAGCGAGAGGTATAAAGCATATTATCTGTGTACAGGGCCTCATCAGTTAGGGCGTGCAGATTTGTGCACCAACAGAACCCTCCCCAAACTTTTATGCCCCTCGCTTTTTTATTCACGCTATGACGGCTTAGTACAAGCAACCAGCTTTTGGGTGATATCCATCATAAGCTTTGGGTATAGACCCGCGCCCATTTCAAAATCTGAGCCAAATAGATCAATTGTCACCGTCTGTTTGCCAGAAGCTTGGGCAAGCATTTTAGCAATAGCTTGTTTTGTATCTGGCTCAATAATCGCACAAATCGGCTGGTGCTCTTCCATTACTTTTGTGAGTTGCGCTAAACGAGATGGGCTTATCTGTTCTGACATACCATCAGATAATGCGCCAACAACATGGACATCAAATCGATTTTCGATATAGCCAAGGCTGTCATGCACAACCACAAATGACGTATCATGCGCAGGCATCAACAGTTGCGCCATCGCCTCCTGAAGTGCTTTAATCTCAGCTTTCGCTTGTGCCGCATTTTCCTGATAACGCGTAGCATGTTCAGGGGAAAGTGCACTTAGCCTATCTGTGATTACATCTAGCCAATAGACAGCATTTTGCGGGTCAAGCCACCCATGCAAATCCACATCGCCAATCTGGTGGGCATGCCCATGATGGTCGTCATGATGCGCGTCCTTATGGTCGTCATGATGGTCATCTTGCTCAAAAATGGCTTTATCCCGCATTGCCAATTTCAGCGTATCTGCTTGTGCCATTAAATCTAGAACTTTGCCTTCACCTACCAGTTTTTCTACCGCATTGGATAAGGAAGGCATAAAATCTCGGCTATTCAAAATCACCAAATCAGCCTCTTGCAATGCCGAAGCCTGCGAAGGGCGAAGCACCATATCATGTGCAGTTGCCCTCGGCTCTATCAGTAATTTAGGAGAAGCACCGCCTTTCATCACCAGACTAACAAGCCCATGAATAGGCGCAAGGTCTGCTACAATAACAGGCTCGTCTTGAGCAGCTAGAGGCTGGGCGGCAATGAATATCCCAAAACATATTATTGCTATTTTTTTGCTAAAATACTGCATTGAATCTATCCTTAACACTTAATAGATGGTATGTTATACTATAACATAATTAGGGGATGTTATAGTATAACATCGATCAATTGTAAAGTGGTGATATAGGGCATGGGATGCAAAGGGTTTAACCATCACGATCATACGGGCTGCGTTTTGACAGCCATTGATGCGTTACAGGCATATTGTGTTGAGCATAAGCTTAAACTCACGCCGCTTCGTTTGCGTGTTTTTGAAATCTTACTAGAAGAAAACCGTGCTGTGGGTGCATATGAAATATTAGATAAATTAAAAGCTGACGGCTTTAGTGCACAACCACCAATTGCCTATCGTGCTTTAGATTTTTTGGTGAATGCTGGGTTTGCCCATAAAATCTCGCATCTAAACAGTTTCACCGCCTGCGGACATCCTGGCACGGCACATCTTCCTGCGTTTTTAATTTGCCGAAGCTGTAAGGCTGTGCAGGAAACAGACCATCTCCCTTCTCAATCTTGGCTTGAGGGGGAGGCAAAATCTGCAGATTTTGCGCTGGAAAATAGCTTTTTGGAAGCTGTTGGCCTATGCCCAAATTGCCACGAAGCACCATCCAAATGAGCATGCAAGACACCCCCCTCATCCAGCTCGACAATGTCAGCCTGTCAAAATTCGACAGACCCATTCTCTCATCTATTAGCTTTAAGCTGTCACGCAAAGAAATTGTGACCATCATCGGACCAAATGGCGCTGGTAAATCTACCTTATTAAAAAGCCTTATTGATACCATTAAACCGCATAGCGGCAGTATCACAAAAGCCAAAAAGCTAAAAATCGGCTATGTTCCGCAGAAGCTTCATATTGATAGCCAACTGCCCTTAAATGTGTCGCGTTTTCTTGAGCTTATCCCAGCAAAGGATAGCGAATGGCGCGCATGGTGCATTGAAAATTGCGGGGTAGAAAAACTGCTCCCCCAGCATGTAAGCGAATTATCAGGGGGTGAGTTTCAGCGGGTACTGTTATGCCGGGCGATATTACATAAACCAGATTTGCTTATATTGGATGAACCCACCCAAGGTCTAGACCATCTCGGCACGATGGCATTTTATCAACAGATTGAGCTTTTCAGGGAAGCTTTAGGGTGCGGTGTGCTGCTTGTAAGCCATGAATTGCATGTGGTGATGCGTGCCTCAGACAGGGTGATTTGCCTTAATGGGCATATTTGCTGTCAGGGCACCCCACAACAAGTTGTGAATGACCCTGAATATCTAGCCCTACTTGGCAGTGATGCTGAGCAAGTAATGGCAATTTATCGCCATGAACATGACCACCATCATGATCATGATCATGATCATGTTCACCACAACCACGACCACCATCATTAAGCCAGTATAATAATAACGGATTCAAAAAATTTTGGGGGACGGTAAATGAGCTTATTTGATGATTTTGTTATGCGCGCATTTATTGCAGGACTTGGTGTTGCCATTGCCGCCGCACCTTTGGGGTGCATGGTTGCGTGGCGCAGAATGGCGTATTTTGGAGATGCGGTTGCCCACGCCTCCTTACTTGGCATCGCCTTATCTTTTCTGTTTGAGGTAAATGTTACATTTGGTGCATTAGCGATTGCATTAATGATGGCAATTTGTCTTTCTGATTTAACCCAAAAAGGCTTTGCATCCGATACGCTGCTTGGGGTGATGGCGCATTCAGGGCTCGCATTAGGTTTAGTAACAGCCTCGTTTCTAACCGCTGGCCGGATTGATTTGATGTCCTATCTGCTTGGCGATATTTTAGCCATAAGCACAATGGATTTAATCGTGATTTGGGCAGGTGCTGTTGCAATTATCGCGATGATGGTATGGCGCTGGAAAAAATTATTATTGGTGACGATAAATCCTGATTTAGCATCAGCACATGCTATTAATCCAAAAACAGAAGACCGCATATTTTTGCTTTGCCTTGCATTACTCGTTGCTGTTGCAATTAAAATTGTGGGGGTATTGCTGATTTCTGCCTTACTGATTATTCCGCCTGTGACAGCACGGAATTTCGTTAAAACCCCTGAACAGATGGCAATAGGCGCAGGGATTATATCGCTGATATGTCTTGGCGGCGGTATTCAGTTTTCACTGCAGTTTGACACCCCAACAGGGGCAAGCATTATTTGTGCAACAAGTATTTGTTTTGCGCTATCAACCTGTTTCAGATTGCTGCGTAAATAGCCATTTACACACCACCACCATCGGAAGCACAATAGCCATCTGGCTTAAGATAAAAAACGGGGTATCCGCAGGTGCAATACCTGCAAAACTATCGCTTAGCGTGCGCGCTATCGTCACCGCAGGATTAGCAAAACTTGTTGATGCGGTAAACCAATAGCCAGCCGTGATATATAACCCCACAAGCATTGGCACAGCTTGCGGGCGATGTGCAATCCCGCCAAAAATGACAAATAACAATCCAGCAGTTGCAACCATTTCAGAAAAATATTGGGCTAATCCAGAACGGGGATTTTGCGATATTTGAACTATCGGCAATTCAAACATAGCATGCGCTAGCCAGCTTCCCAAAATACCGCCAATAATCTGAAAACAGATAAAACCAAGCGCTAATCCTAAGCCTATCTCACCCTTAATCCAAAAGGCGGTGGTGACAGCAGGATTAAAATGCGCACCTGAAATAGGGCCTAAAACGGTGATTATCACAACCAAAATAGCGCCTGTGGCAATCGTATTACCAAGCAAAGCAACTGCAACATTTCCGTCTGCAAGCATCTCGGCCATGATGCCAGAGCCTACCACCGTTGCAACCAGCAGCATCGTTCCAATTAGTTCTGCACATATTTGTCTTACCATATCTATCCCTGCGACCCTCATTCAGCGTGATTTATGCAGTGCGCGCAATGTCAGGATATTGATGTTCAATCTGCTTTACAAGAAGATGCGCATCCCCGCCATCTTCAAGACCAGTGATAAAAGCAGATACACGTTCTTTCATTTGGGCAAAACAGACAGCGAAAGCTTCTCGTTTTTCAGCATCACTTCCCGAAATAGCGGCAGGGTCAGCAACCCCCCAATGGGCAGAAGAAGGATGGCCTGGCCAGACGGGGCAAACCTCGTTTGATGCGTTGGCGCACACTGTGACGATTACATCCATTTTCACAGCATCTGCGCCAGCAAACTCATCCCAGCTTTTTGAACGTGCAAAGCTAGTATCAATCCCGTTCTGCGCTAACACTTCCAAGGCGAAAGGATTGGGCTTTCCAGTTGGCATTGAGCCTGCTGAATAGGCGGCTAAGTGACTGCCGCCAAGATGGTTCAACAAGCCTTCTGTAATTACAGAACGTGCTGAATTTCCGGTACACAGAATTAAAATATGTAATGTATCACCCACTTGCTCTGCCTTTTTCATGCCAATTATTCTAGGCTATTAGCGATAGCTTAGAAATAAGACAGTTTTGTTACTGCCTGCTATAATGGATGCAGAAAACAAGCCCTATATCGCATCACACAGCAGGGCGATGATATAGCCCCATTGTCTCTGCCTGAAGCATTAATAAGCCTGAGACATGACGCAAAGTTGGGGTTTCTATTCCAAGTCTCTCACCAAGTTCAAGCACTGCTGTGACAAGCGGGTCAATTTCAAGTGGCCTGCCCATCTCAATATCTTGGCGTGTTGATGGTTTATGCCCAATGATGGATGCAGCCCCATTTATTCTATCTTCAATCGATACATTGAAACGCACACCTAACGCTTCACCAACTGCCTGACATTCTGCCATTATTTCAGCTACCAATGCTCTGCAATACGGGTCTGCACCAATTTTATCTAAAGATGCGCCAGTCAGTGCGCTGACTGGATTGAACGAGCAATTACCCCATAATTTAATCCAAATCTCATCCCTAAGACGTCGTTTTTGCGGAGCCTTTAGCCCGCCTGCAATCAGCAATGAAGAAAGCTTCTTTACCCGCTCAGATGGCTCACCTGATGGCTCACCAAGCGAAAAACGATTACCTTCAATATGGGTGACAATGCCTGGGGACGAGACCTCGCACGCAGGATATACCACACATCCTATAGCGCGCGCAGCACCGATGTGATGATAAATTTGCCCTCCAGGGTCAACCGATTCCAGCGGCGTATTATCCAAAGAAGTCCCTGTTTCAGCGCCATAAAAATACCACCACGGCACCCCATTAACAGCAGAAACAACAGCCGTATCTTTGCCGAGTAGCGGCTGTATTTTCTCAGTAATGCCAGACAGCCCATGTGCCTTTAATGCGATAATCACATAATCTTGCTCACCTAAATCAGCTGGATTATCACTTGCTTTCAACGCATAGGATTTATGCACCCCATCTTTGATAAGGGTAAGCCCTGATTGCTGTATGGCTTGCAGGTGCGGCCCTCTGGCAACGAGCGATACATCTGCACCAGCTTCGGATAAAGCAGCTGCCATATATCCGCCAATCGCGCCAGCACCATAAATACAAATTCTGCTCATCTCATGCTCCTGAGAATTTCATGTAAATCCATGACCGCCCCTATAGACCAAGTTTTTCTGCAAGGCCTATGCGCTGTAATTTCCCGGTAGCGCCTTTTGGGATTTCGTCTAAAAAGCGGATATGTTTTGGGATTTTAAATTTTGCCAAATGCTCTGCTGCATAGGCTTTTAATTCAGCTTCTGTTAGCGTTTGATTATCTGCAAGCACAACCGCAGCACCAACTTCCTCACCAAGCATTTTATCTGCAATAGAGAAGGTTACCACCTGTTGGATAGCAGGGTGTTCCATCAAAATATTATCCACCTCAAGCGGGGAGATTTTCTCCCCTCCTTTATTGATAATTTCCTTAAGCCTGCCTGTAATTTGCAGATATCCATCCGCATCAAAAATACCTTGATCGCCCGTTCTGAACCAGCCATTGGTAAAGCTAGAGGCGTTAGCAGCATCGTTATTTTCATACCCAGGGGTCACATTATCGCCTTTGATACAAACCTCACCTTCAGCGCCTTGTGGTAATATACGCCCCTCCTGACCCATA
>CBFHYP010000030.1:0-13850 GCA_965660095.1 Puniceispirillaceae bacterium (SeqCode)
ATCTACATCACTCGAATTTACTAGAGTGAGAAAGAAAACATCATCCCCACTCCCGCCCGTCATTGTATCTTTGCCATCCCCGCCTCGCAACACATCATCCCCATCTCCGCCTGTCAATGTGTCGTTGCCTAATTCAGCATTTAGGGTATCATTTCCCCCGCCACTATTTAAAGTGTCATCACCTGCACCGCCGGAAAAGGTATTAGCTTGGTCATCACCTATTAGCGTATCGGTATGATTTGAGCCATTTAAATTTTCGATGTTAGTCAGGATATCCCCTTCCGCATTCCCACCTGAGAAGGCTGAATCATCAGATAGATCAATCATTATCCCAGCAATTGAATTTGAATAGTTTACGGTATCATTACCTGAACCGCCATCAAGTATATCTGCGCCTGCACCGCCTGTCAGCGTATCATCCCCGTCCCCACCTACCAGTTTATCGTCACCTGCGCCGCCTCGCAACACATCATCCCCATCTCCGCCGTCTAGCGTATCATCGCCATCGCCGCCATATAGCGTATCATCATCGTCGCCACCATTTAAGGTAGCATCACCGCCTAGGCCATTCAGCGTATCATCCCCGCCTAAACCATTTAGGGTATCTGCACCAGCAGTGCCATTTAGCTCATCATCTCCATCAGTGCCATTTATCGGGCCTGCGCCGCCTATCAGCATGTCATCGCCATCCCCGCCGCCGCCAATAACAGGGCCACCACCCCCGCCACCGCCACCGCAGGCAGTTAAGCCAAGGATGGAGATAAGGCCAACACTGCTAAAAGCATTCTTCGATAGAGGATAATAAAGAGGTGTTATGTTTCGCTTTAACATCACAAAAGACTCCTGAAAATAAAGAATTACACATTCATATTTAACTAGGAGGGGAACTGTATTTTCCCTAATCATGTCATCAGACTAGCTATATACTGCTATAACTTTATAACGTTTAACCCAATAGGAAAACACTTTTTAGGTGTAAAAACGGCGGGGGGGGGTAACACATTGAAAAGATTCATTTTTTAAATCTGGAAGCTCAAGTGGTGGGATCACCTCGCCGCTAGGCAATGTCAAAATGCTATAATCATCATCGCCATAGCTAACATGTAACGCTAGCACGCTGTAATTTGATAAAATCTGGAGAGAAATGGTCGGAGTGGAGAGATTCGAACTCCCGGCCCTCTGGTCCCAAACCAGATGCGCTACCAGGCTGCGCTACACTCCGACTGAGGGGGGTTGTACACCTGTTTTAGCCTCTATTTCAAGCGAAAAATTAGCATGATTACGATAATTTTCATTCTTCAATTCATCAAGCATATGTTTTTATCACGGCTCGCAAAGCTGATTTATTCTGCTTGAGGTAGATTAGCGGGAAGTTTCAGGGTCGATAGCTTTTCTATCCCTAACGCCTCAGCCCTACCTGCCTTTATTTCCACCGCATAGGCAATAGGTTGAAGCGATGATAATAATTCCTCGCTAAAGGCTGAGGTATTCAGATGATAATGCACTAGCTGCCTGTCCTCATCAAAAAATAAGATATCTAAAGAAAGCGGCGTATTCTTCATCCAAAAGGTACGGCGTGCTGAAACTGGCCATGTGAATAGCATTGCCTGATTATCTGATAAATGCGCCCTGCCCATTAGCCCTTGTTGGCGCAAGGCTGGCAAATGCGCAAGCTCTGTATCAAACGTGTGGGTTTCAGCATTAGGGGTCGTTATTTCAATGGAGATGTGCGGAAAGGTGTTTTCAGCAAATGCAGGCTGAGCCGCTAGCCAAAATAGTGCTAATGCTATCACCCATATTAACGGTAATTTTCTTGCATTCGCTACGTTCATCTCTATTCCTTTAGCTTCGCTAGTCTGCTAGCTGTGTAAACCAAGATTGTGGCGGATTTCGGCCTAAGCGATGGTCCCACTCCAAGTTCTTTAAGATAGTGCTAGCCTGTTCATTCAACGTAGTCTTAGCAGGGTTATGTCCAGCAATAAGCCCCCATATCCCTGACCAGGCGCGCGCTGTGGTATAAGGATTATACCCCCCGCCGCCCAAGACCAAACTTGGCAGGCCAAGTTGTAAAAAACAGTGCACAGCCTGCCAATATCCTAGATTAGAATAGCTTAGCCCAGATTGCGGATCATCAGCAAGCCCATCACACCCCGCTTGAAGAATAAGTAATTCAGGGGAAAACGCTTCTATCTGCGGCAAAATTTCATCCATGCAAATTGCTAGCAATTGGCGATCACCTGCCCCTCTTGGTAGGGTGTAATTGCGAGCAGAACCACCGCCCACATCCCCCTCATCGCCGGTGCGCGGCCATCTATTCTTCTCATGGATTGAGAATAGCCGCACCTCCTCACGGTGTGATAGATGCTCTTGCACCCCATCTGCGTGATGCGCGTCTATATCCACATAAACTAGCTTGCTTACCCCCATTTTTAGCGCTTTATTAATGCCGATGGCCGGGTCGTTCACAAAACAAAAACCATTTGCCCTATCTGGCATGCCGTGATGGGTGCCGCCTGAGGGGTTAAATATAGTATCCGCCTTGCCCGTTACCAGCATTTCCACCCCTAACAAGCTTGCTTTGCCTGCAGTAGCAGGGCGGGAATAAACTTGCGGGAAAATAGGATTGCTGTCACGTCCAATGCGGTGACGCTCCATCCTGTGCTCATCTAGCATCCCTTGTCTTTCTGCATCTCGTAATGCAGTCACATATTCTGCGGTGTGAAAATATTGAAGCTCTTCAGGGGTTGCGGGCGGCACAGCAATAAAACGCTCTTCCTCTAGCCATCCTAAGGCTGTGCATATGTCGATAACTGGCCAAACACGCGCAATATTTAGCGGGTGGCCTTTGCCATATACAGAACCACGAAAGATGTTCGAACCAATGAAATAATGCCCTTGCGCCATTACCGTACCATGTTTTTGAATTTAATATGAATTTGCGCTAATAATGGTTATCGTGTACACCCATAAAAGTTAAATGTGGTATGTGATGCTAAAATCAATATGCCGGAACACGATGTAATAGTAAAAGATGGAATAATATAGCTGGGGGTTAAGGTCATGGCATCATCTCAGAAGTCGCTCTGGGGTTTCATCCAAGAATACTCTGTTTTATTAGTAATAGGTGCATTTGGTGCGCTTATCTGGGCAAATATTAATTATGACAGCTATCATCATATTGTTGAAGTTGTTTTACTAGACCATTCGCCCGTTGGTCACCTTCATGATGGGCATAGAACCCTTACCTTACATTACCTAATTAATGATGTGCTGATGGCATTATTCTTTGGTATTGCGGGTAAAGAGGTGTGGGAAGCTGTTGCGCTAAAATCAGGTAGCTTACGGGGTAAAAAAGCCTTAACGCCGCTTATTGCTACTGCTGGCGGTATGATCGGCCCTATTTCTGTATATTTGCTAGGCGCCTTTATGGTTGGCAAATTTGCTATTCTTGCAAATGGATGGGCTATCCCCACAGCAACAGATATTGCGTTTTCATATCTTGTTGGTCGAATTATCTTTGGCGCGAAACACCCTGCGGTTGGCTTTTTGTTATTGCTTGCTATTGCTGATGATGCTGCTGGTCTGATTATTCTAGCCATCTTCTATCCGCAAGGTGAGCTAAATCTATCATGGCTTCTGCTTTCGGTTGGTGCTGCATTAGTGGCATATATCTTCTTTAATTATCTGCCGCGTAAAATGGATGGGGATGATGCAAGCAAGCCGGTATCGTCAAAAGTGCGCAAGCGTTTCAGCTTTTGGCCATATTTGATTGCTGCTTGTGCAAGCTGGTATGGCTTCCAACAGGCTGGCATTCACCCTGCATTAGGTCTGCTTCCTGTCATTCCTGCTATTCCGCATGCAGATTCAGGCTTTGGTGTTTTTGGTGCTGATAAAGAACATAAATATGATTTGCTTAATGATATCGAACATAGCTTAAAGCCGCCTGTTGAAGTGATTTTGATGTTATTCGGATTCGCGAATGCAGGGGTAGTATTCTCAGCAATGGGTGATGCCACATGGCTTGTACTCGCTGGCCTAATTGTGGGTAAGCCGATTGGTATTCTGCTTCTTGGCTTCTTGGCGGCATCTGTCTTCCGCCTTGGCTTGCCAGAGGGTATGCGGATAATTGACTTGCTGATTATTGGCTTTGTAGCCGCGATTGGCTTTACCGTGTCCTTATTTATCTCGGCAGTGGCTTTCCCTGCTGGCGATGTACAAGATGCTGCAAAAATGGGGGCGTTATTCTCCTTCGGTGCAGTCTTCTTATCGATAATCGTTGCCAAAATAATTGGCGTGAAAAAGATGGAATAGCTGTTTCTTAAATAGCGAAATAATCAAAATTAAGGAGGTTGATATGCTTGTCAGCCTCCTTTGTTTTTTGTATAAAAGGGAACGAGTTTGACGCACTATCAGGGGGATAAAATGGCTGCAACTCAGAAAACACGCCCAGCACATGTGCCAGAGGAAAATGAATATCATTCCGTTCATTGGACAGTCATTCTTACCTATGTTGCTGCTGCTGCTGCATTATATCTGCTTTTGTCATCAGAATAATACAGCAAGACACCTTAACATGATGAGCAGGTTTGAGGTGCGCTTATAATGGATGCGCTATACCAAAAAGCCTTGCTTGGCCTTGCCCAAAAATCACGAGAATCAAAATATATTGAACACCCGACGCATACCGCCTCGCTCAATAATCCAGTATGCGGGGATAGGGTTAATTTGGCCATCCAGCTTAAAGATGGGTATATTCATGCGCTATCTGCTAAGGCAAAGGGGTGTGCATTATGTGAGGCTGGAACAGGCCTTTGGCTAGAGATTGGCGAAGGATGTCATGTAGACGAGATGCAGAGCATGCATGATAACGTGCAAACTTGGCTAGCAGCAGAAGCACAGCCCCTGCCCTTTGCACAGGCTGAACCGCTTATCCCTATTCAGAATATAAAAAACAGGCATAAATGTGTGCTACTCGCGCTAAAAGCGGCAACACACTTTAAACCTGTTTAAAATAGTGCGTAACAGATATCAGCGTTATCTAAACTTAGTCAGGCTGTTTTGAAAATGCATCAAAAGCCCAGATACCAACAGCCAATGCTACTGGAAAACCAATCACTAAGAATAACCCAACAGTTGCGTCCATAATACCCCCCGAAAATGATGCCTAAAAAATGGCAGTTGGATAAAAAATCCTGAATTAGATATATTCGTACCTATCTTAAATGCGTTAAAAAGTCACTGTAAAAATGACCACATGCGGCATTCAGGCAGTGGATTACAGAAGCAAGTTGAAATTTTGTCGTAAAACAGCTTCTGTTTCGGCTGGAATAAACTCAGGATGAAAATTATTCAAAATGTCATTCTTCGTATCTGCCGCTTTTTCCCACAGCACAGGCTTGCCAATTTCTTCCCATTCTTTCGGGCTAGAGCGGTCTGATACTTCAGGATAGATATATTCAGACTGCATCAGAGAAATGGTTTGCTCATGCCCTAAATAATGTCCAACCCCTGATAGGCAGACATCTTTGATAACTTGAATATCCAAAGATTTTTCATTTACCTCAACGCCCCTAACACAACGCATACATTGACCAAGCATATCATTATCAATCACAAGGCTTTCTAAACAAAAGCCAAGCAAGCTTGCATGCATACCCGCCGCTTCATAGACCATATTCAGTCCCGCAAGACCTGCCATCACTGCGGTTGAGCCTTTCTCGTACCCTGATTGCGCATCTGGCATTTTTGAATCTGCCATGCCGGATGCAGCCCCCGAAGGCAGGTTGAAATGGTGCAGCATCTGTGCACAAGCAGCTGTTAAAAGCCCCTGCTCCCCTGAACCACCAGACATTGCCCCTGTTCGTAAATCAGATACAAACGGCCATGTTCCCGCAATTGCAACATGCCCAGGCTTCATTGCATTCACATAAATAAGACCTGCTAGAACCTCTGCTACAGCTTGTGCGATTGCGCCTGCGATGGATGCTGGTGCGGTTGCCCCTGCCTGCCCTGCTGATAGCAATAATACCGGCATTCCTGCTTTAATGACCTCTTCCATCACAAGGCAACTTTCTGTTGCGAAGCGTAATGGTGGTACAACAAAACAATTTGAATTAGACACAAATGGACGCTCACGCCATGCTTGCTCCCCGCCTGCAATCTCGTGCAAGAGTTTAATTGAAGGTGCAACCGTATGGGCTTCTGTAAAGCTAGTGCCGATATGTTTTTGCGTTCCTTTTACACACGCAAAAAGCGTATTCACATCTAAATCAACAGGGTCAGCAATATCGCGCGCTACCATTGGACGCTGGAAAAAATGAATATTGTTCATTTTCTGGACAATTCGCGCAGCATCATAAATATCTTTCAGATGTGATTCACGATAATTATTTCCTGCAATATCAACAACATGAACAGCAGCGCCTGCGGTTCCAAAATGGACTTTTTGCCCGGATAAATTCAAATCATATTCTTCAGACCTGCCATATAAGGTGATATCGCGTGCGCATATGGACAATGTATGTTCCACTAGTTTGCGCGGGAAACGCAACCTGCCATCCTCCCCATATTCAGCACCCACAGCACGCATATACTCAATGCCTGTATCAGGTGCTTGGGACAGCCCTATTTCTTCTAAAATCTGGAAGATAGTCTGTTCAATGGCATGAATATCAGTATCCGTAAGGGGTTTATATTGCCCGCCAATCATCCCTGGCTTTACAGGAAGAATATTTGAAGGAAGCGGCATAGCGCGTTCCCGCTGTCTTGCCATCCTGCCGCCACTACGCCGAGAAGTCGCTTTAATCTGCTCACCCATAACACCCCTCCTTACTTCAGAAGACCCCATAGATAATACTGTCATATGACAGCTTAACCTTTGAACTGTGAAAGCGAATATCAAGCCAGTCAACAGGTTTTTAAATGATGCGCGTTAGTTTTTTGAAATTATTTTTTCAAGCCAATATAGCTGTGTAGAAAGGCTATTGATGGGCAGAGAGATCAACTTCATTTTCAAGCTGGCCATGTGTAAAAAATAGCCGCAGATTATCCATTACACTGGCTATTTTTTCTACTAGCGCATCTTTTGTGCCTGCCGCTATATGGGGGCTTAGGATGATACGTTGGTTTTTCAATAACGGGTTATCAGCGCGTGCAGGTTCTGTCTCTAATACATCTAAGCCAGCACTTAACAAATGCCCCTCATTCAGCACCTTATCAAGGGCAATTTCATCCACAAGCCCTCCTCTAGCAGCATTAATCAGAATTGCGCCTTGCTTCATCTTGCTAAGCACTTCTGCGCTAATGATATTTCTAGTGCTATCCATAAGCGGCACATGCAAGGTGAGCACGTCTGAATCTGCAACAAGCTGATCAAATCCCACTTTTTGAGTGCCAAAATGATGTGTGAATGCATCATCTTTCGTCACATAAGGGTCACAATACAAAATCTTGCACCCAAAGCCAGCCAGTCTTTTTGCAACCAAACTGCCAATCCGTCCCATCCCCAAAATACCTACATTCATCTGTGATATTTCACGCGAAGACATTCTAAGTTCATTGACTAACCAACGCCCTTTTCGAAGCGCAGCATCTGCAACAGGCAAATGTTTGGCGGCCGCTAGCATCAATAAAATAGTATGTTCAGCAACCGAAACTGTGCTGCCTGCCAAATTTATCGCTAGCCTTATCTGACGTGCTTTCAGCTCGCGCCAATCGGTTGTATCATGCCAGCCCACCCCTTGATGTTGCACTATCTGAAGCTGTGGTGCTGCTGTAATATGTGTTTGGGTCAATTTTGCAGCACCCACAATTACCCCATCACAAGTGGCCAGCTTGGCACATCTTTCTGCATCATCATCAGCGTGCATGAAGACCATTTCAAAATCATCATTCGCCATATCCTCAACAAGCGCATAAACCTCGCGAGGTGCATAGCTTAAATATAAAATTCTTGGCTTATTATGAGTCATTTTCGTTTAGGCTCTAGCAGGTAGGTTTAAAGCATGTGAAATCTCAATGAGCTGGTCTACAATCGTGCTATCAAGGAATATCCCCTCTGCCTTAGATTTTGCACGAAGCTGACGTTCTTTATCCCCTGGCACAAGCACTGGTTCGCCTGCATGACGCGGTGCTGATGCACGCACCATTTGCACATAATCTGATATTTCCTGGGCAATCGTTGGGGTGTTTTCACCCTGCCAATAAGATGGGTCCATGACAATAGTCAGCATGCCATTACAAAATGGGCTTTCAGTCGCATTTGTGCCTGAACCGGTAAGCGCGCCTGCCAAAAGCTCGCATGCTAAGCCAAGCCCTGAGCCTTTATGTTCCCCAAAGGTTTGAATAGCGCCATCCCCTGCACGCGGATCAGGCACATCATGCTCCGCAGAAGCACCATAAATCGTTTTTGGCTTATCAGAATCAGACCCATCACTATCCACCATGGCATCTGCAGGCAACGAGGTTCCTGTCTTCTGGCTAACAAGTATTTTCCCCTCTGCTACTCTGCTTGTTGCAAAATCAAGGATGAAATGCCCCTCTTTATCAGGTACGCCAATCGCTATCGGCGCAGTGGATAAAACAGCCTCTTTACCGCCAAAAGGTGCTACGATGCGAGAGCCTGCCACATTCACAAAATGAATAGAAACAAGGCCAGCATCTGCTAGCATTTCAGCCCAGGCGCCAATTCGTCCTAAATGCCCTGCATGCCTTAGCCCCACCATCGCCAGACCTGTTTCTTGTGCAAGAGATGTAGCAAGCTCAACCACATGATGCCCTAAAACTTGGCCAAAACTATATTGTCCATCTAATAGCACCAGATTTCCTGACTGTGTAAGCGTGTTAAAACGGCACACAGGCTGCACTGTTCCAGTATTAATATAGTCAATATAGCGCGGCACCCTAACAATACCGTGACTTGCATGGCCACTTGCATCTGCATCCACCAAATTATAGGCGATTTGATGCGCCTGTGTTTCAGGACAGCCGGCTGCTACAAAAATTTCAGATAGCCATTCTGTAATGTTATCGATATTGAATTGTGGCACTTTTCACCTCATTATAGCGCTAACGTTTTAATGCAATTAGAAAATCATTCTGGAAGCGATAACTTATCTGCTACGCCAAATTTCTTACATAGGCTCTCAATCATACCTGTTTGTAAGGCAGACTTAATCATTTGATTTAAAAAGGGGAGTACGCTTTCATTTTCTTTTTGAACACCTACAGCCTGTTTAATTGATGTAAAAGCTGGCATCAGAATTTCACAATTAGAATACGCTTTTACATCTTCAAGCAATCTAGGCTTTAAGCTCGCAAGCACATCGCCTTGTCCTTGATGAAACATCTCATGCGAGCGCTGAATAGAAGATGTGCGGTTGAATTTAGGGGCAAGGTAATTCTCCTTTAGCCATAAATCATAAGCGCTTCTGCCATATAAGATAATCTCAATATTCTTGTCATTTACATCCTCATTTGAGGAAATAGTGCCATTTTTACGGATAAGGAAATTTGCGTCTATTTGAATATAGGGCTGGCTAAATGCAATGGTTTCAGCACGTTCTGCCTCATGTGCAATATTTGCGATATCCCAGCTATTTGTGCGCGCAGCATCAGCTACTTCACCTGGGCTTGCAAATGCTATCAATTCCAACTCAACATCAAGAAGCGTTGCTATATGACCGGCTAGGGATGGCGATAGACCTTCAGGTTTTCCGTGGGCATCAGCCGCAGATACAAGCAAAAAATTGCTCATATTTATCGCAGCCCGTAATCTGCCTGTTGGCGCTAATACTTTTCTTACCTGATCTAGCTGCATTTTCACCATTTTCTGTGCATATCTATCATTCTAATTCAGCCACAAGCCCCCTTACAAGGCAACAAGTGACTGCATTAAAACCACAAAAAATGAATGTGCTAGCCTTTACCGCGCCATGGAATAAGGACAGCAATCGCTTTGCGAACAATCAAATCAAAGAATAGCCCCAATAATCCCATAATCAGAATAGTTACCCAAATCAGCTCATAATCAGACACTGTTCTTGCAACATTCTCAATAAAGCCGATACCGGTTGTACCTGCAAGCATTTCAGCTGCAACCAACGTACCCCAACATACCCCGATCGCAATCCGCACACCGGTAAGAATTTCAGGTAAAGCGTTTGGCAGAATAACATATCTGATAATTTGGCGCTGCGTTGCCCCAAGCGAATGCGCAGCTCTGATTTTTGAGAGCTGTGTTCCAGATGCACCTGTCCGCGCTGAAATAACCATAATAGCGAATGCCACCATAAACAGCAGGAATATCTTACCATCATCCTGAATACCGAAAATAGTCAGAATAAGCGGTGCCCATGCAAGCGGCGGAACAGGCCGGTAAAGTTCTATTAGCGGATCAAAAAAGGATTTAAAGAAGCGTGAGACACCCATGAAAATCCCCAAAGGAACCCCAATTAAAATACCAAACATCATCGCCACAATGACCCTGAACATCGAATCCCAAATATGGCCATCTAGCATTGGAATTGAGCCTAGGTAAACATCACCACTTACAAATCCTAATAACTTATCTTTAAAAGTGGGTTGGAACTTTCCATCTGGTCCATGCAAGCCATAGCTTCCCGGCAAGATATCAACAAGGCCATCTGGCAATAGAAAATCCACAATTGAGGATATTTCAAGCCATTTCCACCATAATAAGGTCGTGCCTTTATAGCCGCCACCATTCTCTAAATCAGGGTTAGCAAGCATCCCAAACTTGGCAATTACATCGGTTGGTTTTGGCAACCATCTGGCTGAGCCCTGCTCTACGCACAAGGTTTTGGATTTAACAATACCGCCGCCGCGCATAAAGACAGCCTCAATAAAGCCAACAGAGCCTTTAGCACCATCTATTGCCTGATATAAAGATGATATGGCTTGGTTAATCCCTTGCAAGCTCGCACTTGGGAAAATTGTCCCATCATCTAGGCGCCTGAAAATTCGCTCGACAGATTTGACATAGGCTTTGCGCTGCACTAGCGCTTCTTCAGCACCTGAGAAGGTTTTGTTTGCTTCTTTGAGCGCATCAATACGCCCCTTTGTTACCTCAATAAGCTGTTTAGCTTGCTCAGGCATATTTCGCTGTTTCACAAAATCAGTGGCGATTTCAGCTGCTGCAACTGAAACCGTATCATACATCACCCCACGAGATGTCTTTGGAAGCAATCCGATTTCAGTGTTTTCAACACCCCATTTCGGTTGCGCAAGCGCTTCAGCTGACGGGATATAATTATCATACCCTTGCTTCAGAGTTGCTTCTAATGATTTGATATCATTTTCAATTCTCAGCAAATCGGCAAGCAATTTATCATCTTGATTCGCTTCATTTGAAAGCATGGCTATCAGTTGATAAGAAGCGCCAACAATATTTTGCAATTGCTTTTCTTCAGTTTGGCTAAACACCGCTTGTGGCATTGCGGCGGCAATACCATCAAGCTGGGTTGTGTTACGAACGACTAAATCTGTGGATTTAAAATAGCGTGACGAAAATGGAAGAGAGGCATTTACAGGCGATAAAGCTTCATCGATTTTTGAGATTTGGCAAACTTCATTGGCGGCGTTTGGAAAGAATGCTCTTGCCATCCCCCATGAATAATAAAACCATACAAGCATCAGGGCTGAAACCCCGCAGACAGCCCAATACCAGCCACCCAAGGTACGCTCAGGATCGCCAAATACCTGTTCTTTTGCCAATGCCCTTGATTGCTTTAGGCCATAGAAAATTGACCAAATAAACGCGATTGCAAGCGCGATGATAACGATGCCAGCAATTGTCGCCCGATAATTTGAAAGCCACTCAACCATTGCCCATAATTTCCTCTTCCATGTCCCAAATCATGGTCAGAATTTCTTCTCTTATTGTGCTGAAATCTGTTTGCTGTTTAATTTCACGCAGGCTTTTTTTCAAACCTTGTTCTGCAAAAGGCAGCTGATATTCACGATGAATACGGCCAGGGCGCGGTGCCATTACAAATAACCTTTCGCCAAGCAATAATGCCTCTTCAACGGAATGGGTGATGATAATAATCGTTTTGCCAGTCTCTTTCCATAATTCAAGAATAAGCGACTGCATCTTCTCACGGGTCAGCGCATCTAGGGCGCCAAGCGGCTCATCCATCAAAATCAAATCAGGGTTGTTTACCAGACAACGCGCCAACGCCACACGTTGTTGCATACCGCCAGATAGTTGATAGGTTGGGGTGTCTGAAAACCCATTAAGCCCAACAATATTCAGCCATTTCTCTACTTCCTGAGCTGAGGTAGCATCATCCGTATTTTTCATACGCAGGCCAAAATTCACATTATTGGCAACAGAAAGCCATTCAAACAACGCGCCTTGCTGAAACACCATACCGCGTTCCGGCCCAGGGCTATCGATGATATTGCCCCCCAGCGCTAATTGCCCCGCACTCGGCTTTAAGAACCCAGCAATCATATTCAGCAAGGTTGTTTTACCGCATCCAGAAGGCCCAAGCACAGAGAGCAACTCACCTTGTTTAAGGGTAAAGTTAATATCTTTTAATGCTTCCACAACAGCCCCTGTCTGAGGGTTGTTGAAAGTCATGGATAGGTCTTTACAGACAAGTTCAGCCATCGCCACCAGCTTTAAAAATAAGTCTAATTTTATTCAAAAAACAAGGCCCATAAAAATGAGCCTTGTTTTCATTTTTAGGTGAACATTCTTATCTATTCCAAGAATGAACCATCAATAGCTTTCCCTACTGAACCGCTATAGTTTGAGATATTTGTTTTCACAAACACAGCGCCAAGTGATTCTGCAGCTGCTGCAGCTTCGCCTGAATTGCCGAAGAATTTTTCTAACTGCTCTTCAACTGATGGGAATACGAATCCAGCCATTTGACCTTGTGTTGTGGTGAAGTCCATACCTGCATCGTTTGACACTTTGCGGATTTGCGCAGGTGTCGCTTCCCATGCTTTGTTTGCTTCATCTGTTACTTCTAAGAAAGTTCTAACCAGATCAGGATTTTCTGTTGCGAACTTTTCAGTTACAGAAACCACATCAAACGAGCCGATACCGGCATCAGACTTCTCGTTTGATGACATGATAGGTGTACCCACTTCGCCAGCTGCTTTCGCTGAGGCACCACCGAAGATACATGCCATATCTACAGAACCGTCTGCCAATGAAACCGCACCATCTGCAGGCGCTTGGTCAACAATGGTCATGGTAGAAATATCCACATCTAAAGCAGCCATCTGCTTACGGAATGAGAAGTCAGCCATGGTGTTTAGCGGCACAGCTACGGTTTTGCCCTCTAGCTCTGATGCATTTGCTGAGCTGATGCCTAAACCATTTGAAACAAAGCAATCATTTGCTTCATATACCACAGCAATAGCCACCATCTTTAATGGTGCGCCTTGCTGAATAGCTGTAACGAAAGGTGCAAGACCTTGCGAATATGCAATATCGATATCACCAGCAAGCATTGCTTCAGTCATGGCAACACCAGTTGAAAAATCTGTCCAGTTTACATCGACACCCATTGCTTCATCATATACTTTATCGACCTTAGCAATTTGGTTTGGTGTTGCCCATTCTAAGAAGAATGCAACATTAACGCTGTCTGTTGCGTGTGCTGTTGATGCAACTGCGACAGCCTGAAGACCGAATGCAGCAGCCATTGCACCTTTTAACAATTTATTCATAAATCTCTCCCATTTTTTGCGAATTGGTTATTTCTACGCACCTTCTTTGAAACGGCAAACCCTATTGGGGCTGAGCTTAAAAAAGACAGGCTATGTTAAAAATAACCGATGGGAAAATGTTTACAGAATTGTGACAAAGTTTC
>CBFHYP010000031.1:0-12634 GCA_965660095.1 Puniceispirillaceae bacterium (SeqCode)
ACCCTTACCAATATTAGAGATATTATCGGCTCAACTCATAATGACACCTTTATCGGGGATGACGGGGATAACGTCCTGGATGGTAGGGCTGGTGCAGATACCCTTACCGGCGATGCAGGGGATGATATCTTCGTGATAGCATTAGATGCAGATACAGACACTGTTACCGATTTTGACGCAGGTAGCGATAAGCTAAGGATTGTAGGTGATGGTAGCCAAACATCCCTAGCTGATTTTGGCATTACCGTTGGCCTTAATGATGAGGCTGACAGTACCATTCTGCGCTATGACCATAATGGTGACGGCACAGCAGATATTGATATTATGATTTTAGAGAACTTCACAGGATTTAACGAAGGTATGCTAGAGATAGCCTAGTCCTTAATACGAATACACATATAAGACGGGCAGGGGGAAACCCTTGCCCATTGTCTTAAAAGCCCCATTATTTTAAAAGTGTTGCCTTGTTTTTGCATTAGCTTGGTCATTTACAGCGTTTCATGAGATGATAAAGTCGCCATTTAAGACGGCTATTTTAAAAAGTTTGACTAGCAGGATTTTCTTTTTTGCGCTAAACAAAAGGCATTATATCAAGATGTGTTTTAGGTGTGTTATATCACATCTTTCACGAATTGTATTGTTGCTAAAGTAATGTGCCGGAGTTTTGCATATCCATGCCAGATAAAGTGATATATTGTGCCAGCGACCATGGCGGAATCATGCTTAAAGCCACACTGATAGAACATCTATCTGAAGCTGGATATCAAGTGCATGATGTGGGCACAAACGGTACCCAATCAGTGGATTACCCAGATTTTGGCGCAAAATTGGCAGAAGCATTAAAGGATAATCCAGATGCGTTTGGGGTGGCAATTTGCGGCTCAGGCATCGGAATATCGATTGCGGCGAACCGGCATAGCTGGATAAGAGCAGCTTTGGTGCATGATAGCCTGACAGCAAAGCTTGCCCGCCAACATAATAACGCCAATGTAATCGCAGTGGGCGAACGCACTATGGGCGCTTTAACCGCACTTGAATGTGTTGATGTTTTCTTAAATACATCGTTTGATGGGGGAAGACATGAGAAGCGCGTAGAGAAACTTTCTGCACTTTAAAAGCGCATTTAAAAACCGAATTGAAAGGGTGTAATAATGAACAATATCACCAATTTTTTTAACGCTTCCTTATCGCAAGCTGATCCTGAATTAGCTTCTGCAATAGGGGATGAGCTTGGCCGTCAGCAAGATCAGATTGAGATGATCGCATCTGAAAATATTGTCTCGCAAGCGGTGCTAGAAGCTCAAGGCTCTGTGCTAACAAATAAATATGCTGAGGGCTATTCAGGCCGGCGTTATTATGGCGGGTGTGAATTTGTAGATGTTGCTGAAACCTTAGCTGTTGAACGCGCTAAAAAGCTGTTTAATTGCGCATATGCCAATGTCCAGCCCCATTCAGGCGCACAAGCTAATCAGGCTGTGTTTCTTGCTCTTTTAAAGCCAGGCGATACGGTTTTAGGGATGTCTTTATCTGCTGGTGGACACTTAACGCACGGGGCAGGGCCTAACCTTTCAGGAAAATGGTTCAATGCTGTGCAATATGGCGTGACCCGCGGTACTGGGCTAATTGATTATGATGAAGTTGAACGACTAGCGATGGAACATAAGCCAAAACTTATTCTTGCTGGTGCATCAGCCTACCCACGCATCATTGATTTTGCTGCATTCAGAGAGATTGCGGATAAGGTTGGTGCGATGTTGATGGTCGATATGGCACATATCTCAGGTTTGGTTGCGACCGGTATTCATCCAAGCCCGCTTCCTTATGCAGATATTGTAACCTCCACCACACATAAAACACTTCGTTCCGGACGCGGCGGTATTATCCTGACCAATAATGAAGATTTGGGCAAAAAATTTAACTCGTCTGTATTCCCTGGCTTGCAAGGTGGGCCATTGATGCATGCTATTGCTGGTAAGGCTGCTGGATTTAACGAAGCATTAAAGCCAGAGTTTAAAAACTATATCCAAGCTGTTGTAGATAATGCGAAAATTCTTGGAGATGTACTATTAGAGCGCGGGATGGATTTGGTTTCTGGCGGTACAGATATTCATCTTGTGTTGGTGGATTTGCGTCCCAAAGGCCTAACAGGTGACATCACCACAGACTCGCTAGAGGCAGCAGGAATTACCTGTAATAAAAATGGTGTGCCATTTGACCCTGAAAAGCCAATGGTCACTTCTGGGGTGCGGTTAGGTACACCTGCGGGAACCACCAGAGGGTTTGGCACGGAGGAGTTTAAGGCGATTGGTCATCTAATTGGTGATGTTGTGGATGGGCTTGCTTCATCACGCAATGATAATTCTGAGGTTGAAGCTCAGGTGCGGGCAAAGGTTCGCGAAATGTGTAAGGCCTTTCCGATTTATGGATAAATATGGTGTGCCTCATATAAGGCGCAACAGATAAGAGTTTAAGGGATGTTTAGCCATGATGTGTCCGTTTTGTCGTTCTGAAGACACGCAAGTGAAGGATTCACGGCCCTCTGAAGATGGCGCCTCTATCAGAAGGCGTCGTCAATGCAGTAGTTGTGATGCACGTTTCACCACCTTTGAGCGCGTTCAGCTTAGGGAAATTTTTGTCTCGAAAAGGGATGGGCGCAAAGTGCCTTTTGATAGAGAAAAGCTTGAGCGTTCTTTTACCATTGCGTTGCGCAAACGCAGTGTAGGCGAAAATGATATGGCTATGGCGATTAATGAAATCGTGCGAAAGCTTGAATCAACCGGTGAAGCAGATGTAAGCTCAGACTATATCGGCTCTTTAGTGATGAAAGCCCTGCTTTCATTGGATAGAGTTGGATATATTCGCTATGCCTCAGTATATAAAAACTTTGAAGATGCAAGTGATTTTGAAGAATTCGTGAACGATTTGAGGCCATCAAGCTAATTGGCACACCATATGATAAAGGCCCACATGATAAAGGCCGGCCTATGCATCTAGATTCTAAGATATCCCATCTGCGATGGATGAGACTTGCTTTGCAACAGGCCAAGCTAGCAGAGGGTAGGGTGGCTGAAAACCCGCCTGTGGGCTGTGTCTTGCTTGATAAATCGGGAAGTTTAGTGTCTGTGGGACACACACAATTCGGCGGGCGTCCACATGCTGAACGGTCAGCGATTAATTTAGCACAAACCTTAGGTGTTTATGAAAGATTACAGGGCGGGGTAGCATATGTTACCCTTGAGCCTTGTTCACACACTGGCAAAACCCCGCCTTGTGCAGATGCCCTAATCGAAGCTGGCATAACAGAAGTTTTCATTGCAGCTAAAGACCCTAACCCTCTTGTTTCAGGACAGGGCGCGGAAATGCTAACACATGCAGGCATGAAGGTGCATTTAGGCTTGTTACGCGAGGAGGCAGAGCAGGTGATGTGCGGCTTTTTAATGCGTCAGCGCCAAATGCGTCCTTTTATCACCAGCAAGGTTGCAACTAGTCAAGATAAGTTTATAGCCCAAACACCCAACGCCGCCACTAAGCTTACCAACAGGATAAGCCAGCATTATGTGCATGATTTGCGGGCTAGAGCAGATGCGATTATTACCGGTGTAGGAACTTTACTTGCTGATAACCCGATGTTGAATGTGCGGTTTTGCGGCAAGCCAGAAGATACCCCGATAAGGCTTATCCTAGATAGCAGCCTTAAATCCCCCCTTGAGAGCACTATTTTTAATTTTATGCCTGAAAAAGTGATTATCTGCCACACGCAAGATGCACCATTATCGCGTCAACAAACATGTGATGAGAGGGGCATAAAAAGGCTATGTGTGCCGCAGGAGGGGAGCAAGATTAATCTGCATGCCTTGATGAAAATCTTAGCTGAATGGCAGATAAATCATGTGTTGCTGGAAGCTGGTGCACAGCTTAATCATAGCTTTTTATCTGCAGGCTTAATCGATAGATTAATCTGGCTTCAAGCCCCTCAAACACTTCAAACAGGACTTGCAATGTTCGGAGATGAAAATAAGGTTACATCAAATGTAGATTTTAAGCTCCCTAGCCGTTATATCAAGCTAGGTGAGAAGTATTTCGCAGATGATAATGTCTCGATTTGGCAGAAATAAATGCACGCTAGGACAAATTGAATTTTAGGGAAACAGCATGTTTACAGGCATTATCACTGCGATAGGAACAGTGGCAGCGATTGAAAAAGAAGGCGATTGGCGGTTTGAGATTAAAACCCCATGGCAGTGCAAAGATATTGTGCTTGGCGCGTCTATTGCCTGTTCTGGGGTATGTTTAACTGTTATTCAAACAAGCACAGATAGTTTTTGTGTTGAAGTATCACATGAAACCCTTAGCAAAACGACTTTAGGCGATTGGCAACAAGGCAGTTCGGTTAACCTTGAGCCAGCATTAAAGATTGGGGATGAGCTAGGCGGGCATATTGTCTCAGGCCATGTAGACGGTTTAGCAAAGGTGATTGAAATCGAAAAAATATCAGATTCGCACAGAATACAATTCGAAGTCAGTGACGAGTTAAAAGCATTTATCGCTGAAAAAGGTTCAGTATGTCTTGATGGTATCTCGCTTACGGTGAATGAGGTGAATGATAACCGGTTTAATGTTAACATTATTCCGCATACATGGCAGAACACTTCACTTGGGCAGATAAAACAAGGTCAGCATGTCAATCTTGAGATAGATATGCTAGCACGTTATATGGCGCGAATGCTTGGTGTTAGAGATAAAAGCGGTAGGTAGAAAAATATGACAGATGGTCTTTCCCCCATTGAAGAAGTAATTGCAGACGCACAAGCAGGCAAACTGTTTATTCTAGTTGATGACCAAAACCGTGAAAATGAAGGCGATTTATGCATTATTGCTGAATATGCGGATGCGGATGCAGTGAATTTCATGGCGAAATATGGCAGGGGGCTAATCTGTTTAGCTTTAACTCCTGAGCGGACTGCAGAATTGGGTTTATCTTTAATGGATAAGCGCAACCAGTCGCGCCATCAAACAGCCTTTACCGTCTCTATCGAAGCGCGTGAGGGGGTCACTACAGGGATATCTGCAGCAGATAGGGCGCATACGATTAGAACAGCTATCAGCATGCAATCTACTGAAGCGGATATTACTACACCAGGGCATATTTTTCCGCTTGTAGCCAGAGATGGCGGTACCTTGGTCAGAGCAGGCCATACAGAAGCTGTTGTTGATATTGCCAGAGCCGCCAAAAGTGACAGCCCTGCCGGCGTCATCTGCGAGATTATGAAAGATGATGGGACAATGGCAAGGCTCCCTGATTTAGTGGAATTTGCACAAGAGCATGATTTAAAAATTGGTGCGATTGCAGATTTAATCTCATGGCGGCGCAAGAATGAAAGTCTTGTATCGCGAGTGGCTGAAACGGTTATTGATTCAGAATTTGGCGGCATCTGGCGCATGATTATCTATCGTAATGATATTACAGAGGTTGAGCATATTGTGCTTCTAAAAGGTGACATTCAGCCAGATAGGGCGGTTATGGTGCGGATGCACGGGCTCGATTTGATGGTGGATTTGCTTGGTGAAACGCAGAAATCAAGACATTTCGGTGAGTTGCATAAAGCGATGAGCCTCATTGCAGAAGAAGGAAGTGGTGTTATTGTGCTTCTAAGAGAGGCGCGTTCTTCTAGCCTGTCTGAGTTGGTTGTCGCAAAAGAGCAAGCTTCTAAGTCTGGGCAAGGCGCTGAATTGCGTGATTACGGTGTTGGCGCACAGATTCTTAATGACCTTTCCATTCGTCAAATGGTGCTACTTTCAAATTCTAAGCCAAATGTAATTGGGCTTGAAGGATATGGGCTAAGCATAACAGACTGGAAGCCAATTAATTAATCGCCCAAAATAGGGGGGGATGATGGTGATGACAAAGACTTTTTTGATCGTTGAAGCTGATTTTTATACAGAACTTGCTGCTGCTCAAAAGCAAGGCGCAATCAAGGCATTAGAAGAAAACGGCATGTCATATGAGACGGTTAGTGTACCTGGTGCACTTGAAATACCAGCTGCTATTTGTTTCGCTGAGCAAACAAATAATTATGCCGGTTATGTTGCTTTAGGGTGCGTGATACGGGGGGAGACTACCCATTATGAAACCGTATGTGCAGAATCAGCGCGTGGATTAATGGATTTAACCTTGCAAGGCTATACCATTGGAAACGGGATTCTAACCGTGGAAAACCAAGACCAAGCATGGGCAAGGGCAGATATGGCTCAAAAGAATAAGGGTGGGGAAGCTGCAATTGCTGCTATTCGCATGGCTAAGTTAAAAAATAATTTTCAAGCTGATGCATGAGATGCTGATTAGAATAGAGGTTTTGATAAAATGAGTGCCGATAATCATTCTGAACAGCTTAAGCCAGCTGCTGTGCGTAAGCGAACAGGCTCACGCCTTGCTGCATTTCAATTCAGCTATAGCCGCGAGCATTCCGATGCGCCATTTGTAGACGCGCTAGAAGGGTTTCGTAAGCAATATCTCGAACCCATTATGCGCCAGTTGAAAATTAAAAAAATTGATGAAGAGCATTTTACCGCGCTCATCGCATCCGTAAAAGACAGCCAAGCGGATTTAGATGAACAAATCAAAGCAAGGTTGAAAGAAAGCTGGTCTATGAACAGGCTTGCCTCACACGAGCTTATTTTATTGCGTTTAGGATGTCTTGAATTGATGCAAATGCCGCATATACCAGCAAAAGCAGTGCTTTCAGAATATGCAGCAATGGCTGATGAATTCGTGGCGGATACAAGCTTTGTCAATGCTGTGCTTGATCAAATGGCGCGGCAATTCAGGAAGGTGGAGATGGGCGAAATCTAGATAAAGGTTTCTTTTTCCCCCTCAAAAAGAAAATTACTCAGAACGCTTTCGTAGATTTGCAAAGATTTGGTCAAGTACCCCTAAATTCTCACCTGGTGTTGGGGTTTTTCTGTCGATTTTTACGATAGTTAAATCGCTATTTCTGTCTTTCACTTCAATATCTTGCAGCAGATTATTGTCATCAAAACTGAAGATAAACAAAGTGCGTTCAGTAATTTCATTCAGTCCTGCAGCAGCACGCACCATAGTTTGATTATTATAATAAATTTTGCCTGAATTAAAGGCGCCTTCAAAGCTTGGTTGCCCTAAATAAGCAATCACATCTTGTTTCGTTGAAGTGCCAAGTTGAATATTTTTTAAATTCGCTTCTTCAATGATTTTGCCATGGGTTTGCGTTCTGCTGCCACATGAGCCCAGCATCACAATAACTACACCACAAAGAACAAGGGTCATTAAATTTTTCATATTAGGCTCTATACTGATAATGCGAATTGCTTTTGCATCGTGATGTTAAAAGCGCGGTATCAATTTAGCAAGTAGCAATCGTACACTTTGCAGTTTGCATAGACTATGGTAGAGCTAGCGAGCATTAAAATTTTCAACAAAAAAGTTGCATCATAATGATTTCGAAATGGCGAGAATTTCTATCAGGGCGTACTGCTTCTAAGCTGGAGGAGCAAGTTTCTGAAAGACTGTACCAATTATCATTAGCACATAGCAGAAACCCACAATTCTATATTGAATTTGAGGTTGAGGATACACTAGATGGCCGCTTTGACAGCCTGTGTCTATCGCTTGCTGTGTTATTGCACCGCCTTGCTATTTGTGAAGAGGAATATCAAGAACAGGCAAAGGAAAATAGCCAGCAAATTTTTGATATTTTCTGCGCCGATATGGATTTAACCTTGCGTGAGATGGGGGTTGGTGATCTTGGTGTTGCGAAGCGGGTTAAAAAAATGTCTGAAGCCTTTCTGGGCAGGCTTAAAGCATATCGTGAAGCATTAGATAAGGGCGATATAGATGCGCTTGCTGAAGCCCTGAAACGTAATCTTTTTAGAAATCAACAAACAGGCTCACAGCCAGAAAAGCTTGCAAAAGCCATTCATCATTCTGTTACGCAAGCAGCCTTGCAAAAAGATGAAAATCTTTTATCTGCTGAGTTTGCTCTTCAGCCCATTACATTGGCAAAATAGTTGGTATTTTTAATTCCTTTAATGGCGCTAAGTTCGTTATGGTAAGCTATGGTTCGGGATAGAAAAACAATAGAACAACATAATTTGGAATATGATAGCAACGATACAATGCTCTCATATCAATGGCCTGTGGTTGAGCTAGAGAGCACGCAGCTTAATCTACGTTTTAAATTGCGTGAAAAAGACAGGAAGCTTTTGGCGGAACGGTTTGATGTAACTGCTTTTAATCACATTTCAGGGATGTTTGAAATTTTACAATCGGCACCAAATTGTTGGGATATCACCACTTCTGCTGAGATTGAGGTTACGCAAAATTGTGTTGTCAGTTTTGAGCCGGTACTTTCTTCATTTCAGTTTTCAGAAACAGAGCAGTTTCAATTTATTGACGACAACCAACAAAATGAAGACGGGGTTTCCGAAGAGGGCTATGAAATGCAACCGGTTGAGCCAATTCAAAATGGGCACATACCGCTAGGAGAAACAGTTTCACAGCTTATCGGAGTTCATCTTCCGCTTCTTCCAAGGAGCGATACTGCCGATGAATTCCTGTCTAATAAAGGCAAAGATGCAACGTTTAATCCATTTCACAAGCTTTCTGAGTTGAAAAAAACCGAATAGCCTGTATCGTGGGAAGCAATGAGTAGGGGTATACCTAAGTGAACGTACGACCAAAAATATCACTTGATGCAATGGGCGGTGATGATGCGCCCGAAATTGTTATCAATGGTGCTGATAGGGCGCTTCGCCAGCACCCTGATATGGAGCTTATATTAGTTGGTGATGCGCGGCGTATAAAGCCTTTGATCAAAGCAACTGAAAATCTAAAAGAGGTGCAGATTATTCATGCAGACCAAGTAGTGGCTGCTGAAGAAAAACCCTCCCAAGCGCTTCGTAATGGCCGCGAGAGCTCAATGTGGAAAGCCATCCAATTAGTCGCAGATGGTCAAGCTGATGCTGTAGTGTCAGCTGGCAATACCGGCGCTTTGATGGCAATGTCTAAATTGCAACTAAGAATGATAGAGGGTGTTTCGCGCCCTGCGATAGCTGCGTTTTTCCCAACCGTAAAAGGCAGCTCCTGTATGTTGGATATGGGTGCAAACATTGAATGCAATGAAGATAATTTAGTGCAATTTGCACTGATGGGCTCTGCCTTCTTTCGTTCTGTTGTGGGCAAAAAAGCACCAACAATCGGTCTATTGAATGTGGGCGCAGAAGAGCAAAAAGGCTATGATTATTTAAAAATTGCTTCTCAAACATTGCAAAATGATAGTCTCGCTTTGAACTATCAAGGGTTTGTTGAGGGCTCTGATTTGGGTGCGGGTACGGTTGATGTCATTGTAACAGATGGCTTTACAGGAAATGTTGCCCTAAAAACAGCAGAGGGCATTTCTGATTTATTTCAACATTCTTTGAAAAAATCTTTTAGCCAGAATTTGGCTTCCAAAATGTCTTATTTAGTGGCGCGTCCTGCCCTAAGGCGTGTGCGCCAGTTGCTTGACCCGCGTGTCCATAATGGCGCTGTTTTTCTTGGGTTGAATGGTATTTCTGTGAAATCACATGGGGGCACTGATAGTTTTGGTTTTGCAAATGCTATTCATGTAGCTGTCGAGATGATTGAACATGGATTTTTGCCTGAGGTGGAAACGTCTATTCAGAAAGCAAATTTGGTTTTAGAGCAGGAAAAGAAATAAATGACCATTTCTGTGTTAATGACAGCTGTCGGGGGGTACCTACCTCAAAAAGTAATCACAAATGAGCAGCTTGCTGAGTTTGTGGATACTGATGATAGCTGGATTAGACAGCGCACAGGGATTACCCAACGTCACATCGTTGCCGAAGGTGAGCTTACCTCTGACATGGCAACCGCGGCCGCTACACAAGCGCTTGAGCAGGCAGAACTAGCGGCTGATGATATAGATGTTATCGTTGTTGCGACCACCACACCAGATGATACATTCCCTGCAACGGCCGCAACCGTGCAACGCAAATTAGGTGCATTTAACGCCTTTGCGTTTGATGTACAGGCGGTATGTGCTGGATTCGTGTATGCCTTAACCGTTGCAGAATCCTTGCTTCAAGCAGGCAAGGGCAAAAAAGCCTTGGTCATTGGCGCTGAAAGCTTTTCAAAATTGCTCGATTGGGAAGACAGAACCACTTGCGTCTTATTTGGCGATGGGGCAGGGGCTGTTATTTTAGAAGCCGATGAGGGCGCAGATGGTTTTGGTATTCTAGCATCCGCACTTCATACAGATGGCCGCTTTAGAGATATACTTTATGTCGATGGTGGCCCCTCTATGAGTAAATCTGTCGGTCATGTGAAGATGAAAGGACAGGATGTGTTTCGGCATGCTGTTGAAAAATTAGCATCATCCATGAATGAAGTGATTGAAAAAGCAGGTGTTTCTGAACAAGAAATCGATTGGCTTATTCCGCATCAAGCGAATATCAGAATAATTGACGGCATGCAGAAAAAACTTGGTCTTCCTGCTGATAAGGTTGTGCGCACGGTATCTGAGCATGCGAATACCTCGGCAGCATCTATTCCATTAGCCCTCAATCAGGCGGTAAGTGATGGCCGTGTGAAATCAGGTCATTTGCTTGCTTTTGAAGCTATTGGCGGCGGCTTATCATGGGGTGCGGCACTCGTTAGGTTCGGCAAACCTTAAAAATTGATGAAAAAGATAAAATATATCCCTGTAATGTAATGTTTTTTTCAAATATTCAGTTTGACTGAATATTTTAGTGGTGTTAGCTTTACTGGTATGAGCAAGACAATCACACGTTCAGATTTAGCGGATGCAGTGCATCGTCAGATTGGGCTTTCCCAAAATGAGAGCGCTCAATTAGTGTCATCCGTATTGGATGAAATCTCATCATGCCTTGAGAAGGGTGATGCGGTAAAACTTTCTTCATTTGGCACATTTTCTGTTCATGCTAAGCGCGAACGTGTTGGTCGCAATCCTAAAACCGGGGTTGAGGCGACGATCACACCACGCCGTGTTTTATCCTTCCGTCCATCTAATTTGATGAAGAAGCGGATTAACCCGTAAACTCTTTGAATAATGTTCTGGCTCTAGAAAAGGGTTGTGCAACATGATACGCAAATCACCTGGTGCATATCGAACAATTTCAGAAGTGTCTTCTGAGTTGGATATTAAGGCGCATGTATTGCGCTTTTGGGAAAATAAATTCCCGCAAATCAGCCCAATGAAAAGGGGTGGAAAGCGCCGTTATTACACTCCTGATGATGTTGCATTACTGCAGGAAATCAAAGATTTGTTGTACAATAAGCGCTATACAATTGAGGGCGTTCAAAAGATTTTAAATGGCAAGAATGCCGCTGCAGAAATAGCGGAAGCGGCCGCACCGCCTTCAGGTGAGGAAGTGCAAACCTCCCCTCAAACCATACACGCCGATATTGATTTTTCTGCATTAGAGCGTGCTGTTAAATTGTTGCATGAAGCTGAGCTTCGTATCGATAGTTTAAATGCGCGTCTTTCAGTATCTTAGCATTCCTTTTTTAAGGTAAATTTTTATCGAAATCCTTGTTAGGCCAAAGTGACAACTGCGCTTGATAATGGCCTTTAGCCTATGCTAGATTGCAGGTCTGTCCAGTCTTAGGGCATCCGGTCGGAGTGTAGCGCAGCCTGGTAGCGCACTATACTGGGGGTGTAGGGGTCGTGGGTTCAAATCCCGCCACTCCGACCAATTATTCCTATAATTAAATGATATAAAACAAACATTTGTGAAGAATTGTTAGTTTAATCTTGTGTGCCTAGCTTTCATTTAATACCCTGTTAATATCTGTTTATTGTCGACATTGTGTCGACATGAGGGATTAAGCCCCCCTTTTGATATTTAGGCACGGGTATGCGACAGAAATTAACTAATACAGTAATTGCCGGATTATGCTGTCCGGAGAATAAATCTGACATTAAATGTTCCGACACAGAGGTTACAGGTCTTAAAGTCCGTGTAACAGCTAAAGGGGTGAAATCATTTATTTTCGAAAAGCGTCCTAAGGGGACAGGTAAACTAAAGCTGGAAACGTTAGGGCGTGTAGGTGATTTAACAATTGAACAGGCACGTTCATTAGCGAGAAAGAAGGTTTCAGATTACGAAGACCCTAATTACCTGTTTCGAATCGCTGACGAGAAAGCGCGACAGACTTTTGCTAATGCCTACAAGTTGTATGAAAAACTTAAGATGTCGCAATTAGCTGATACAACGCGGCAAAAACAAGTTGGTTTATTTAAACGTGAAATTTTGCCTGTACTTGAAGACTTTCCTCTGGAGATTATAGGTCGCAAACATATTTCGTCTATCACAACAGACATTCAAGCATCAGGAAGAGAAGGAACAGCGCAAGATGTGTGGAAATCGGTATCTGCCTTTTTTACTTGGTGTGTCCAGCACGGTTATATTCCGTTAAATCCGATTTTAGGTGCGACACCTCAATTTAGTGTTAAGTCTAAGGATAGGGTTTTATCTTTAGAAGAGGTGACAAAAATATGGAATACAGCCAGTAATTTTAGCCCCTCTAGGATGTCAGCTGTCCGTTTATTGCTATTACTGCCATTTCGAAAGAGTG
>CBFHYP010000032.1:0-10242 GCA_965660095.1 Puniceispirillaceae bacterium (SeqCode)
GTGCGGTTTCAGTGCGCAATATCACTAAATCTGCTGGCATGTTATGCGGCATAGATTCAGCAGATTGGATGCGCCCGTTCGGGTCTCTGATAAGGACAGTTTGATGATCCTCAGCCACATGCCTGTTGGTCAGAATAAACCCATCGGACAGCAAGATACCAGACGCTATCATGTTCGGGGTTTTTATTCCGGCAATCCGCTCCTGCCACGCACATACAGCTTCAGGCGCAGAACAATCAGCTGCCCCCGCCAAACGGGGGACAAGCACCGCCCCCATCACCAGCACAAACATCGCTAACAACATCACCCGCCGCCGGATGAAATTGGCTGAATTCTGATGAGGCATGTCCTGCACCCATTGGCTTGCAATAGCGAAGCTGTATCCTTGTATCATTAGCAATATCGTTCGTAATATCCTAGGCAAGGGCTATCCGCCCCTCAGCATAAAGCTTTGCAGGTTTAATCACATGCGACAAGCCAAACTGTGCCTTACGGTGGTTTTTAGCCCAACCGTGCTAGAAAACGCTGTAATGCATCCCATGATTTGGCATCTGCTTGTTCATCATAATCGCGTGAGCCAGGCACAGTGAAGGAATGCCTCGCCCCTCCAAAAACCTCTGCATCATGCGGGATATTAGCGTCTTTTAATTGGTTTAGTAGCGATGCTAAATCTTCCATGCCAGAAACCGGGTCAGCAGAACCATGCAACAGCAAAACAGGGGCGGAGGTGTTGGTGTAATCCTGCCCTTGTGGTGTGCTTAAGCCCCCATGGAAGCTTACAAAGCCGTTCGCTTTTATGCCCGCGCGTGCGGCCTCAAGGACAGCGGCACCACCAAAACAATAGCCCATAACCACAATGTTTTGTGCGTTTGCCCCGCTTGATTTTCCAGCCTCTATTGCTGCTGAAATACGTTTCCTGAATTCTGAGCGGTCTCTGTATAAAGCGCCTGTCTCTCTTCTATAATCATCTCTGCCTTCTAGCTTTGCATCGATGCCAAACAAATCTATCGCTATCGCATCATACCCCATCTCAGAGAGCATTTTGGCGCGCGATTTCTCATAGTCATTCAGCCCATCCCAGTCATGGATGATAAAAACTGTTCCTTTAGAGCCTGATGCAGCCTGTTCCAGATGCGCCGAGAATTTCTTTTCACCAACACTGTAATCAACACGATTTTCCTGCTCTGCTGCCATTGAAGCATTGGTGAGATGCAGAAGCGCAGCGCAAGCAGTAAGCGTAACGAGGAGTAATTTTTTCATGGTAGCCTCTTGGTTAAATAGGTGTGTGAAGTCCTTTATACGAATGGTAGTTATTTCGTGATTGCATTTTGTCCGGTAAAAATAGGCATCATGCTTACGGTCACATCTCTGTCACAACTGTGTCACAATATGCACGATTCTAGTCACAACGCAATTGAGGTTGTGACGGTCACTGGAAGGCTAAAAACTTAGATAAAACAAGAATTTAAAGTAGAAAATAATGGTGCCCAGGGGCGGATTCGAACCACCGACACGCGGATTTTCAGTCCGCTGCTCTACCAACTGAGCTACCTGGGCACAAACCGATATGCACACAAAACACAATATCGAAAGGTTGTGATGTTATAGACAGGAAAAAAAGCGCTGTCCAGCGATAAATCAACCTTTATATGATGGATTCAGCCTGAACTAATTTAGCCCATTATCCTTGTCAATATTCTCAAGCAGTGCATCTAAATCGCTATCTTCCATCGCCTCAACCGCAGGCACAGCATATTCTTCATTCAGCCAATGCCCCAAGTCAATTTGAGCACAACGTCTTGAGCAAAACGGGCTATGTGGCTTAATAGGCTGCGCATTACAAATCGGACAGGCAGGTTTATTTTTTTTCGCGATAAGCGGTATAATTTGCTCAGCCACCTCACATCGTCTCCATTCTTACCGGACAATCCTTATTCAATCCGCAATCAGTCTAAGCAGAAATCCACCATTGCTCAAGAGGGGTTATGCTATGGCGACGCACCAGCTCAAACAGGCCTGATGCGGTAAAGCCATGCAATTCTGTGATTTTGCTATCGTTGGATGCAACCGCGTTAATCTGAGCAGTGAGTTGCTGACGTTGCGCCGGCGAAGTCAGCGGGAAGTCGATTAATATCCTCCCCCCTCGGCTACGCAACCTTAGCATTTTGAAAAGGTATGGCAGAACAGACACAGATAATGCAGGCCCATTTAAGCCAGAAGTGCCGCCATCAATATCTATCATCAGCCCTGCGCGCGTTGGCTCAACCCATAATACAGCCCCATTTTGCACTATTATCTGGCGCTGCAAAAATCTATCTATCTGACTGAAATAGTCTTGTATCTCAACAGCATCAGCAGATGTAATAGCTGCATCAGGGGCTTCTAACCGCGCCAAATCTAGCGCATCAAAACCTGAGAATATTTCGCCTTTTTGTGTGAAATGCTGGACAGAGGAAACCTGTGCATTGAAATGCTGTATCAGCAAATCAGCCTCCTGCAGAATGGCGCCCGGATGCGCCAGCCGAAGCGCACTACGCCGAAGCACAATCTCAATATGCTCCCCCAAAGCTGTAAGCTGTTCAGCACGGCGCATTAATTCAGGATAGAGGATTTCGGCATCAGCGCGCGCACTATCTTGCTTTTTCTTTGAGCTTCTAATGTGGATGCCGTTTTGATGGGTTTGCCTGAATAAAATATAGCGTCCGGCAATTTCTACACGCGCTATGGCTTGGGCTAATTTATCTTCAAAAGGGTGCGCGGTGATGGTCACTAGCCCCCAGTCACCTGCGTTAATTTTTTGCCCAAACGGTAATTTCACAGATATGCGCTCACCTGTATCCAAAACAGCTTGAGCAAGACGAAAGGCAGATGAATATTGCTCAAACCGCACCTGGTGAATAGCGCCAATTGCCGCTGGCAAGCTAGGCCAGCATTGCACCACCTGCCCATCTTCTACCAACAGCGTAATCGGCTGGCTATGATGGGTTGTATGGATAATTCTAGCCTGCATTATCGGTGCACATTATGCGGGCGTGTTTTCAGAAATATCATGACTAAATCCTGCTGCGGTAAGCATTCCAGATAGCATATATACATCCAGACCTACAATATTAGCATAAGAGCCTTGAAGTGAGTGGATAAATTGTTCTGCTTGGCCTTGAATAGCATATCCGCCAGCCTTTCCCTGCCATTCGCCGCTCGCTAAATAGGCTTTGATCTCAAGATGGGAAAGACGCTTCATCCGCACAATACTTGTCGATAATTTATAGCGCTCTGTGCCATCAGGAAGGGTTAAACATACCCCGCCCAACACTTTATGCTTACGCCCCGATAACTGCTCAAGGCACGCCTTTGCGCTGGCACTATCTTCGGTTTTGTCCAAAATTTTTCGCCCACAACTCACCACTGTGTCAGCGGTAAGAATAAAATGCATCGGAAATTGCGCCTGTACCGCACGCGCTTTTTGGCGTGCCATTCGCTCGACATACGCTGCAGGCTTTTCATCTTTATACGGGGTTTCATCAATATCTGCAGGGTGAAGCAGGTCTGGCGTAATACCAATTTTTTGGCATAAAGCTAGCCGTCTAGGAGATTGCGAGGCCAGCACAAATTTAGCTTCCTTCCACCGCGGATGGGTATGGCACCGAAACGCAATCGCCATATATTTTGACCTTTATGCTATAGGAAAGCTCGCTATAGGAAAGCTGTGTTTTAAGGGTTGTCTTATCGCCGTTATCTTACGGAATGAGACGTAACGCCTAATGTTTCGCTTACTTGAAACGGAAGGTGATGCGCCCTTTGGTCAGATCATACGGGGTCATTTCAACATTCACCCTGTCCCCTGCTAGAACCCTGATCCTATTTTTGCGCATTTTGCCGCTTGTATGGGCAAGCACCTCATGGTCATTATCCAGTTTGACTCGGAACATCGCATTAGGAAGCAATTCAGCGACTGTTCCTGAAAATTCGATAACGCCTTCTTTGGCCATAAATTCAATCCTATACTATCAAAAATTGGCCATATTTTTGGCCAATTTCCTATCTAAAATCAAGTTCTAACCCACTGAAATCCTAAATTATGGGCTAATGTGACAAATTTATCACGCTTTAGCACTATCCTATAATGCTAATACTCTTCTATTATACGCATTAAGATATTGAGGCGATGAAACCATCAATTCTAGCGGCAATATCATCTCTTAAATGTTGATAGTGGAGAAGGGTTTCATCTCGCGAATGCTCTGAATGAAGCGGCGGTTTTACATCCCAGAACATACAGTTTGTGCCCTCAATCGCCCAGTCTTGCACAAAATGTTCAGCATCATGGGAGAAGGAGATAATGATATCAAAATCAGCTGGATTAAGGGCATCAAAATTGGTGGGCTCATGGCTTGAAACATCAATACCTAATTCCGCCATCACCGCAATGGTAAAACCATCTGCAACCCCTACAATTACCCCGCAAGAACGCACCTTATCAATATCCGGGATATTTTTTTGATTAAGCAGTGCTTCTGCAATAACAGAGCGCACCGCATTTTGGGTGCATGCAAATAATATTTTTAAATTGCGCTCTGAGTGTGATGTGGTTTTGACAGTTTCAGTCATGTTTTATCAATCTGGCTTTGCTAGCCTTTATGTGTGAGAACAAAAATAAGTGTAAAAAGACGGCGCGAGGTTTGCGTATCCACTTGCGCATAACTTAATAATCTTTCGCTTAACAAGGCTGCCCCTTCATTATGCAAGCCCCTGCGTCCCATATCAATGGCTTGGATTTGCGAAGGGGATTTTGTTCGGATAGCCTCGTAATAACTTGTGCAGACAAGATGATATTCTCTAATAATCCGCCTAAACGGACCTAGCGCCATCCCAAATCCGTTGATTTGATTATCTTGCTCATCGCGCACATCAAAAAAAACATGTCTAAAATCTGTTTTCAAAACAACACGGTAGCGCATCTCAGCGTCAGTTTGAACATCCTGAGAAAGCAGAAAACTATTATCATCAAGCAAATCGTAAATTGCAACGGTTTGTTCATGCAATCTTTCTGGCGGCACTGCAATTTTGCTGTCCCGTTCTACATCGATATGAATAATGCTTCCTAAGCTTTTATTGCCGTTATCTGATGTCATTTTTTCTACCTGCCTCAATGGTTGAGGCATGTGTTACATATTATCAGGGATAGGGTTTTAGCCTAATGCCTGACGGAATTTTTCAACCCAACTTCCAATAATTTGCGGGTGTTGTTTAAAGGCTGCACGATTAACCACTAAGCGCGATGAAATATCAGCAATATGCTCAATTTCAACTAAGCCATTTGCTTGTAACGTTGAGCCTGTTTCAACCAAATCAACAATCCGTCTACATAGCCCCATCGAAGGCGCTAATTCCATTGCACCGTTGAGTTTAATACATTCTGCCTGAACCCCGCGTTTTGCAAAATGGGTTTTGGTAACATGCGGATATTTGGTAGCGACCCGAAGATGAGACCAGCTTCGCGGATCTTCGGTTTTTGCAAGATGCGCTTCACTTGCCACTACCATTCTGCATTTTCCCACCCTTAAATCCAAAGGCGCATAAATTTCAGGATGGTCAAATTCCATCAATACATCAGAGCCCGCAATACCAATATGCGCCGCACCATAAGCAATGAAAGTTGCCACATCAAAACTTCGAACCCGAATAATCTCAAGACCTTCAACAGATGTTGAAAAACGCAACCGCCTGTCCCCTGAGGCAAAAAACCCAGGCTCAGGCACAATGCCAACCTGCTCAAATAAAGGCAGTATTTGTTCTAATATCCGGCCTTTAGGTAGCGCAAAAATTAATGGGGTTTGTGCGGAATTCATGGGAACGCTCACTGCTTATTTTCTGCTGGGTGTTCAGGCGTTTTCATCGTCGGGTGAGGTGCAGCAACATCCTTAATCCGCACATCAAGCCTATCTATCTTGCATCTAATCTCACCTTCATTTGAAAAAATCAAGGTCAGTTGTTCTTGCGCTTGGTCATACGATAATGCAAGCAGATTGTAAAATTGTGATGCATCATTGGGCGCAGATACTGCAAGATTTCGGTGACTTACCGCGCGCACATGGCCAATATTCACCCCGCACAAACACCTATAAGTCTGCCCATCATGCGATTGCTCCCAGCAAAAACGGTTAACCAGCATCACAAAGCTACCCGCCTGCCTGTCAAAAAACATGTCTGCTGATGCAACCAGCCCATCTTGAAGCAATGCTGAAATTACCTCAAGGTCTTGGCTATCTTGCGCTTTTAGCTTTACCTCAGCGCTATTCTCGAACTCAGCATGAGGCGGTGTCATGCGCGTTCAAGCTTGGCACCACAAGCCCCCAACTTTGTTTCAATATCTGCATACCCTCTATCTAAATGATAGATATTACGCACTGTTGTCTCCCCTTCTGCCACCAAACCAGCTAGCACAAGCGAGACAGACGCACGCAGGTCTGTCGCGCTTACCGGGGCAGCTTGCAGGGTTTTTTTGCCTGTCACAATGGCTTTGCGTCCATCTACCTGAATATCTGCACCTAATCTGCTTAGCTCAGGCACATGCATAAAACGGTTCTCAAAAATCGTTTCATTAATAATAGATTGTCCATCCGCAAGACACATCATCGCCATAAATTGCGCTTGTAAATCTGTTGGAAAGCCTGGATAAGGTTGGGTTTCAATATTCACCGCACCAAAACGTCCATCACTTTTCACAATCAAGCTGTCTGCGCCTTTTTCAAGGCTTATCCCTGCGCTTTGTAATTTATTTAGCAGGCTGTCAATAAGTGGCGGCTGGATATGCGTAAGCTTTACCTCACCCCCGCATAATGCCGCACCAATCGCATAGCTTCCCGCCTCTACCCTATCTGCAATCACATCATGATGGCAGCCATTTAACGCACTCACCCCATCAATGGTGATAATATCAGAACCAGCACCTGTGATTTTAGCGCCCATCAAATTCAAGCACTGTGCTAAATCGATAATTTCAGGCTCGCGCGCTGCATTGATAAGCCGTGTTTGCCCTTGCGCAAGACACGCTGCCATCATCGCATTTTCTGTTGCACCAACCGACACAAACGGGAAAGAAATATCACACCCCAATAGCCCTTTTGATGCACGCGCTTTGACATAGCCATCTGCCAGCTCAACCGTTGCCCCTAATTGCTGCATCGCTTTAATATGCAAATCAACAGGACGCGTACCAATAGCGCACCCCCCTGGCAAAGACACACTCGCCTGCCCATGACGCGCCAAAACAGGACCCATTACCAAAATCGATGCCCGCATTTGCGATACCAAATCATAGGGCGCGTCAAAATGGGTTACAGGCCCTGAAAGCTCCCAGCTATCTGTTTCTGCTGTTGCCTGCTTTCCCATATGGCAGAGCAATTTCATCATCAGCCTTGTATCTGCAAGGTCTGGCATATTACCAAATTTGACAGGGGCATCAGTCATCAAACTAGCCGCAAGCAATGGCAGGGCAGCGTTTTTTGCACCGCTCACCTGTATCGTGCCAACCAGCTTCTCGCCACCAATGATTTTTAAACTATCTGACATCTGGTCTGGTCCCTATTTTATACACATATTGAGCAACTGCTATCATTCACTATTTTCTTTGGCACTATTTTCTTTGGCACTATTTTCTGGGGAAGGTGCTTTACGCGCCCTTGCCTGTTGTTTCCGTTTTCGCAAATTTTCACGCAAAGCCGCATCAAGACGCTGCTGCCTATCTAGCTCGCGTTCCGATTTTTGCTGTTGTCCGTTTTGATTAACGTCTTTTGAAACCATAGGTGTGATGTTTAGCTTGTTTACAATTCTTAATTCTGTCTAGCCTGTATTCTGTCTAGCCTGTTTTATACATTCAGGACAATTGCTTTTCAACTTATGAGAAGATGTGTCCTAACATATGTGTTCTGTATCTTAACAGCTATGGAAAAAATACGGCAAAATAATGAAACGCGTAATAAAATATGATTAAAATTAGGGACTAACATGAATACTTCACCATCTTCATCCCCACTTGCAGGTTTGCGCAAATTCCTCTTACCTGCAATTCTTGTAACTGGGTTAGTGCTATTTTTTGCCAGTGGTGCGCATCGCTACCTTTCTTTTGAGGCGCTTGCAGGGTCTTATTCAGATATCAAACAATTTGTTGCAGATAGATGGATAGTCTCACTTTGTTTGTATTTTGCACTTTATTTTGCGGCGGTAGCCCTATCGCTTCCTATCGCGTCATTACTGACCTTATCGGGGGGCGCAATTTTAGGCTGGACAGCCGCACCTATCATCTTAGTTGCAGCCACCTTGGGCGCTTTTGTAGTCTTTTTTGCGGCGCGTAATTTGCTGCATGACTGGTTAAAAGCGAAAGCTGGTCCCTTTATGGCAAAGCTAGAGCTTGGCTTTCAGCAAAATGGCTTTTTCTATTTGCTCGCCTTGCGGCTTATTCCTGCTGCACCTTTTTGGGTAGTGAATATTGTGCCCGCATGTGTTGGCATGTCTGCAAGCTCCTTCATCATCGCCACTTTTTTTGGCATTGCCCCTGGCAGTTTGATTTATGTTTGGGTAGCGCAAGGTTTTGACCATGTGCTTAGCCGTGGTGAGGTGCCGAATTTATCTTTGCTGACAGAACCGCAGGTTATTTTGCCGCTTGGCGCGCTTGGGGTGATGGCCTTATTGCCTGTGCTGATTAAGAAATTTAAGAAAAATTAAGCTGAAGATATTTCAGACCCCGAATAAACTTCAAATGAGGAGATACAAATGACAGAGATCACATGTGACATCTGTATTATTGGTGGAGGTTCTGGCGGATTATCGGTAGCCGCAGGCGCTGCACAAATGGGCGCAGATACCGTTCTTTTTGAACGTGCTGAGATGGGGGGCGATTGTTTAAATACAGGCTGTGTACCTTCTAAAGCCCTATTATCAGCTGGCAAGGCTGCGTATTATGCCAAAGGCAAGCCAGTGATGGGGATTAAGGCCAACACCGACGATATGGTAGATTTTGCGGCTGTAAATGCACATGTGCATGATGTCATCGCTTCCATAGCACCACATGATTCTGTCGAACGATTTGAAGGTTTAGGCGTTAAGGTTATCCAAGCCAACGCATCCTTCATCTCAAAGAACAAAGTAAGCGGCATTGATAAGGATGGGACTGAAGTTACGGTTAAAGCACGCTATTTTGTGGTGGCCACAGGCTCGCATGCGTGGGTTCCGCCTATCACAGGGGTTGAGGAGGTAGATTACCTCACAAATGAGACAATTTTTCAGCTGCAAGAGCGCCCTGAACATCTCATCATTATTGGTGGTGGGCCGATTGGGGTTGAGATGGCACAAGCCCATCGCAGGCTAGGTTCACGGGTGAGTGTTGTTGATCTTGGCCCCATTATGTTCCGAGATGACCCTGAAATTGTCGCAAGGCTAAAACGTCAACTTGAAGCTGAAGAAATCAATTTTTATGAACATGTTCAGATAAATCAGGTGAGAGCAGCAAAAAATCCTGCTGCAGAGAGCACAAGCACTATTGAGGTTGAGCTAGATTCAGGTGAGGTTTTAGCAGGCTCGCATCTGCTTGTTGCGGTTGGCAGACGCCCTAATCTTGAAGGTCTAAAGCTAGAAAATGCAGGGGTTGAGGTAAACCCTAAAGGTATTGTCACAGATAATAGGCTACGCTCCAGCAACAAACGTATTTTTGCGATTGGCGATGTTGCAGGACGTCATCAATTCACCCATATGGCGGCATATCATGGCTCTATCGCCATTCAAAATATGCTGTTTAAAATTCCCGCAAAAGTCGCTGAACATGCTGTGCCTTGGGTGACCTATACAGACCCTGAAATGGCACAAACAGGAATGAATTTGCCAGAGGCAATGATGAAATATGGTGCGGGGGAAATACGCTATAAGGATTGGGAGTTGAAAGAAAATGACCGCGCCCGTGCTGAGCGCCGCACAGATGGCGTATTGCGGATTATCACCACAAAAAAAGGCCATGTGCTTGGCGCAACCATTCTAGCCCCCCATGCTGGTGAGATGATTCACACCTGGACGATGGCGATTCAAAAGAGAATGAAAATCTCAGCCATTGCAAGTGCGATTGCCCCCTATCCAAGCTATTCAGAAGCCTCAAAAAGGGCAGCAGGTTCCTTTTTCACAGAACAGCTTTTTAGCCCACGGGTTAGAAAAATCGTATCTTTTTTGCTTCGATTTACCCCACATGGGAGGTAG